>CALXEB010000006.1 GCA_944387215.1 uncultured Flavonifractor sp. | reverse complement strand
GGGCACCGCCGTGGAAGTGGACGGCAGCGTCGATTCCACTCCCGTGGGCACCAACCTGGACGGCTCCTCCACCTTCGTGAAGGACGGCTCCATCGAGGTCAACGGCACCACCTACACCGTCCGTGAGCTGGCCTCCCAGGAGATGAAGAACTCCGCCGGCGCCACTTGGGACGCCGCCACTGCCGGCAACGCCATCAACACCTGGTCCGCCTCCTTCGGCGATCAGATCGACGTGGTGGTCTCCAACAACGACGGCATGGGCATGGCCATGTTCAACGCCTGGTCCCAGGCCAACAACGTCCCCACCTTCGGCTATGACGCCAACGCCGACGCGGTGGCCGCCATCGCCAACGGCTACGGCGGCACCATCAGCCAGCACGCCGACGTGCAGGCCTACCTGACCCTGCGCGTGCTGCGCAACGCCCTGGACGGCGTGGACGTGGACACCGGCATCGGCACCGAGGACGACGCGGGCAACGTGCTCAGCGACGACGTGTACTACTATGACGAGGCCTCCCGTTCCTACTACGCCCTGAACGTGGCCGTCACCGCGGAGAACTATGAGGACTTCCTGGTCTCCACCGTGACCTACGCCCCCGTGTCCAACCAGCTGGACGCCACCGCCCACCCCGAGAAGAGCGTGTGGCTGAACATCTACAACTCCGCGGATAACTTCCTGTCCTCCACCTATCAGCCCCTGCTGCAGAACTACGACGACCTGCTGAACCTGAAGGTGGAGTACATCGGCGGCGACGGCCAGACCGAGGCCAACATCACCAACCGCCTGACCAACCTGGACAGCTATGACGCCTTCGCCATCAACATGGTGAAGACCGACAACGCCGCCTCCTACACCACCATCCTCAGCCAGTAACACCCTGCGGGATGGGGCGGAACATCTCATAACTGCGACATGACGAGCCGTCATTAGGGAGAAGGACCGCCTCCCGGGGGAGATACAGCGCTCTCCCGGGGGGGCCTCTCCCTAATGGCGCAGTTGAAAAGGCCTGGTCCTCGACCCGCCTTTTCAACTGCGCCATTCGGCGGCGGTCTTGTGAAAAAACCCGGCAGAATCAGACTTTTCGCTGAAACTGCTAAAGGAGTATCGAACATGGCAGATGCGAAAGACGATATCGTCCTGTCGATCCGCGGTATGTGCAAGTCCTTCGGCCGCAACCGGGTGCTTGACCATATTGATCTGGACGTGAAGCGCGGAACGGTCATGGGGCTTATGGGCGAAAACGGAGCCGGCAAGTCTACCATGATGAAGTGCCTGTTTGGCACCTACCAGAAAGACGAGGGAAAGATCTACCTGAACGGGAAGGAGATCAGTTTCTCCGGCCCCAAGGACGCCCTGGAAAACGGGATCGCCATGGTCCACCAGGAGCTCAACCAGTGCCTGGAGCGGAACGTCACCGACAACCTGTTCCTGGGCCGCTACCCCACCAACTCCGCCGGCGTGGTGGACGAGGGCAGCATGAAGAAAAAGGCCGCCGAGCTCTTCCGCAAGCTCGGGATGACGGTCAACCTGAACCAGCCGATGCGGAACATGTCCGTTTCCCAGCGTCAGATGTGCGAGATCGCCAAGGCCATCTCCTACAACTCCAAGGTCATCGTCCTGGACGAGCCCACCTCCTCCCTGACCGTGCAGGAGGTCAACAAGCTCTTCGAGATGATGCGGATGCTGAAGGAACAGGGCATCGCCCTGATCTACATATCCCACAAAATGGATGAGATCTTCGAGATCTGCGACGAGATCTCTGTGCTCCGGGACGGCAACCTGGTCATGACCAAGGCCACCCGGGACACAAACATGAATGAGCTGATCACCGCCATGGTGGGCCGTTCCCTGGAGAGCCGCTTCCCTCCGGTGGACAACGCCCCCGGCGACACTATTTTGTCCATCCAGCACCTGTCCACCAAGTTTGCCCCCCACCTGCAGGACATCACCTTTGATGTGAAGGAAGGGGAGATCTTCGGCCTGTATGGCCTGGTGGGCGCCGGGCGCACCGAGCTGCTGGAGACCATTTTCGGCGTGCGTACCCGTGCCGCGGGCCGGGTCTATTTCAAAAAACGCCTGATGAACTTCAACAACGCCCGGCAGGCCATCGACCACGGCTTCGCCCTCATCACCGAGGAGCGCAAAGCCAACGGCCTGTTCCTCAAGTGCGACCTCACCTTCAACACCACCATCGCCAGCCTGGAGCAGTACAAGGTGGGGCCGGCCCTCTCCGCCCCCAAGATGGTCAAGGCCACCAACAAAGAGATCAAGATCATGCGCACCAAGTGCATGGGCCCGGACGACATGATCACCAGCCTGTCCGGCGGCAACCAGCAGAAGGTCATCTTCGGCAAGTGGCTGGAGCGGGCCCCTCAGGTCTTCATGATGGACGAACCCACCCGCGGCATCGACGTGGGCGCCAAGTATGAGATCTACGAGCTCATCATCCAGATGGCCAAGCAGGGCAAGACCATCATCGTGGTCTCCTCCGAGATGCCCGAGATCCTGGGCATTACCAACCGCATCGGCGTCATGTCCAACGGGCGCCTGTCCGGCATCGTGAACACCAAGGAGACCGATCAGGAAGAGCTTTTACGCCTGAGCGCAAAATACCTATGAGAGGTGAGAGATCCCATGGCAGCAGACCAGACAAAAATTTTGACGGCTGAGCAGGAAGCCCAGCTGCGCCAGCCCATTGACGACTATGTGGGCGGCATCCAGGCGAAGATCGACGCGCTTCGGGCCGACGGCACCGACAAGGTCATGGAGTACCAGAGCGCGCTGGAGGACCTCAAGCGGGACCGCATCTACACCGCCGAGGAAAAGGCGGCCAAGCGGGCCGAGTACACCAAGGCCCTGGCTAAGGCCAAAGAGGTGGAGGCCAAGAACAAGGCCGAGATCTCCCAGCTCATTGCCCAGGGCGAGAGCTACCTGAAAGAGCATTTCGACAAGGATTACTATCAGGCCGTGGAGGCCAGCGGCAAAGCGGAGACGGCCGCCGCCCAGGAGCGGTACCAGCAGCTGGTGGACCAGCTCAACAAGGAGCACCAGGAGACCCTCTCCAAGCTCACCGACCAGGGGGAGATCAAGGACGAGAAGTACGTCCAGAAAAACCGCCTGTTCGACGCCAAGATGCAGCTGTCCAAGGACCTGCAGGAGAGCAAGGACCGCCGGCACGCCGCCTTCAGCCACAAGTATCACCTGATTGACATGCTGCGCATGTCCAAGTTCACCTTCGGCGAGTCCATGGCCCAGCGGTGGGAGAACTACAAGTACACCTTCAACCGCCGGGACTTCCTGCTGCGCAACGGCCTGTATATCGCCATCATCGTCATCTTCGCCGCCCTGTGCGTCATTACCCCCATCGTCAAGGACACGCCCCTGCTCACGGCCAGCAACATCCTGAACATCCTGTCCCAGGCTTCGCCCCGTATGTTCCTGGCCCTGGGCGTGGCCGGCCTGATCCTGCTGGCCGGCACCGATTTGTCCATCGGCCGTATGGTGGGCATGGGCATGACGGCGGCCACCATCGTCATGCACAACGGCCCCAACACCGGCGGCGTGTTCGGCCATGTGTTTGACTTCTCCGGCCTGCCCGTCCTGGTCCGGGTATTCCTGGCCCTGGTGGTGTGCGTGGTGCTGTGCACGGTGTTCACCACCATCGCCGGCTTCTTCACCGCGAAGTTTAAAATGCACCCCTTCATCTCCACCATGGCCACCATGCTGGTGATCTTCGGCCTGGTGACCTACTCCACCAAGGGCACCTCTTTCGGCGCTATCGACGGGTCCATCCCCAGGATGATCATCCCCCGCATCGGCGGCTTCCCCACCATTATCCTGTGGGCGGTGGCCGCGGTGATCGTGGTGTGGTTCATCTGGAACAAGACCACCTTCGGCAAGAACCTGTACGCCGTGGGCGGCAACCCTGAGGCGGCCTCCGTCTCCGGCATCTCGGTGTTCTGGGTCACCGTGGGCGCCTTCGTTCTGGCGGGCGTTCTGTACGGCTTCGGCTCCTGGCTGGAGTGCATCCGCATGACCGGTTCCGGCTCCGCCGCTTACGGCCAGGGCTGGGAGATGGACGCCATCGCGGCCTGCGTGGTGGGCGGCGTGTCCTTCACCGGCGGCATCGGCAAGATCTCCGGCTGCGTGGTGGGCGTGTTTATCTTCACCGCCCTCACCTACTCCCTCACCGTTCTGGGCATCGACGCCAACCTGCAGTTCGTGTTCTCCGGCATCATCATTCTGGTGGCCGTGATGCTGGACTGCCTGAAGTACGTCCAGAAGAAGTAATCACAGATCAACAAAAGACGGTAAGCCGCCGCAAAGCAGATAAACGCTCACTCTGCTTCGCGGCGGCTTTCTCCGGGTATCCCGCCGGGATGCCTGGGACATAACCGGGCGGAAGGACCGCCTGCAAGGAAAAGAGGAAGCAATATGCAAGAATTGGGCGCTGTACGCAAGGCGCTGCTGGCCGGGGCGCTGGACGCCGACCTGGCCCGGCTGGCGGGGGGCCGCCCCGACCGCACCCGGGTGACCCGGGTGCTGGACGGATTTCAGAAGACCTTCGGGGCGGGGGACAACACCCCTGTCACCCTCTGCTCCGCCCCCGGGCGCACTGAGATCTGCGGCAATCACACCGACCATCAGCGCGGCCGGGTACTGGCCGCGTCGGTGAACGTGGACTTTCTGGCCTGCGCCGCCCCCAATGGGACGGACACCATCCGCTTCCAGTCCGAGGGCTGGCCGCTGGTGGAGGTCCGGCTGGACGGAAAGGGCCCCCGGCCGGAGGAGAACGAGACCACCGCCTCCCTGGTGCGGGGCATGGCGGAGCAGGCGGCCAAGCGGGGCTTCCCCGCCGGGGGCTTTGACGCCTATGCCGTCTCCGACGTGCTGCCCGGCTCCGGCCTGTCCTCCTCGGCGGCCTGCGAGGTGCTGTTGGGGGTCATCGAGAACCACCTGTTCTGCCAGGACCGATTCACCGCCGTGGAGATCGCTCAGATGGGGCAGAAGGCGGAGAACGACTACTTCGGCAAGCCCAGCGGCCTGATGGACCAGATGGCCTCTTCTGTGGGCGGGGCGGTGGCCATCGACTTTGCCGACCCGGCCGAGCCGGTGGTGCGGCCGGTGGCGGTGGATCTGGCCGGCCTGGGCTACGCCCTGTGCATCATCGACTCGGGGGCCAGCCACGCCGACCTCACCGGCGAATATGCCGCCGTTCCCCAGGAGATGGGAGCGGTGGCCGCCTACTTTGGCAAGCGCGTGCTGCGGGAGGTGGAGGAGGCCCAGGTGATCGCCCATCTGCCCGCCCTGCGGGAGGCCGTGGGGGACCGGGCGGTGCTCCGCGCCCTGCACTTTTTTGCCGATGACCGGCGGGTGGAGCGGGAGGCTGACGCCCTGGCCCGGGGCGATATGGACGCCTTCCTGGCCCTGGTGACCGAGTCCGGCCGCTCCTCCTGGGAACTGCTTCAGGATATCACCCCCGCCGGCGCAGTGGCGGAGCAGGCCATGGCCGTTGCCCTGACGGTGGCCCGGCGGGCGCTGAAGGGCCAGGGGGCCTGCCGGGTCCACGGCGGCGGCTTCGCCGGCACGGTCCAGGCCTTCGTCCCCCTGGACAGCCTGGAGCGCTTCAAGGCCGAGACCGAGCGGGCGCTGGGCGCGGAGTGCTGCCATGTGCTGAGCATCCGCCCGGTGGGCGGATATGTCCTGTGCCCGTAATGTACACAGCATTGTGAAAGGAGCGCGTATAATATGGCGATCTTAGTATTGGGCGGGGCCGGCTACATCGGCTCCCATACAGTCTATGAGCTTATCGACGCCGGCCGCGACGTGGTGGTGGCCGACAATCTGCAGACCGGCTTCCGGGCCGCCGTCCACCCCAAGGCCCGGTTCTACCAGCTGGACATCCGGGACAAGGGCGCCCTGGACACCCTCTTCCAGGCCGAGGACATCGAGGGGGTCATCCACTTCGCCGCCTCCTCCCAGGTGGGGGAGTCCATGTCCGACCCCCTGAAGTACTATGACAACAACCTCTACGGCACCATGGTACTGCTGCGCTCCATGGTGGAGCACGGAGTGGACAAGATCGTCTTCTCCTCCACCGCCGCCACCTACGGCGAGCCCGAGCGGGTGCCCATCCTGGAGAGCGACAAGACCGTGCCCACCAACTGCTACGGCAATACCAAGCTGTCTATGGAGCAGATGATGGGCTGGGTGTCCCTGGCCCACGGCCTGCGCTATGTGGCCCTGCGGTACTTCAACGCCGCCGGCGCCCACCCCTCCGGGGCCATCGGCGAGGCCCACGACCCGGAGACCCACCTTATCCCCATCATCCTCCAGGTGCCCAACGGCCAGCGGGAGCATGTGGGAATCTTCGGGGACGACTACCCCACCCCCGACGGCACCTGCATCCGGGACTATATCCACGTCACCGACCTGGCCCAGGCCCACATCCTGGCCCTGGACTACCTGCTCTCCGGCGGGGAGAACAACGTGTTCAACCTGGGCAACGGCGTGGGCTTCTCGGTAAAGGAAGTGGTGGATGTGGCCCGCAAGGTCACCGGCCACCCCATCCCCCAGGTCATCTCCCCCCGCCGCCCCGGCGACCCGGCCCAGCTGGTGGCCTCCTCGGAGAAGGCCAAGACCGTCCTGGGCTGGAAGCCCCAGTACGCCGATCTGGAGACCATCGTCGCCTCCGCCTGGGCCTGGCACAAGAATCACCCCAACGGCTTTGAGGAGGGCTGAACATGGAGCGGGATGAAGCCATCTCCCAGCTGGTGTCCTATGCCCTCCACACCGGCCTCATCGAACCCTGCGAGACAACCTGGGCGGTGAATACCGTCCTGGACGCCCTGAAGCTGGACGGCTTTTCCGGCCCCGCTCCCGCGGACCGGCCGGTGGAGCTGGCGCCGGTGCTGGAGGCCCTGCTGGACGACGCGTATGCGCGGGGCGTGCTGGAGGAGGATTCGGTGGTGTACCGGGACCTGTTCGACTCAGAGCTCATGGGCCGGCTCACCCCGCGTCCGGCCCAGGTCATCGGGACCTTCCGCGCCCTCTGCCAGGAGGACCCGGAAAAGGCCACCGACTGGTACTACCGCTTCAGCCAGGACACCAACTACATCCGCCGGGACCGTATCGCCAAGGACATGCAGTGGAAGGCGGAGACCGAATACGGGGAACTGGACATCACCATCAACCTGTCCAAGCCGGAAAAGGACCCCAAGGCCATCGCCGCCGCCCGGAACCTGCCCGCCTCGGCCTATCCCCGGTGCCAGCTGTGCGCGGAGAACGAGGGCTATGCCGGCCGGGTGAACCACCCCGCCCGGCAGAACCACCGCATTGTGCCCATCACCATCAACGGCTCCCCCTGGTTCTTGCAGTACTCCCCCTATGTCTACTACAACGAGCACTGCATCTGCCTCAATCAGGAGCATGTGCCCATGAAGATCGACCGGGCCTGTTTTGCCAAGCTTCTGGACTTCGTGGGCCAGTTCCCCCATTACTTCGTGGGCTCCAACGCCGACCTGCCCATCGTGGGCGGCTCCATCCTGGCCCATGACCACTTCCAGGGCGGCCGGTACACCTTCGCCATGGCCAAAGCCCCGGTGGAGACCCTGGTCTCCTTCCCGGGATATGGGGATGTGCGCGCCGGCATCGTCAAGTGGCCCATGTCGGTGGTGCGCCTGACGGCGGCGGACCCGGAGCGCCTGGTGGACCTGGCCGACCGCATCCTCGTCTCCTGGCGGGGATATACCGACGAGAAGGCCGTCATTTTCGCCCAGACCGACGGGGAACCCCACAACACCATCACCCCCATCGCCCGGCGGCGTGGTGCGGATTACGAGCTGGACCTGGTGCTGCGCAACAACCTGACCACGCCTGAGCACCCCCTGGGGCTCTATCATCCCCACGCCCAGCTCCACCACATCAAAAAGGAGAACATCGGCCTTATCGAGGTCATGGGCCTGGCCGTCCTTCCCGCCCGGCTGAAGACCGAGCTGGCGGCGGTGGCGGAGCACCTGGCAAAGGGGGAAGACCTGCATGCCGATCCCCTTACCGCCCATCACGCGGACTGGGCGGAGGCGTTTGCACCCAACTACACCATCACCGCGGACAACGCCCTGCCCATCGTGGAGAAGGAGACCGGCCTGGTCTTCGCCCAGGTGCTGGAGGACGCCGGAGTGTACAAGCGCACCCCGGAAGGAAGGGAGGCATTCCTGCGCTTTTTGGGGCAGGTATAGTCTATGGCAGAGCTGAAAAAGATCCCCTTCGGGACCACGCCCGCCGGGGAGGAGGTAGACCTGTGGACCCTGCGGGCAGGGGGGCACAGGGTGCAGGTGCTCACCTACGGCGGGGCCCTTCGCTCCTGGCTGGTCCCCGCGCCCGGCGGCCCCAGGGACATCCTGCTGGGCTG
This sequence comes from uncultured Flavonifractor sp., assembly GCA_944387215.1. Classification (GTDB taxonomy): domain Bacteria; phylum Bacillota; class Clostridia; order Oscillospirales; family Oscillospiraceae; genus Flavonifractor. Next base: position 27,278 of record CALXEB010000006.1, on the reverse strand, counting down.
TACCACCCTGGCCCAGTATGAGGCCCAGGACAAGTATCTGGGCGCGCTGGTGGGGCGGGTGGCCAACCGCATCGGCGGGGCGGCCTTCGAGCTCGGGGGCGTCCGCTATCCCCTGGCGGCCAACAGCGGCCCCAACTGCCTGCACGGGGGGATCCACGGCTTCAATGAGGCGGTGTGGAAGGCCCGGGAGGAGGACGGCGCCCTGGCGCTTACCCATGTGAGCCCCGCCGGGGACGAGGGTTTTCCCGGCACATTGAAGGTGCAGGTGACCTATGCCCTTACCGAGGAGGGGGCCCTTACGCTGGACTACTGGGCGCAGAGCGATGCGGATACCCTGTGTAACCTCACCAACCACGCCTACTTCAACCTGATGGGCCATGACGCCGGCAGTCTGGCGGGGCACAGCGCGGCGATCTTCTCCTCCGCCATCACCGAGGCGGACGAGACCAGCGTTCCCACCGGGCGCCTGCTGCCCGTGGAGGGCACCCCCTTCGACCTGCGGCAGCCCAGGGACATCCTGGCCGGCCTGGCCATGGAACACCCCCAGCTCAGGCTGGGCAATGGCTACGACCACAATTTCGTCCTGCATGGCGAGCCCTGCGGCCCTCTGGCTCCGGCGGCCCGGGTGACTGCCGGGGGCCTGGCGCTGGAGTGCCTGACCACCCAGCCGGGCCTGCAGTTCTACACCGCCAACTATCTGGACGGTACGCCCGGCAAGGCGGGCGCGGCCTACGGCCCCCGCTCCGCCTTCTGTCTGGAGGCCCAGGCCTGGCCCGACGCCGTCCATCACAGCGGGTTCCCCTCCACGCTGCTCAAAGCGGGAGAGACCTACCGCCACACCACCGTTTACCGCGTGAGCGGGGCGTGACGCTCCGGCCGCTCGGATCGCCGCAAAAGCGCAGAAGAGCGCTGCACATCGTGCAGCGCTCTTCTGCGCTTTTCTGGGAGAAAAAGAAGGAAACAGGGAGGAAAACCGACCATGCCGGCTTTCATACTCAAACAGTGAGGATCACCTTCTGCGCCAGACCCTTCTGCGCCTCGATATAGCGGTAGGCCTCCTGCGCCTGCTCCAGAGGGAACTCCCGGGAGATGAGGGGCCTGAGCTGGATCTTGCCTGCTCCGGCCAGCTCGATGGCCTGCACATAGTCCTCGTGGACATACATCAGGGAACCGATCAGCCGGTATTCCCGATCCTGGAGATTGGCCAGGTTCACCGGCGCGTGGCCGCTGTATACGCCCACCACGACGATGGGGATGCCCTTCCTGGCCAGGGTGAGGATCTGATCCAGTGCCCTGGGATTGGCGCTGCACTCGTACACGGCGTCAGCCCCGTCTGGCCCGAAGGCTTCCTCCATGGCGCGGCTCAGATCCTGCCCGGCCACATTGACGGGACAGGGGATGCCGCACTGCCTGGCCAGCCGGAGCTTCTGGTCGGCTACGTCGGTGATCATCACCTTGGCCGCGCCCATAGCCATGGCGCTCTGGGCCAGCAGGTTGCCGATGGTGCCGGCGCCGATGACGAGTATATTCTTTCCGCGCACGTCCCCGGCTTGTTTTACAGCGTGGATGCCAACGGCCAGGGGCTCTATCATGGTGCCCTCGTCATAGGGCAGCGCGTCGGGCAGGGGATAGAACAGGGACGCGTCGGCGGAGAAATATTCCGAGCTGGCGCCGGTGGACTGGCATCCGATCACTTTCAGGTCCCTGCAGATATTATAGCGGCCGTGCCGGCACATATGGCAGGCGCCGCAGACCTGCTGGGGACGGAGCACCACCCGCTGGCCGACGGACAGTCCCGCCGCTTCGGCGCCCAGTTCAACGATCTCCCCCGCAGCCTCATGCCCCATGACGATAGGGCATGACATGAAGGGATGCTCCCCATAGTAGGCGTGGATATCAGAGCCGCAGATCCCCACTGCCTTTACCCGGATCAGGGCCTCGTTGGGCGCGGGCTTTGGGCGGGGGACCTGGCGGAGTGCAAAGACTCTGGGCCGCACAAGCTCCACTTGTTTCATCATCATCGCTGCCGCCCGCTTTCAGAAGTTGATCATGACCTTGATGGCGTCCTTCTTGTTGGTCATGGCCTCGTGGAATGCCTTGTCCGCCTGGGAGAAGGGGAACTGATGGGAGAGCACGGGCGTGATATCGGCCCGGCCGTAGTGGAGCAGGGTGAGCGCTTCGGCAAAGACGTTGGTGTAGCGGATGACGGTGTGATATTTGATCTCACGCAGCACGCTGTTTGTCATGGGCATCTTGTTTCCGTCCTCGGGGAGCAGGCCCATGAGCGTGACGGTGGCGCCGTCACGCACCAGGGAGGCCATTTCATAATAGGTGCTCTCCAGGCCGCAGCATTCATAGCCGTACATGGCGCCCAGCCCGTCCGTCATGGCGCGCACGCAGCCCGGGAGGTCCTGCACCTCGGCGGAGTTGATGGTGTCGGTGGCGCCCATTTTCCTGGCCATCTCCAGCTTGAAGGGATTGACGTCGACGGAGATGATCCGCCCGGCGCCGGCGGCCTTCAGCGCCTGAATGGTCATCAGGCCGATGGTGCCGGCCCCCACGACTACCGCGCTGCTGCTGAAGGAGAACTGGCTCAGGCGCAGGGCCTGCAGGGCCACGGTGAACGGCTCGATGAGCGCGCCCTGCTGATAGGTCATGTCATCGGGCATTTTAAAGAGCAGGTCGTCGGGCCAGGCTACATATTCCTGCAGGCAGCCGTCCGTAGGCGGCTGGCCCATGAACTGCATATCGGGGCAGAGATTGTATTTGCCTGACTTGCAGTAGACGCACTTGCCGCAGGCGATGCCGGGTTCCACGACTACCCGGTCGCCCACTTTGACCCTTGTGACCTCCGGGCCGACCTTGACCACCTCGCCGGAGCACTCATGCCCCAGGACCAACGGCTCGGTGAGGACCAGGTCCCCGATCTTCCAATCGTGGAGATAGTGCTGGTCAGAGCCGCAGATGCCCATGGCCCGGATCCTGACAAGGGCTTCGTTGCCCTTGAGTTCGGGGATGGGGCGCTCCTGGAGCTCCAGGACGTCTTTGGCCGTGGTGACCCAAGCTTTCATCTTTTCCATATCGACTGCTTCCTTTCTGTTTGAATGGGCGCGGCGATGCGCTCAGCCGGCAAAGTCGTTCTTGGTCAGCTTGCCCCGGCGGATATTGTCGATCAGCAGGGCCAGCAGGATGATTGCGCCCTTCACCACGTCCCGCAGGAAGGGGTCGATGCTCTCCAGCGTCATCCAGTTGGTGATGACTTCGATGATGAGAGAGCCGGCCACGGTGCCGATGATAAAGCCGCTGCCGCCGGAGAGGCTCGTGCCGCCGATGACCACGGCCGCGATGGCGTCCAGTTCCAGGTTGTCGCCCAGCGTGGGGGTGGCGGACATCAGCTTGGAGCTGAGGATGATGGCGGTGATGGAGGCGGTGATCCCGGCGATGATGTATGCGATAAAGGTGGTTTTGACCACGTTGATTCCGGCGTACCAGGCGCCTTTCTCGTTGCTGCCCACCGCCAGGATCTTCCGGCCGATCGTAAACTTCTTCATGATAACAAGGCCGAGGACGGTGACGACGATAAAGATGATGATCGGCACAGGGATCCCTGCGACCCGCCCGAGGCCCCAGAAATCATATCCTTCGCAGTTGATGAGGATGGATCTGCCGGTGGTGAGGTAGAGGGAGAAGCCGTAGGTGATCAGCTGGAGAGACAGGGTGACCATAAAGGCCGGGAATTTCAGCTTGGCGATAAAAAGGCCGTTGAAGGCGCCGAAAGCGATGCCCAGAGCAAAGATCATCAGCACCACCACGGGGATAGACATGCCGCTTTCAAAGGCGTAGGCGGCAAGGATGCCGATCAGCGTCACCTGCCCGCCCACGGACAGGTCGATCCCGCTGGTGGCGATGACAAATGTCATGCCGATGGCCACCACGCCGGTGGAGGCGGTGCGCTGGAGCAGGTTGAGGATGTTGGTCGGTGTGGCGAAAGACGGCGTGATGATGGAGACGACGACGCACAGCAGGAGCAGGACCAGCAGAATGGCGACCTCGGAGGAGATCAGTTTTTTCAGCGTTTGTTGTTTCATGGCTGGGTCACCTCATAAATATTCTTGGATATCCGGCAGCTGGACCTGGTCGGAGTCAAAGGTGGCTGATATCTGCCCTTCCCGGAGCACGACCAGGGAATCGGACATGCTTTTGACCTCCTCCAGCTCGGAGGACATGATGATGACCCCCACGCCGCTCTCCACCAGGTCGTTCATCAGCTCATAGAAGGCCACCTTTGCGCCTACGTCGATGCCGCGGGTGGGTTCGTCAAATACGATGATCTCCGCGCCCATGGCCATCCACTTGGCCAGCACGACTTTCTGCTGATTGCCGCCGGACAGGTCGTTGACCGGCTGCTCGATGCGGCCGCATTTGATCTCCAGCTTGCGGACCATCTCGTCGGCGGTCTTGCGGCCCTTTTTCACGTTCATCCAGCCGAAGCGGGAGATCTTTCCCAGCGACACCATGAGGATGTTGTCATAGATCGACATAGAGGTGATCAGGCCCTCCTGAGCCCGATCCTCCGGCACGAGGCCGATCTTGCTGCGGATGGCCTCCCCGGGACTGCGGCATTTGAGCTTTTTCCCGTGGAGGTAGATGTCCCCGCTGAATTTGGGATGGCCGCGCCCGAACACGCCAAACAGCGCCTTGGCGACTTCGGTCTTGCCCGCGCCCAGCAGGCCGGCGATCCCCAGGATCTCGCCTTTGTGCAGGGAGAAGGAGACGTCGTTCACGCGCCCCTCCACGCTGACGTGCTCGAAACGCAGCAGCTCTTCTCCCCGGGAGAATTTCTTTTTGGGGAATTTGGTCTCCAGCTTCCGGCCGGCGATCAGCTCGGCCAGGGCGGGCTCGGTCAGTGTGCCGGTCTCGTAATCGCCGATCTTCACGCCGTTGCGGAACACGATGATCTCGTCGGTCACGTCCAATACTTCCTGCAGCTTATGGGAAATGTAAATGACGATATAGCCGAGTTCCTTGAGCTTTCGTACAGTCTTGATGACCTGCTTGCCGTCCTTGTCTGTCAGAGCGGAGGTGGGCTCGTCCAGAATGATGACCTTGCAGTCATACGAAAGCGCGCGGACGATGGCGATCAGCTGCTGATAAGCTACCCGCAGGTTTCCCAGCTTGGCGTGCGTATCCACGTCGATCTCCAGCAGACGCAGCAGATCGTGCGCCCGCTTGTGCAGGCGGTCCCAGTTGATATACCCGCCGCGGTTGTCGGACAGGTGGGAGATAAAAATATTCTCCGCCACATTGAGGTCTGGAAGCATATTCAGTTCCTGATAGACCATCCCTATGCCGGCCCGCTGAGCGTCCAGGGGGGATGCAAAGTGCGCAGGGATCCCGTCCAGAAGGATCTCGCCCTCATCCGGCTGATAGGCGCCGTTGATGATCTTCATCGTGGTGGATTTTCCGGCGCCGTTTTCCCCGGCCAGCCCGTAGATCCTGCCGGCAGTCATCTTGAAGTTGATGTCCTGCAGCGCGTGGATGCCGCCAAAACTCTTGCAGATCCCGCGCAGTTCCAGACTCTCCTGTATCATATCGTATCCTCCATCGTCCGCACTGCCTTGTCTTCTGGCCGCCCGGCGCATGCCGGGCGGCCAGAAGGATCAAAGCGGGTCGCTGCGCGTTAATTGAGATAGCTGTTCCAGGCGTTTACGGTGTTGACCCAGAACTCGTCGGAGTCCATGTCATACAGGGCCCACAGGTTGGGGTCGCTGGTCTCCTCGCCGGTGACCACGCGGGTCTCCATGGGGATGAGCTGGCCGCCCAGATCCTCGCCGTTGATGACATACTCCAGCACGCCCTTCACGATGACGGTGGCAAGGGTCAGGGGGGACTGCTCCACGCACACATCCATCAGCCCGGTGTTCAGGGCTTCAACGCCCACAGGGTCGCAGTCGATGCCGGACCACCAGATGTGGTTGTCTTCCCCGGCGGCGCCGTCCTTGCCGGCCTGGCGCAGGGCGGAGATGACGCCGGGATCCATGGAGTCGCAGTGTGTGATGATGCCGAACAGATCGGGGTTAGCGGTCAGGGTGTCGCTCAGCGCGCTTTCAGCCTGGTCGCTGGCCCAGTCGCAGGGGTTGTTGATGAGCATCAGGCCCTCAGCCGCGGCGACCTCCTCGATGCCGTCCTGGCGCAGATAGGCGTCGCTCTGGGTCAGCGTGCCCTGCATGACGGCGATCTTGGGGTTCTCCACGCCGAGTTCCTTGGCCTTGTCGGCCAGCCACTGGGCGGCGCTGGCGCCGGTGGCTACGTTGTCGCTGGACACTACGGTGAAGGCTAGGTCGGCGCCGGTGATCTCCTTGTTGAAACCGATGCAGGGGATGCCGGCGTCGTTGGCGCGCTGCACGGCGGGGGCCAGGGCTTCAGAGTCGGCGGCGTGGATCATGATGACGTCGCAGCCCATGGTGATGAAATCGTCGATCTGAGAGGACTGGGTGCTGGCGTTGGATTCGCAGTTGACCAGGTGGACCTCGGCTCCGGCGGCCTCCAGCAGCTTCTGGGTATACTCGGCCGCGCTGACGATGTAGGTGGAGGCAAGATCGCTTACGGTCAGGCCCACGACCAGCCCCTCGCCCTTGTTGCCCAACAGTTCCATGACGGGATCGTTCTCAACGGGAGCAGTGGATTCCGTGGTGCCGGGGGTATCGCCGCCGGTGGGGGACTCGGTGCTTTCTCCGCCGCCGCCGCAGCCGGCCAGGCAGCCGATCAGCATAGCACCTGCGAGAAACAGAGACAACCACTTCTTCTTTGACATTTCATACCATCCTTTCCATGCTTGTTTGATCTATTTCGTCCCTCCTGTCGCTGGAAGGAAGCGAACGCAAAACTGCTTAAAGGGATGCGGGGAAAGACTCCACGATGTTGATGGCCGAACGCAGGTTGATGCCCATGCGCTCCACGCCCATTTCACACAGGGCCAGGAATTCCTCCCGCGTGCGAATGCCGCCTGCGGCTTTGACTTTGATGGCGGAGCCGCAGTGCGCCTTGATCTTTCGGATGCGCTCCAGATTGGCGGTGCCGGGGATCCAGCCGGTGCCCGTTTTGACGAAGTCGGCCCCGCTTTCCATGACTAAGTCGCAGGCCTTCAGCATTTCGACGTCGTCCAGGGCGTTGATTTCGATAATGGCCTTGGTCAGGACCCGGTGGTCGGTCATGCCGACGATCTCCCGAAGCTCCTCCCTGACGTAGTTATAATCGCCGTTTTTGAATTTCCCTACGTTCATGACGATGTCCATTTCCTGAACGCCGTCCTCCAGGAGCTGTTCGGCCTCCATGATCTTGACGGAGGTTTTGTGGGCCCCGGAAGGAAACCCGACGGGAGCGCCCACGTAGACGTCGTCCACGTCCCGCAGCATCTCCGACAGCTTCCGCACCCAGCATGGCAGCGCGTGGACATTGATGAAGTGATATCTCTTTGCATATTCCACGGCTTTTTCAATATCCTGAAAGTCGTGCTGGGTCCGAACCGTGCTGATGTCGATCATTGCGGCAGCCTGTCTGGACGTCAAGTCCTTCATGCCCTTCGCCTCCGTCACACACTATACTGGTCTGTTTAAACTTTTCGGTCACAAATCTGATGTGGCAATCATAACATAATTATCTTTTTAGGTCAATAGATATGAATTTGGAATATAGCACAAGATTTTTTCGATAAAATTGTGCAAAATATATATGCATAGCACGAAATGCAACAAATTTTTTGGTATTTTGAAAGGAAATATTATATTTAATCTTGACAAAAGATAATTATCTTTGTAATATGGAAAAACGGAGATACTAAACCAGCCATTCTGATATAGGGGGTTGATGGAAATGAAGCTCATTGCCTATGACTTGGGCACAGGCGGCGTGAAGGCCTCGCTCTATGACCAGGAACTCAAGACGCTGGCGAAGGTATTCATTGAATATGAAACGGAATATCCCGGACCCAATATGCATGAGCAGCGCCCGGAGGCGTGGTGGCAGGGTGTGGTGCAGAGCACGGCGCAGCTGCTGGAGCAGAGCGGGACAGCGCCGGAGGAAGTCGCCTGCGTGTCCCTGTCCGGACACAGCCTGGTATCTGTTCCCATTGACGGGAAGGGGAGGGTCCTGCAGGACCGGGTCCCCATCTGGTCGGATACCCGGGCCCAGGAAGAGGCGGCGGACTTTTTCACCCGGGTCGATGAGACGCAGTGGTATATGACCACCGGAAACGGGTTTCCGGCGCCCTGCTACTCTATTTTCAAGCTGATGTGGCTGAAAAAGCACGAGCCCGACGTTTTTTCCCGCACCTTCCGCGTATTGGGGTCCAAAGACTATATCAACTTCCGCCTCACCGGCGAGATCGCAACGGACTGGTCCTATGCCTCCGGCACGGGGGCGTACGACCTGCGCCGGCACTGCATGCGGGAGGACTTGCTGGAGGCGGCCGGGCTGCCGCGCAGCCTGTTCACCGAACCGGGGGCGCCCCATCAGATCGTGGGCCGGGTGACGGCGGAGGCGGCGGCGGAGACGGGGCTTTGCGCCGGGACCGCGGTGGCCTGCGGCGGCGTGGACAACGCCTGTATGGCTCTGGGGGCGGTCGGTCCGACGGCGGGCCGGGTCTATCTCTCTCTGGGTTCCTCCAGCTGGTTGCCCATCAATTCCCAGCAGCCGGTGCTGGACCCGGTGACCCGCCCCTATGTGTTCGCCCACATCCAAGAGGAGCTTTACACCTCCGCGTTTTCCATTTTTGCCGGCGGCAGTTCGCTGCGGTGGGCGCGCGAGACCCTGTGCCGGGATATTACGGACGAGGGGCGCGCCTATCAGATCATGGACGGCTGGGCCGAGCGCGTGCCGGTGGGCTCCAACGGGATCTTTTTCAATCCCAGCCTGGCTGGCGGCACCTCTCAGGACAAGAGCATCCATATCCGGGGGGCCTTTATGGGCCTTCACCTGGGGACGACCCGGGAGGACATGGTGCGGGCCACGATGGAGGGCATCGCGCTCAACCTTCGTCTGTCGCTGGAGACGCTGGCGCGCAGCACAAAGTTGTCCGAACAGCTGCTCATGTGCGGCGGAGGCAGCAAGAGCCCCTTCTGGATGCAGATGTTTGCCGACGTGTTCCGCATGACGATCAACAAGAGCAACATCGATCAGGATGCCGCCTCCATCGGGGCGGCGGCCATCTCCGCCCGGGCGCTGGGCTGGTGGAAGGATTACAGCGGCGTCGACGCGCTCCACCACATTCAGCGCAGCTGCCGGCCCGACCCGGAGCGGGCGGCGCAGTATGAAAAGCTGCTTCCGGTTTTCCGGCGGATCTGCGACATGGCGGCGGATCTGGGCGATTTTATGTATGAAAGCCGATAAAATGCAAGGGAAAGGATGAAAAACATGGTAAGCAAACCTTATTGCAACGATTTCCGCCTGGATGGCAAGGTCGCGGTGATCACCGGCGGCGGCTCCGGCATCGGGCTGGCCACGGCAGAGCTTTTCGCGCAGCGCGGAGCGACGGTGTGCGTGCTGGACATCGATTTGGAGCACGCCCGGGCTGTGGCGGAAAAGCTCCCAAACGGCCGGGCGTTTGCGGTGGATATCTCGCGCTCGGACTCGGTAAACGAGGCGGTAAGCGCTGTGTTGACAGGGGTTGGAAGAATTGATATACTTGTAAACAGTGCAGGCGTTGGAGACATTGAATGGGCAGAAAACATGGAGGAGACGACCTGGAGGAAGGTTATTGACATCAATCTGACCGGTACGTTCCTCATGGCCCAGCGGGTGGGCCGGGAGATGATCCGGGCGGGAAACGGAGGAAAGATCATCAGCCTGGCCTCTCAGGCGGGTATCGTAGCCATCGACAAGCACGTCGCATACAGCGCCAGCAAAGCCGGGATCATTTCCATGACCAAGTCCCTGGCCTACGAATGGGGTAAGTATGGTATCCAGGTCAACGCGATCTCTCCCACGGCTACGGAAACGCCCATCATTGTCGGATACTGGACCGAGGGGGAGATCCACGATACCGCAATCGCAAATACGCCGGCGGGCCGTTTTTGCAAGCCTCAGGAGATCGCCGCCGCGGCGCTGTTTTTGGCGTGCGAGGCGTCCAATATGGTCACGGGCTCCAACCTGGTGGTGGACGGCGGATACACGATCCATTGAATTCGTCTGATACCCGTTTTGCTTGGGATGCTGCAACTACCTGAGTAAGGGGGAGACTAGGATGAAAGCCATTGCCGCGTACCAGAGAGTCTATACGGAACTCAAGCGCCGGATCAAGGAAAAGGTCTACGAGCCCGGTACCCTTCTGCCCACCGAGAGCGAACTGGAGAAGCAATTCCAGGTCAGCCGGACCACTGTGCGCAAGGCGATCGGCCTGCTGGCGGGGGAGGGATACCTCAATGTCCGCCAGGGGCGGGGCACGGAGGTCCTGAACATTTCCACCACCCAGCGGCTCAACTACGTCTCTTCCATTACCGAGACCCTGCGGGAAAAAGGGCATATCGTGACCACGCAGGCCATGAGCATCGAGCGCATCAAGCCGCCGTCCTTTGTGGTGGACGAGCTGGATCTGCCGCCGGAGGCGGCGGTGTATTTCATGCAGCGCGTCCAGTGCGCAGACGGCCAGCCCATTGCCCTGATGACGAATTATCTGCGGGAAAACATCGTGCCGGGCCTGGATCAGTATGCCAATCAGTTTGTGGGCCTCTACGCGTTTCTGGAACAGCGGTACAACATCATCATCAAGGACGCATGGGAACGTCTGTCCGCCGTCAGCGCAAGCTTCACAGACGCCCAGATCCTGAAGATCCCCATCGGCTCGCCGCTGCTGTGCAGCAAGCGGATATCCAATGTGGAGCAGGGGCCGTTTGAGTACAGCATCATCAAGCTTGTCGCCGACAAGTACGACTATATCGTCTATCTGCACGGACGCAACTGAAACCGCAGGGACCTGCGATACTGCAAAAGTAAACGCCTGGCCGGAATGATCCATTTCGGCCAGGCGTTTTCATATGCCCGCAGCTTCCCGGAAAACGGCCCTGCATAAAAGACCGTGTGTGTCATTTGTACAGATGTCCATGTGTACCTGGGATCACTGGCCGGAGGAAGCGAAGCGGTTTTTCCGCACGGAGGCGCCGCAGGAGATCCGGCGCATCATGCAGCGGCGCGCCCCGGGTACCGGGCGGACGAACGAAGAACTGACGAGGTTCCGGGACAAGGGCCTGCTGGAACTGCTGAAGTATCATCAGCTGATCTGATTCGGAGGGGAACAAATGCAACAGGAACGTATTTTTATCGTGGGCGGCGGGCTCATGGGCAGCGGAATCGCACAGGTCGCGATCCAAAACGGCTATACGGTGACCCTCAACGATATGGACCCGGCCGTTTTGGAGCGGGCCGGGGCCGGGATCAGAGGGCGGCTTGCCCGCAGAGTGGAAAAAGGGAAAATGACGCGGGATGAGATGGACAGATGCCTGTCCCGGCTGGAGTTGTCGGACGAGATCGCCGCGTGCGCCGGCGCGGGAACGGTGATCGAGGCAATTTATGAAAATTTTGAGGCGAAGAAGGCGATCTTTGCTCAAATCTCCGAATTGTGCGGGCCGGACACGCTCATCGCCTCCAACACCTCCTCCTTGTCCGTGACGGCCCTGGCCGCGGCGGTGAAGCGCCCGGAGCGATTCGTGGGGATGCATTTCTTTTCCCCGGTCCCCGCGATGAAGCTGCTTGAGATCATCTGCGGGCTGCGCACCTCGAAGCAGACGCTTGCGCGGGCGCGGGAGATCGGGGCGAGGCTGGGAAAGGTGCTCATCGTCTCCAAGGACATGCCCGGATTCATCGTCAATCGGATGCTGGACCCAATGATCAACGAGGCCATTCAGATCGTCGACGAGGGGATCGGCTCCGTGGAGGATGTGGACAACGGCATGAAATATGGCTGCAATCACCCCATGGGGCCTCTGGAGCTCTGCGATATGGCGGGAGTTGACATCCTGATGGCTGTGATGGACGTGCTCTACTCACAGCTGGGCGACCCGAAGTACCGTCCGGCTCCTCTGCTGAGGAAGATGGTGCAGGCCGGATTCTGCGGGAAAAAGAGCGGAGCCGGGTTTTACCTCTATGACGAGCGGGGGAATAAACTGGGACCTAACCCGGCGCTGCTGGCGTAGCTCTGCCTGGCTTTTCCGCCGGGCGCATGCTTGAAATGGGTTATACTGCGAGAGGAAGGCGAAAGGAAACGTGCCGCGGGGGAATAGCCTGCGACACGTTTCCTTTCGCGGGGAAAAGGCTGATATAAGGGCGATTCAGGAGCTGAGAGACCGAACGGACAGACCGCCGGCGGGATGGATATGACGGGATACGAATCGAATTGGACTGGACGCGGGGCGGCATTCATGGTAAAAAAATAAGTGTCCGCGCCTGCGGTGCGGGCTGCCGGGAAAATCTGTCTGGCTGTGAATGACATCAGGAGGGAATCGCACAAATGGATGAAAAGTCGTTCAACCGTATGGCCAGAGACATTTTAGAATCTCTCTACTATTTTATCGCCATAGACCGCGAGGAACGCATCACATTCATCGGACGGGAATATGCTTCATATCTCGGGTACGCGCAGGAAGAACTGATCGGGCGGCCGGTGAGGGAGGTCATCCCCAATACCCGCCTGCCCAAAGTGCTCAAGGAGGGCAAGGAGGAACTGGGGCGGTTCATGTCCGTGCCGAACAAAGCGGAAGAGAGCCGCAAGGGCCAGCGCATCGCCACGATCTGCAACCGCATGCCCATTTATCGGTATGGCGACCGGGAGCGGGGCGAGATCGTAGGCGTAATGGCGGAGGGCGTGATACGGGACTTTCAGGATACGAACCGGCTGCATGAGGAGACAGAGCTCCTCCGGCGCCAGAATGAGCTGTATCAATCCCATCTTGCGCAGCTGTATCAGGTGGAAACGGATCTGAATAATATAATAGGCCACTCGCCTGCGATCGAAAAGCTGAAGGATCTGATCCGCCGGGTGGCAAATTCCACCATCACCATCTGCATCTCCGGCGAAACAGGGACGGGGAAGGAACTGGTCGCCAACGCCATCCACAAGCTCAGCGGCCGGGCGGAAAAGCCGTTTGTGAAGATCAACTGCGCGGCCATCCCCAAGGACCTGCTGGAGTCGGAATTGTTCGGCTATGAGGCGGGGGCCTTTACAGGGGCGGACCGCCGGGGCAAGGCGGGGCGGTTCGAGCTGGCCGACCACGGGACGCTCCTGCTGGACGAGATCGGGGAGATGCCCATCACATTACAGGCCAAGCTGCTGCGGGTGCTTCAGGAAAAGGAGATCGAACGGGTGGGCGGCGTGCGCCCCATACCGCTGGATGTCCGGCTGGTCTGCAGCACGAATCGGGACCTGTATCAAATGGTGCGGGACGGACAGTTCCGCGCGGATCTCTACTACCGCCTGAATACGATGGAGCTCTTTACGCCGCCGCTGCGGGAACGGCTGGAAGATCTGCCGGAGCTGTGTGAACTGTTCATCAAAAGGACCAATCAGCGCAACGGCCTGGCGATCACCGGGATCAACGCGGAAGTGTACCAGCTTTTTTCGTCCTATGAGTGGCCTGGAAATGTGCGGGAACTGGAGCATACGCTGGAGCGGGCGGCGGTACTGCTGGGCTACGGAGAGCTGAATGCCTGCCACTTTGATTTCCTCTCCGAGCGGATCGGGCTGCAGCGGACCCATCACTCTTCCGCCGAACGGCGCGCATCCAGCCTGAAAACACAGCGCGATGTGATGGAGCGGGAGGCGATCCTCCACGCCCTTCAGGCATGCAACGGGAACAAGAGCGCTGCGGCGAGATATTTGGGGCTGGACCGCAGCGTGCTCTATACAAAGCTGAAAAAATATGATATCCCGTAAGAGCGCTTCGCCGGAGGATGTCTGAAAAACCGCCCGCCGGGATCGGCTGATCCCGGCGGGCGGTTTTTGATGGGCGGCGCATTATGACCGTTCGGTGGTGCGGGTGAGCTTGACGCCGGCGGCGATGACGCCGAAGAGGAACCAGTAGGTGAACATGTTCCGGGGGTAGAACCAGGTGTACTCCGCCAGGCCGATGACCAAAATGCCGCAGAAGGCGCCGATGGCGGCGGCCAGCATGCGCTTCACCCGCCGGTCCGGGGCGGCCAGGAAGGCCTTCACCCCCCGCTTGAGCTGCCACAGCAGCAGGCCCAGGAAGGAGAGGATGCCCCATATGCCGGTCTCCCCCCACATCTGCAGGTAGTTGTTGTGGGTGTGGATGGGGTAGGACCCGTCGAAGTTGGTGGGGTAGGTCTGGAACACCTGCTTCATGACGTCGCTGCCCAGGCCCACACCCCGCACCCAGTAGTCCTCCATCAGGTTGGCGGTGGTGTCATAGATGGTGAAGCGGTACTGGATGGAGGAGTCCTCGCTGTTGCCGATGGTGAGGATGCGGTTGTAGATGGTCTCGGGCAGGAAGGGGATGGCCGCCACCCCCAGCACCAGGATCACCGGCACCCAGCGCCAGTCCAGCAGGGCCAGGAACACCACCACCGCCAGGGCCAGGCCGATCCAGCTGGCCCGGCCGTAGGTGGCCCCGATGGCCACCAGCCCCAGGCCCAGGGAGATCAGGCTGAGCACCTTCCCCCGCCAGCGGCAGTTGAGGAAGAGGGCGAAGTTCAGGGGCAGGAGCATCGCCAGCTGCTCGGCAAAGTTGTTTGGGTTGTCAAAGAAGGAGTACACCCGGCCGGGCATGCCGGCGTTGACCGTCATGTCCTGCTGGGAGGGCACGATATCCACCCCGATATAGGCCTGGTAGCAGCCGTAGAGGGCGGCGATGGATATGCCCACCACGGCCAGGGACACCATGAGCTGGAGCTGCTCATACTTCCGCACCGAGCTCACCGCCAGCAGCACCAGCAGAAAGCCGGTGACATGGAAGGCGAAGAACCGCATGGACAGGCTGGTGGACAGGGAGCCGGCCAGGGCGATGCAGATGCAGGCCATATAGAGGACCATATAGGGTCCCAGCTCGTCCAGCTCCAGCCGCCAGCCGCGGCGGGCGGCGCTGCCCGCCACAAACAGGGCGGTGAGGGCCACCGCCCCCAGCAGGGCGTAGGTGTTGTCCCACATGCCGTGGGGCACCGAGAGCATCCCCAGCATGAACAGGCCCAGGAAAAAGAAGCTCACGCCCCCCAGGGCCAGCAGCAGCCGGACGAAGAGGCTGGCCTCCCACACCCGCCGGCCGGCCTTGTATATGGCCTTGGCCAGGGCGCAGGGGATATTGATCAGGGCGGTGAACAGCCGGCAGGAGAGGCTCTTCCCCCAGGCCCGGGACACCGCCCCCTCCCGCCAGGCGAAGCGCCACAGGGCGCTGCCGGAGAAGGCGCGGCGCACGCCCCCCTCCAGCCACCGGCAGAACCGGGCGGGCGCGCTGTACGTCCCCGCGTGCCACAGGGCCAGCAGCAGGCGGAGGAAAAGACTGCTTTTTGTAATGGACATAGGCGATTATACTCCTTGTTATTTGCCTTGGAGGGCTTTTTCGTACACCCCGTAGGTCGCCCGGCACATTTTGTGCAGCTCGAACTTCTCCTCCACGGTGCGCCCGGCGTTGGCCCGGCAGCGGGCCAGGAAGTCCGGGTCCTCCAGAAAGCGCTCCATGGCGGAGGACATGGACTCCGGGTCGTCATAGGTCACCAGCAGGCCGCAGCCGGCCTGGTCGTTGACGATGTCGGAGTTGCCTCCCATGTCGGTGGCGATCACCGGCAGGCCGGCGGCCATGGCCTCGATGATCAGGAAGGACAGGGCCTCGTGCCGGGAGGAGTTGACATACAGGTCGGCGCCGTGGAACAGGTTCTTCATATCCTGCCGGAAGCCCAGGAACACCACCCGGTCCTCCAGACCCAGGGCCTTCACCTGCTCCTTCGCCGGCTCCAGCAGGGGGCCATCCCCCGCCAGCACCAGGGTGAAGGGCCGGTCGGTCCGCCCGGCCAACCGCTTCACCGAGTCGATGAGGTACTTGTGCCCCTTGTCCTCGGCAAAGCGGGAGGCGCACAGCATGACGAAGCGGTCCTCCTCCAGCCCCAGCTCAGACCGCAGGGAGGAGTCGGCCCGGCTCCCGGCCCAGGCCGCCGGATCCACCCCGTTGAAGATGACCTGGATGCGCTCTGCGCTCCAGCCGTTGGCGATGAGCTGCTCCTTCCCGCGGGTACACACGGCGATGATCTGGTCCTGGCGCTTGTCCATAATGCGGTTGGTGAACCGGGTGACAAAGTCGTTGGCCATGACGAAGTGGTTGGTGTACACCACCCGCAGGCCGGGGCGGTACTTTTTGGCCAGCAGGGCGGTATAGTGCTCCCGCAGATAGTGGCAGTGGACCAGGTCGATGTCCCACTCCGCACACAGGGCGGCAAGGTCCCTTGCCGCCTGCTTGTCGAACCGCCGGCGCATCTCCACCCGGCGGCAGGGCACGCCCAGCCCCTCCAGCCGCTCCACCAGCAGCCCGCCCTGGTTATAGGCGAAAAAGGGCCGGATGAGCCCGTCGGCGGAGAGGTATTTCACCAGGCTCTCCACATACCGCTCTGTTCCCGCCTTGCCGGCGAAATTGAGCAGATAGAGCACGTTCATCATCAGGGGCACCCCCTTGAAAAGTGGACCGGGCCGGTCCGTCCTTCTCATTGTACAGGAAGCGGCCCCGGAAATCAAGCCCGGGGCGCCCCGCCGCCGTCCCCCGCGTAAAATTTTGGGAGAATGGGGCCGCCGCACTTGTATTCCGGCGGCGTATCGTTTATCATCCATTAGGGAAGGGGGAATGAAGATGACCCTGCTGGAACAGTGTCAGATCTGGAACGACCGATGTGAATATAAAAAGATCGTGGACGCCATAGAAGCCCTCCCGGAGGGGGCGCGCACCCCGGAGCTGGACAGCGAACTGGCCCGGGCCTACAACAACATGGCCGGGCCGGAGGACCGGGCCCTCTTTGAGAAGGCGCTGGCCCTATTGCGGCCCCACGAGGCGTATTTCCAGGGGGACTACTACTGGAACTTCCGCATGGGCTACTCCTATTATTACCTGGACCAGGAGGGGCCCGCCCTGCGGCACTTCGAGCGGGCCCTGGCCGCCCGGCCCGGCGACCGGGACGCCCGGGATTTCGTGGACAACTGCCGCAAATGCCTGGCCCTGCCCCGGTTCCGGGAAAACTTCCGGCAGCGGGCGGAGAAAATGTGGAAGGGCTTTCTGGAGGGGGAGGAGGAGCTGCGCCGGCTCATTGACGGGCAGAGGGACCGGGACGTGAGCCAGGCGCTCACCGCCCGGTGCGCCGCCCTGCTGGCGCCGGCCCTGCCGGAGGCGGCCTTCGAGCTGGGCTTTAACGGGGAGAAGTACGAGCTCATCCTCTCCCCGGAGGGAGACCGGGCCAGGCTCTTCCCCCTGGTATATCTCCAAAAGCGGGCCCCCGCCGGCCTGCTGGAGCGGTGGAACGTCCTGGTGGGGCGGCAGCCCGCCGCCGGCTTCGGCCTGCGGATGGACGGCTGGGAGATCCGGGCGGAGGAGGTCCGGGTCTGGGTCGAGAAGCAGGGGGAGGAGGGCGCCGCCCTGACCCTCTGGTGTGAGAAGCTGCTTCCCCTGCTCCGAACGGATGAGGAGCGGGCGTGGTCCATACTCTCCATACTCACCGACCAGGTGCTGGGCGAGGTCAACGCCATCGCCCATATCCAGGGCTTCCAGGTGGCGCAGGACCCCCCGGCGGGGCCGGGACGCCCCCTGGCGGAGCTGCCCCAGGCGCTGAAGGACCTGGGCATGACCCTGTGGCGGGACGCGGAGGACTTTTTGGAGAACGGGTACCTGGCCTATCGCCTGGACCCGGTGGAGGACCCGGACGCGGACTGGCGGCTGGACGTGTACACCGGCTCCACCCGTCTGCCGGCGCTGGTCAACGACTACCTGGCCGGCGAGAGCGGCACGGCGGACGCCTTCCACCGGGACGGCATCGCCCCGGGATTTCTGTGCTATCCGCTGGACAGCTTTTCCGGCGAGGACCGGGCCGAGCGCCTGCTGGACTTCCGGGACGCCCTGCAGGCCGCCATCCTGGAGAAGGCCGGCCGGGAGGCGGTCACCTTCCTGGGCGGCGCCACCGGCCTGAACTGCGGGTATCTGGACCTGCTGGCCTGGGACCTGCCCGCCGTGCTGGAGGCGGCGGCGGATCATTTCCGGGCCGGCGGCCTGGAGTGGGCGGCCTACCGCGCCTTCCGCCGCGACGTGGGGGCGGTGCGCCTGATGGACCGGGCGGCGGAGAAGGACCCGGAAGTGGACCCGGAGACCGGCTCCCTCCTCAGCCAGGCGGACATCGACGCCATGGAGGCCATGGTGGAAGGGCCCAGCGGATATTACGGCAGGATGCTCGATCACCTGGTGAGATTCATCCAGGCCGGCGTGGAGGCCGGGCGGTTCACCCTGGCCCAGGCCCGGCGGGACCTGCAGGTCGCGCTGTGGTATTCGTACGCCTGCAATAACCTCAACGAGTATGAGTATTACTACCGGGCCGCGCAGTGGATGCCGGACTCGGAGGAGAATGCCGCGGGCTGCGGCATGTGGTATTACCGCTACTCCTGCGCCCTTATGTACTGCGGCCGGCTGGAGGAGGCCCGGGACTATGCCGAGCGGGGCCTGGCGGAGGAGCCGGACTACCCCTGGGGCTGGCTCCAGGCCGGAAAGCTGCGCGCCTATTTCGGCGACAGGGCGGGAGCCCTGGAGGCGGTGGAGCGGGGCCTGGCCCTGGAGCCGGGGGACTATGAGTTCCTCACCCTGCGGCAGGAGATCTGCCAGGGGGCCAGCCTGGAGCAGATGGAGTACCACTGGATCGACCCCGGCTGTGACGAGCGGCTCCAGGCCGGGCAGGACGAGGGGGCGGCGGAAAAGATGCAGGCCATCGCCTGCATCACCACCGACCCGGAGGGGCTGCGGCGGTTCCGCGCGCTTTTCCGCCCGGAAGAGGAGGACTACGAGCGGGACGCGCCCTACTGCTCCTTCCACTGCACGGTGGGGGAGCGGAAGGTGGAAGTGGTCTTCCGCATGAATGAGGCCGGGCTGTCCAAGCTGGACGGGGACTGGCTGCGGGCTCAGCGGGAGAGGCTGGACAGCGGCCAATGGCTGACCCTGCCGCAGGAGGTGGGGCCGGAGGGCGTGCTGGAGAGCGTCTTTTTCGGGCTGGACCGGCGGACGGCCCTCTTCTACCGGGCGGGCCGGCGGCAGCTGCAGCTCTGGCTGGACGCCGACGGCGAGCCGGAGGGCCCGGCCGTTGAACTGGATGACGAGGAGGACGGCCCGACGGAGCAGTACACGCAGGAGGAGATGGCGGCGGTGGAGGAGCACATCGCCGGCCACTTCGGCCCGGTGGAAAAGGTGTTCCACGAGCTGGTCTCTCCTGACATCCACGTGGACATCTGCGTGGTGGAGCCCTCGGAGACCCGCGGATACTACACCCTGGTCACCATGGGCATGGGGGCCCATTGCATGCATGTGCCGGAGGAGCTGGCCGGGCACCGGCTGGACCGGGCGGAGCTGGCCGTCGCCCTGCCCCCGGACTGGCGGCCGGAGGGGGACGGCATGGAGGAGGGGCAGTATTGGCCCATCCGCCTGCTGAAGACCCTGGCCCGCCTGCCCATTGCCTGCGACACCTGGCTGGGCTGGGGGCACACCATGGATAACCAGCAGCCCTTCGCCCCGGATACGGACCTGTGCGGGGCCCTGCTCATCGCCCCCCAGGGGACGGAGGAGGGCGCGGAGACCTGCGTCCTGCCCGGCGGGGAGGAAGTGAATTTCTACCAGGTGATCCCCATCTATCGGGATGAGATGGAATATGCCCAGCGCCACGGCACCGAGGCCCTGCTGGAGCGGATGACGGGGGTCAGCTTTGTGGTGGATCCCCGCCGGCCGGACGCGCTGGAGGGGGAGGAGCCGGAGGACGAGGGGACCGACGCCGAGGGCTGGGTCCTGGATGACGCCGCCGACCATTTGGAATGCCTGCGGAAGAAGAAGCTCCCCGTGGACGAGCTGGCGGCCTGCAGCCATATGGCCATTTACCTGCGCTGGTGCATGGAGCAGGACCTGATGAGCCTGGAATTTCTGGAGCGCTGCTGGGACACGGTGGAGGAGTTCAGAAGCGACCCGGAGGGGACCGACCTGCGCCCCTTCATCCGGGACGAGCTGGGCGGCCGGCTTTTCTCCGCCCTCTTCGACGAGGAGGGGGAGGCCTTTGCCCGCGCCTACTACGGCGGCGGAGATCCGTGCTACCCCGCCGACGTGGACGCCCACGCCCTGGCGTACTTTGGCCCGGAGCGGTACCACTCCGACGAGTTCCGGGACGAGGCATATCTTTTCGTGCCCTTCGATGAGGACTATTACCAGGCCATGGCCCGGGTGATCCAGAGCCGCTGGGACCAGTGGAAGGAAGCGGCCGGCGGCTGAAAATTTCGCGGGGACGGCGGGCCGATGCCCACATCGGCCCGCCGTTCCGACCCGTGCGCCCGCAAAATAGATAAAAGGAACGCGGGGGCGGCCGAATGGCCGCCCCCGCGTCTGATCATGCAGTCACTTACTTGTGGTCCACGGAATACATATGGGCGATGAGGTCCAGCACCTTGTTGGAGTAGCCGATCTCGTTGTCGTACCAGCTGACCACCTTCACGAAGGTGTCGGTCAGGGCGATACCGGCCTTGGCGTCGAAGATGGAGGTGCGGGTGTCGCCCAGGAAGTCGGAGGACACCACGTCGTCCTCGGTGTAGCCCAGGATGCCCTTGAGCTCACCCTCGGAGGCCTTCTTCATGGCGGCGCAGATCTCGTCGTACTTGGCGGGCTTGGCCAGGTTGACGGTCAGATCCACCACGGACACGTCCAGGGTGGGCACCCGCATGGACATGCCGGTGAGCTTGCCGTTGAGGGAGGGGATGACCTTGCCCACGGCCTTGGCGGCGCCGGTGCTGCTGGGGATGATGTTGCCGGAGGCCGCGCGGCCGCCGCGCCAGTCCTTCTTGGAGGGGCCGTCAACGGTCTTCTGGGTGGCGGTGGTGGAGTGGACGGTGGTCATCAGGCCGTCGGTGATGCCCCAGTTGTCGTGCAGCACCTTGGCGATGGGGGCCAGGCAGTTGGTGGTGCAGGAGGCGTTGGACACGAAGGTCATGTCGCTGGTGTAGGTGTCCTGGTTCACGCCCATGACGAACATGGGGGTGGAGTCCTTGGAGGGGGCGGACATGACGACCTTCTTGGCGCCGGCGTCGATGTGGGCCTGGGCCTTCTCCTGGGTCAGGAACAGGCCGGTGGACTCCACCACGTACTCAGCGCCGATCTGGCCCCAGGGGATGTCCTTGGGGTCCATGCAGGCGTAGAAGTTCACCTTCTTGCCGTTGACGGTGATGGAGCTCTCGTCATACTCGATGGTGCCCTTGAACTGGCCGTGCATGGTATCATAACGGAGCATGTAGGCCATGTAGTCGGGGGTCATGAAAGGATCGTTGATGCCCACGAACTCGATGTCGGAGCGGTCGATGCCAGCCCGGAAGACCAGGCGCCCGATGCGGCCGAAGCCGTTGATGCCAACTTTGATGCTCATAGTTGATCTCTCCTTTGTTCTAAATCGCGTCTTACCTTTTTCGCGCGGTACCATTATAGACTGATTTTCCCGGAAAGAAAAGAGGAAAAACAGAAAACTTACTGGGGAAACTGTATAAAAATATGGAGCCGCAATCGGTAAACGCGGCAGTTTCGACAGAATTCGGCTTTTTTCCTTGTATGGCGGCGGCCGGTTTGGTATACTTACTGTAACTTACCTGTTCCCCGGCGGCGGTCCGCGCCCCCCGCCGGGGCACACTGTACATGGTGCGGCGGAAGGAGGCGGTCGGCGTGCAGCAGGATGGGGACAGCCTGAACGAGGTGCTGCTGGAGCAGTTCCGCGAGCAGATGAACAACCTGGCCGCGGCGGTCCAGCTGCTGGACCCGGTGGTGCGGGAACAGGGGGAGCAGTACGAGCCCTACCTCTCCATCCTCTATCAGAGCATGTACCGCATGCTGCGGCTGATGGGGAACATGGAGTATCTGCAGCTGGACCGGCAGGGCAGCCTGGAACTGCGGGAGGCCTCCATGGACCTGGCGGGGCTGTGCCGGGAGCTGGCGGGCCAGGTGGCGCCGCTGACCGAACTGGCGGGGGTGCAGTTCACCTACGAAGAGGAGAAGGGGATGCTCCTTACCCGGGGGGACGGCCGCCTTCTGCGGCGCATGCTGCTGGCCCTGATCGCCAACGCCGTCCAGGCGGCGGGCCGCGGCGGCCGGGCGGGGCTGCGCCTGGCGGTAAGGGGCGCCCGGGCGTCCCTCACCGTGTGGGACAGCGGGCCGGGCCTTGCCGGGCAGAAGCGGGAGGGCGGACTTCTGGACCGGCCGGCGGGGCCGGGATTGGGCCTGCGGGTGGCCCGAAGCATCGCCGGGGCCCACGGCGGGGCCGTCGTCCTTCAGCAGCGGGAGGATCGGGGCGCTCAGGCGGTAGTCTCCCTGCCCATCCGTCCGCCGGAAAAGGACGGGATGCTCCGCACGCCCTCTATGGGCATGGACCAGACCGGGGGCTTTTCCGACCTGCTGGTGGAGCTGGCCGGCGTACTGCCCTACGAGGCGTATACGCCCCGCACCATGGAGTGAGATGCCTTTGGAAAGAAAAGCGTGAAAAAGCTCTTTACAAACGGAGAGAATGTTGGTATAATAATCGAGCACGTCAGAGAGGATGTGCTCTGCGCGCCCGTAGCGCAATTGGATAGAGCGTCAGATTCCGGTTCTGAAGGCTGGGGGTTCGAGTCCCTTCGGGCGTACCAAACAAAAAGACACGCTTTTTAGCGTGTCTTTTTGTTTGGGTTCCGCAGGCCAAAGGCCTGCTCCACCTTTCGGCGATTTCAAATGCCCGTTTGCCGGGGAGGCTTGATGCCGCCTGATGTCGGCGCCCCGGTGACCGCGCCGGGGCGCGTTTCATAGAATGGCCCGGAGGTGAGCGGAATTGGACGGGATATGGCAGGCGGTGCTGGCCCTCCTGGCGGCGGCGGGGCTGCTGGCGCTGGGATGGACGCTGTTCGGGCGGCTCCTGGTCCCGGCGGGTGGGAGCGGCGCGGTATACGCCGTGGTGCCCGCCGCCGGGGACGGCAGCGGGCTGGAGCAGACGGTGAAGGGCCTTTTGTGGCTGCGCAGCGGGGACCTGGCCCGGTTCACCATCGTCATTGCCGACGGCGGGCTGGACCCCGCCGGGCGGGCGGCGGCGGCCGCCCTGCTGGCCCGGGACAGGGGCATCGTCCTCTGCCCGGCGGACCGGCTGGGGGCGTACATCGGCGGGAAATAAAATTCGACAGGGCCGCCGGAATGTGGTAAGATACTCCGAAGAAGGAGTGACGGCCATGCAGGAGGCGGAACAGACCTATATCGCGGGCACTGTGGAGACCGTAGTGTACCAGAACCAGGAGAACGGGTACACGGTCCTCCGGCTGGACGCGGGGGAGGGCCGCAGCCTGACGGTGGTGGGCTGCCTGCCCGGCGTGGCGCCGGGGGAGGGCATCACCGTCCAGGGCAGCTGGATGCACCACGCCTCCTACGGCGAGCAGTTCAAGGCTGAGGCGGTGGAGCGCCGCACCCCGGCGGGGGTGAAGGCCATCTTCGACTACCTGGCCTCCGGGGCGGTGAAGGGCATCGGCGCGGCCACCGCCCGGCGCATGGTGGAGGAATTCGGGGAGGAGGCCCTGACGGTGCTGGAGGAGCACCCGGAGCGGCTGACCTGCATCCGGGGCATCACCCGTAAAAAGGCCCTGGAGATGGGGGAGAACTTCCGGCTCCAGCTGGGCATGCGCCGGCTGCTGGAGTTCCTGGGGGAGCACCAGGTGCCCCTCCCGCTGGCCATGCCCCTCTACCGCAAGTACGGCGACCGGGCCCTGGAGACCATCCGCAATAACCCCTACCTGCTGGTGGACGGGGAGCTGGGGGTGGATTTCTCCACCGCCGACGAGCTGGCCCTCTCCCTGGGCATGGAGGGGGACGACCCCCAGCGCATCGAGGCCGGCCTGCTCTTCGAGCTGGCCCACAACCTGGACAACGGCCACACCTTCCTGCCCCGGCGCAAGCTGCTGCCCGCCACCGAGCAGCTCATCGCCCTGGAGGGGGAGCGGGAGGCCCTGGAGGACGGCCTGGAGGCCCTGCTGGAGCGGGGGGAGGTCATTCAGGAGACCGTGGCCGGGGAGGAGGCGGTATACCTCCACGACCTCTATGAGGCGGAGCAGTACGTGGCCTTCCGCCTTTCCGAGATGGCCCGGGGGGAGATGGTGCCCCCCCACGGGCTGGACGGGCTCATCGACCGCATCCAGGCCCAGCAGGGCATCGTCTACGCCCCCCAGCAGCGCCAGGCGGTGGAGCTGGCCGCCGCCAGCCAGGTAATGCTCCTCACCGGCGGCCCCGGCACCGGCAAGACCACCTCCCTGCGGGGTGTGCTGGCCCTCTTCGACCAGCTGGGGCTGGAGACCGCCCTGGCCGCCCCCACCGGCCGGGCGGCCAAGCGGCTGGGGGAGCTGTGCGGGATGGAGGGGGCCACCATCCACCGCCTGCTGGAGACCCGGTATGACCCCCACGCGGGCCGGCTGGTGTTCGCCCACGGGGAGGACGACCCCCTGAAGGCCGACGCGGTGATCGTGGACGAGACCTCCATGGTGGATATCACCCTCATGCACGGCCTGCTCCGGGCCCTGCGGCCGGAGTGCCGGCTCATCCTGGTAGGGGACCCGGACCAGCTGCCCAGCGTGGGCCCGGGCAACCTGTTTTCCGACCTCATCCGCAGCGGCGTCATTCCCATGGTGCGCCTGACCGAGATCTTCCGCCAGGCCGCCGAGAGTGCCATCGTCCGCAACGCCCACGGGGTGAACCAGGGGGAGCTGCCCGACCTGCGGGACAGGGAGCACGACTTCTTCTTCCTGCGCCGGAAGGAGCCGGGCCGGGCGGCGGAGACCATCGTGGAGCTGGTGCGGGACCGCCTGCCCCGGAACATGGGCATCCCGCCGGAGCAGATCCAGGTCCTCTCCCCCACCCGCAAGCGGGTGACGGGCACGGCCTCCCTCAACCGGCTGCTTCAGGAGGCGGTGAATCCCCCCGCCCCGGACAAGCCGGAGCGCCGCTTTGGGGAGTACGTGTTCCGCCAGGGGGACCGGGTCATGCAGGTGCGCAACAACTACGACGTGATGTGGAAGGACGGCCTCACCGCCGGCATGGGGATCTTCAACGGGGACATCGGCCGCATCACGGAGATCGACCCCCGGGCCGAGCTCATCACCGTGGACTTCGACGGCCGGCTGGTGGAGTACACCCCCGACATGCTGGGGGAGCTGGAGCCGGCCTACGCCATCACCGTCCACAAGGCCCAGGGCAGCGAGTACCGGGCGGTGATCCTGGCGGTGAGCGAGGGGGCCCCCATGCTCCTCACCCGGGGGGTGCTCTACACCGCCATCACCCGGGCGCGGGAGCTGCTGATCCTGGTGGGGGACGAGGAGATCGTCGCCCGTATGACCGCCAACGACCGCCAGCAGCGGAGATATTCCGGCCTGCGCTGGCGGCTGGTGCAGATCAAGGAATCGTAACGCGGCGGTTCTGGCACGCACATGTCTTGATTATGGAGGCCAGCGGCCTCCTGGGGGCGCCCGCCGCGCAGGAGCCCGCCTGGAGGCGCGCCGCCTTTACCGGGACACCTCAAATTTTAAGCAAGCATTTGCATGCAATCCGCGCAAACATTGCGCAAAATTCCATAGCATATACTCAAAGTACGTGCACTTGCACGCAGATGGAGTGTATGCTAAAATGGAAAAGAAAATCAAGAACGTGGGGCTCAGGGTCAGCCCGGAGACTCACCGAAAGCTGCGCTATATCTCCTCCTATGAGGGGCGCACGCTGAATGGGCAGGTACACTATTTAATCCAGCAGTGCATCCGCGACTTTGAAAAAGAGCATGGTCCGATTCCGGACGAGGAATCGTCATGAGCGGCCCGGTGAACTGGCTGCTGGACCTCCTCTTCCCGCCCAGGTGCATCTTCTGTGGCAAACTCCTGGCCGACGGGGAGCGGGACTTCTGCGCCCGCTGCCAGCGGGAGCTGCCCTGGCTGGAGGGCCCGGCGGCGGAGCAGAAGGGGGAGTTCTTCTCCCTGTGCGCCGCGCCCCTGCGCTACCAGGGCGCGGTGCGGGATTCCATCCGGCGCTACAAGTTCAAGGGCCGCCAGGGCTATCACAAGGCCTACGGCAAGCTGGTGGCCCAGTGCGTCCACGACCACCTGGCCGGGCGCTACGACCTCATCACCTGGGTCCCTCTGTCGGACAAGCGGAAAAGGGAGCGGGGCTACGACCAGGCCTTCCTCCTGGCCAGCGCCGCCGCCCTGGAGCTGGGGGACGTGGCGGTGGAGACCCTGCGCAAGGCCCGCAACACCGACCCCCAGTCCGGCCTGGAGGAGGAGTCGGCCCGCCGGGCCAACGTGCTGGGGGCCTATACCGCCGTGGACCCGGAACTGGTGGCGGGCAAGCGGGTGCTGCTCATCGACGACGTGGTCACCACCGGCTCAACCTTCTCCGAGTGCGCCCGCACCCTGCGCACCGTAGGAGCCGCCGACGTGGTATGCGCGGCCCTGGCCCGGGCACGCTGACGGCGCAGGGCACACCGGGACCCGGCGGGAGCCGGGCGCGCTGACGAAAGTTTTCGGATTTTCGGGGAAAATGACGTTGAAATGGGCGAAAGACTTCTGTATAATATATGAGCGCATATAAAAAGTCCCGGCGATGAGGAGACTGTTACATGGGATTTTGGGGCAAACTAAAACGAATGTTTTCAAGACTGCGAGGTGCAGGTATGTTCAGCAAAGATATCGGCATTGACCTGGGCACGGCGTCCATCCTGGTCTATGTGAAGGGGAAAGGCGTGGTCCTGCGGGAACCCTCCGTGGTGGCCATCGACAAGAATACCGGCAAGCTCCTGAAGGTAGGGGCCGAGGCCCAGGCCATGCTGGGCCGCACCCCCGGCAATATCGTGGCCATCCGCCCCCTGCGGGAGGGCGTCATCTCCGACTACGACATGACCGAGCGGATGCTCAAGGAGTTCATCCGCAAGGTGACCTCCTTCCGGCTGTTCAAGCCCCGCATCGTCATCTGCGTGCCCTCCGGCATCACCGAGGTGGAGGAGCGCGCCGTCATCGACGCGGGCATCCAGGCCGGCGCCCG
>CALXEB010000005.1 GCA_944387215.1 uncultured Flavonifractor sp. | reverse complement strand
CCTTGGTGACGGTGGCTGCCACAGTGAGGGCCGCCGCAGAATCACCCTGGGTGTAGCTGGCGCCCGTGGGCTGGGTGTTGATGACAGGCGCTTGGGCGTGGGTCTTTTCAGCCACGGTGACGGCTGCCGCATCGGAAGTGGCGGTAGCGGTCTTGCTGCCGGTGGCCTTGTTGTCGGTGTTGGTCACCACGCAGTAGTAGTAGACGGTGCCCACATCCGCGGTGCTGGGGATGTAGCTGGCTTCGGTGGCCCCGTCAATGAGAGTGCCGCCCTGGGTGCTCTCGGTGGTGTTGCTGAACCACTGGTAGCTCAGCGTGCCCTTGGTGACGGTGGCTGCCACAGTGAGGGCCGCCGCAGAATCACCCTGGGTGTAGCTGGCGCCCGTGGGCTGGGTGCTGATGGTGGGTACCTGGGCGTTGGTTTTGGTAGAGAAGGACGCGGTGACGCTCAGATTTTCTGTCAGGCTGTCAATGACATACGTTCCGTCGCTGCTGACAGAGACGATGCTGCCATTCACAACCAGCTTATTCAGGTAATAGCCCTCCGCCGGCGTGACCTGGATGGTGACGCTGGAGCCGTAGTCCACGGCGCCGCCGCTCTGAATCGCAGTATTCGCCACACCATTTACGGTGCCCGTAACGGTGATTGTGCCGTTTGTACAGGGGGTAATGGTGACAACAGGTGTGATTTCGCCGGCGCCGAGGGCCGCGAAGGCGGTATAGCCGCCATCATCGGTAATGGCCATGCGGGCCTTGACCACGGCGCTGCCGCCGCTGGAGAGGGAGACGTGTCCGAAGTCATCCACCTCGCAGGTTCCGATGGCGGGAATGACGCTCCACTCCACCAGGTCGCTGCCGCTCAGGTCGAGGGTGGAGCCATTGCTCAGCACGGCCTTCACGGAGAGGGTGGAGCCGCCGTTGCCCACAGTCAGGGCTTCTGTCTCAGACACTTCCCTGCTGCCGGAATAGATGGCCAGGCGGGTCATCTGGCCCAGGGCCGGGTTGACCACCTGGATGGTACGGGTGGTCTCATTCCCCGCCGCGTCGGTGGCGGTGAGGGTGAGGGTGTGGCTGACGGCGGAGGCGTCCAGGGACAGCGCTTGGGAGAAGCTGCCGTCCGCAGCCACGCTGATAGTCTCAGCCGTGCCGTCCACCGACAGCTCCAGGGTCTTGCCATCCGTCCAACCGGTGAGGGTGACGGAGCCGCTGCTCTCGAAGAAGGAGCCGCTGATGGGAGAGGACACCAGAAGGGCGGGAGGCGTGGTGTCCACCGAGAAGCTCTTGGTGTACAGGAAGGCGTCGCCCTGGCTGTTGGCACCCTGGAAGGTGACGGTGTGGGAACCTTCGGACAGACCGGTAAAGGCCATGGGAATGCTGTTCCGGTCGGTTACCCGGGTCTCCGTTCCGCCGTCCAGGCTCCAGGCGCCGGAGACGTTCTGGTCCGCCCGAAGGGTGACGGTGAGGTCGCTGGTGGGATAGAGCAGGGTGGAGAAGGTGTTTCCGCCCACCTGGGTGATTTCCGTAACGCCTGCCGTGTCGGCGCCCCAGGTAAAGGCGGGGGGATTGGGCTGGGTGATGGTCACACCGGCCGTTCTGGATTCAGAGGACCAGATCACGCTGTCTCCCGTCTGCTTGTAGGCGGACACGCCCATGGTGTAGGTCTTGCCCCCCTCCAGTCCGGCGGCGGACGTCTCGCCCGTAAAGTCTCCGGCCTTTTCGTCGTACACCGGCACTTCAAACCGCCCGCCGGCGGTGTAGGTGTTTTCGGCGTTTTTCTCCAGCACTAGGCCGCTGACGCCGGAGACCAGATTCCCTTCGGCGTCATAGAAGTTGATCCGGTAGCCGTCAACATCCGCGTCGGAGACGGTGAAAGACACCTTGTAGTCTCCGGCGGACTTCACGGCGCCTACTTGGGGAGGGGCGGGCTGGTTGGGATTGGTGTAGGAGAACGGTACGTCTTTCGTGGAAACCATAGCCTGCTTGCTGTCCGCCGCAATGGCCTGAAGGGTGTAGTCCCCGGAAGGCAGGGCGGCGGTGTCCATGGGGATGGTGACGCTGGTGCTGCCGAAGGCCTCGTTTTCGCTGGTCACATGGCCCACCATGCGGGAGTTGTTGGGATTCTCCTCGTCCACCGCCAGCAGGGTGATCTGGGAGAACTGCTC
This sequence comes from uncultured Flavonifractor sp., assembly GCA_944387215.1. GTDB lineage: Bacteria > Bacillota > Clostridia > Oscillospirales > Oscillospiraceae > Flavonifractor. Next base: position 37,044 of record CALXEB010000005.1, on the reverse strand, counting down.
CAGGCCGGTGCCGGTGACGGTGGCGCTGCCGTCCGTCACACTGACGCTGTCGATGCCCGGCAGGGGCGCCACCCGGTAGAGAGCCAGGCTGGCGGGCTTGCCGGTGGTGATGGAGTAGGTACCGGCCCGGTCGGGCTGGAAGGTCACGGTCATGTTGGCCTGATGGGCCGTGGAATCATAGGTCACCTTGGCGTTGGCGTTTTCGGTGGCGCTGGCGTTGGTCACATCCTGGACAAAAGTCAGGGTATAATTGTCGATGGTGATAGCCTCGGCCTCCTCCCGGGCCTGTTCCAGGCTGGCGCTGTCCCAGGTGAGGGTCAGGGCGGCGGGAGAGGTGTGGCCGGAAGCCAGGACCAGCTCGTGCCGGGTACCCTCAACGTTGCTTTTCAGGCTGTCCCCGTCGGCCCGCGTGGTGGGAATGGTGCTGGCCACCAGGCCCAGCTGGGACTGGGCGGCCAGGGTGGCGTTGGTGCCCACCACGGCGTAAAGGGTCCTGCCGGTGTCGGGAGCGGTGTATACGGGTACGGTGGCCAGACCCAGCAGGTCGGGGTGGTTGGGTGTGGCGGCGTCGCCGCTCCAGCTGACCTCGCCGCTGCCCCAGTAGTAGGTGATGCCCACCTGGATGCCCAGGGCCTCGGCGGCGCCCCAGATCTTTTCCGCGTTGACGCCCATGCCCACGTTGGCCAGGGTGAGACCGCCGATGAGAGGCAGGGTGCCGGGCAGGCTCAGGGAGGCCCGGATGAAGAACTCGAAAATGCCGCTCTCATCCAGCACCAGATAGCCGCCGCCCTGAAGGACGCCCGCGATGTTCATATCCACCGAGGACAGGAAGAAGAACTCGGGGTACCAGTCAAACTCCAGGCTGGCGCTGTCCAGCACGGCCACGGAGTTGGCCAGCACGCCGTTGCTCAGCTCCGCGCTGATGCCCTGGAGGCTCAGGGCCAGCGTGGCCCGGGCCGAGATGATCTGGAGGATGGAGAACTGCGCCTCCAGAATGAGCTGGAGGGGCGGAACGGACTCGGTGAGGAAAATGGTATCGTACAGGTTGTTGATGCCGCCGCCGGCGCCCTGGAGCCAGATCACGCCGAAACCGTCCAGGTTGATGCCGGGGACGAAGCCGCCCACGAAGAAGTGGAGGGTATCGGGGTAGGGGATGCCGTCCTTGCTCTGGACGGCCAGCTCCGCCTCCATGGCGAAGGTGGCGAAGGAGGCTGCGCCGGACACGTCCACCGCCCAGTCGCCCACGGTCCTGACGGTGAGCACGCCCTCGATGCCGGGCATGCCTTCAAAGTAGCTGGGCAGGCCCAGGGCCACGGAGAAGTTGACGCCCTGGTATTTGCCGCCGCCGAACAGGATGTCGTCCACCTGGATGGTGGCCGAGCGGCTGTCGCCGTCGCCCGCCTCGGCGCCGTCCCCCATGTCGGTGGAGGTCTCAAAGGGCGGGGCGTTGGTGTTCACTGTGTCGGCGTTGTGGGGGTACTGTTCCTCCAGGGCACGCAGGTTTTCCGGCGTGTCCTCGCCGCTGCGGATGAGGTCCTCCTTGGCCTGATCCAGGGCGGAGGGGATGTCGTCGGCCTGCTTGGCGGCGGGGATGAGGAAGGACAGATCCAGGCCGCCGCCGAAGCCGATGACGCCGCCCACGCCCTCCATATAGCCCAGCTCGCCGTACTTGAACTCAAAGAGCAGGCCCAGCAGGCTCTGAGCGGCCTGGCCCACGCTGGGCCACAGGAGGGTGATGTTGCCGTCCCCGTCCCGGTCGCCGCTTTCATCGTAGGTGGTGAGGGAGCAGGACTCCCCGTCCGCAATGGCGGTGAGGCAGCAGCGGCCCTTCCAGACGGAGGTGCCTACGCCGGAGACGGTGAGGGAGGCGTCGAAGTCCACGGTGATCTCGTCATTGGCGTCGGTGATGGTCACCTGGCCCTCCCGGATGTCCAGGCAGTTGTTCAGGGTCATCACATTGTCTTCCTTGCCCAGAGAGACGCCGGTGAGCACGGTGGTTCCGTTCTTTTCCTCCTTGGTGAAGGAGCCGCGGAACTCCAGCAGGACGGCGCCGTCAAGCCCCTTGCCTGCCGCTTCATAGCGCTCCTCCGTGGCGTAGGTGTGGATGGAGTAGTTGTTAGAGCCATCATTTTCCACCGTCACCACGCCGTAGCCGTCGTTGCGGTACTCCGGGTCGTCGGTGACCTGGAAGCGCAGGGCGGGCGCGGTGATATCAGCCGTGGAGGTGTCGGTATAGTCGATGGTCAGCTGATATTCCCCGATGGCCAGCGCGTCGGTGATCACCACGTCGGCGGTATTGTCTTCCGTGTTCAGGATGAACTGGTTGGCGGGGATGGTCAGGCTGTCCTGGCCGTTGATCTTCCCGCCGTCGGCGCGGGAGAGGCGGAGGGAGTAGGCGCTCTGGTTGGACAGCATGCTGAAATTCCTGCCCGTCAGGTAGAGATGACGGGTGCCGGTGATGTAAATGAGGTCGGGGGAGGAGCTGGTGAAGCCTACCTGCGGCACATCCCCGCCGGTGCCGGGGCAGAGGAGCCAAACCGTCTGAGCGCACAGCAGGTTCTGGGCCTGGAGCGCGCCGTCGCTCCCCATTTCATAGGCCTGGAAGGTGAGTTTGCGGTAGGCCGCGTCCTCCCCGGGTACGGCGTGGAATTGAAACTCCAGATTCTGGGAGCCGTCTGCCTGCACGTTGGTCAGGTCGATATAGTAGGGGTCCAGATAGCTGGCGGTTTCCTGAAGGTCGCCGTTCTTGTCGTAGGGGGTGATGTTCTCCCCGGGGTAGACCACCACCCGTACGTTGTCCAGCGTCTGGCCGGAGATGTTGGTCATGGAGGCGGTGACGGTAAAATCGCCGTTTCCGGTGTAGCCGGTCCGGTCGGCGTTCATCTCCAGAGCCTGGGGCAGGTCGGTGAAGTTGAGGGTGAGCCGGTCTCCCTCGGCTGCGGCGGCGTTGGAGAACACGCCGTAGTAGCCGGCCGCGGCGGCGCTGCCGCCCTGTCCCACGCTGCCCAGGTCATAATACAGGGCAAAGGCGCTGTCGGCGGTCAGGTAGTCCCGGTTGTAGGGGGTGGTGAAATACAGGCTTTCGTCGGGCGTATAGTCAAAAACGGTGGCCGCCAGATTGTTCCAGTGGGCAAAGGTCACCTGTTCCGGCGTGCTGGCGGCGTCGCCCACGGAGCCGTTGAGGAAGTAGGCGAATACGCTGGGATTCTGAGGGTCGTCATAGGCGAAGAAGCTGTTCTGGTAGCCGGAAATGCTCCGTTCGCTTTCCACCGTCAGGTAGCCGCCGCCGGACTGGGCCACCTCGTAGACGCCGTAATCCTGGGTACCCAGGGCGGTGTCCATGAGCAGGCGCAGCCGGATGTCGGCGGCCTCGCCGCTGTTCTCGGCGGTGTAGCTCAGGTAGGCCATGCCGTGCTGGGTGGCGCCGGGGTTGGCCAGGCGGAGGGTCTGGGTGACGGTGATGCCGTCCACTGACCACACCGCTTGGATCTCCTCCGATGTGGCGGTCACCGCCACATCGGAGGAACCGGCATACTTGCCGCCGAACACATAGTCCTTGGTCTCGCCGTTCCGGGTGACCCGGAGGGAGGCAAAGGAAGTGTCGTCATCCCCCAGGGGGAACAGCAGGTTCTTGTTGTTGTCGTCCTTCCGGATGGCGTCGCCCTCCAACGTGCGGATGGAGAAGCCGCCGCTGCGTTTGTCCACCAGTACCTGCAGGTTCTCGTTGGACAGAGTGTATACATTTCCCAGCTCCGCCGCCAGGACGGAGATGGGCAGCAGCCCCGAGACCAGGCACAGGGACAGGACCCAGGCCAGGAGACGGGATAGCGCTCGCTTTTTCATGTTCATGCTCCTTTCCGGCCGCTCAGCCCTTGACGTAGAGGTAGAAAACGTACTCCGTCCGGTCCTGGGCGCGGAGGTAGAGGGTGTGGAAGCCGCTGGCGGTGAGGGCGGTCTCCAGAGGATCGGTGTAGCTGGCGTTGGCCAGCAGCACCTGGGAACCCAGCTTCATCTGGGCAATGGTCTTGTACCCCTGCTTCAGGCTGAGGTATACCGGCGCGTCGGCCCCCTCCAGGGTGATTTCCGCCGTCCCCTTCTCCAGGGTAAGGGTGCTGCCGGGCTGCACCGTCTGGCCGTTCACCCTGAGGGTTAGGATGCTCTGAGCGGTGAGTACCAGGGTGCGGGTGACGGAGGAGCTGTTGCCGGCGGAGTCCTCTGCGGTGTAGGTGATCATGTAGCTGCCCGCCGCATCCCAGGTCACGCCGGAGGTGTCCACGGTGAAGCTGAGGCTGCTGTCCCGGCTGTCGGTGACGGTGACCCCCTCCCGGAGCAGTTCCAGGTTCTCCGCGCCCACCGGGGCATACACCGTCTGGCTGGGCAGGGAGATGATGGGAGCTACGGTGTCGGGCAGCGCCACGGAGAGATAGGCATACAGGGTGTTTCCGTCTGTGTCCTTTGCTTTCAGAATGGCCAGACTGCCGCTCTGGGGTACGGTGAAGGACGTCCAGGTGCTCTTGTCCACCGGGGCCTCTGTCCCGCCGAAGCTCACCGTCACATTCCGGGTGGATTTGAGATAGAAGGTGCTCCCGGATGTCAGCTGGCCCAGCTCTGCCGGATCGGTGACGGCGTCGCTGTCGCTTCCGGTTTTGGAGAAGGACAGGGCCAGCTTGTCGTCCAGGTTGGTGACCGCGATTTGGATGGTGGTCACGTTGCCCGCCTGGTCGGTGAAGGTCAGGCTGCTCGTTCCATTCTGATAAATGGTACAGGTGTGCTGGGTGTCAAACCGGGTAGTGGAGTTGGCGCAGGCCGCCTGCTCGCTGGCAGTTTCCTCATCGGTGGTGAAGGTGAGGCGCACCGAGCGCTGGCCGCTGCCGTCCACCGTATACACGCCGTTCACAGGGCTTACCGTGGAGTCGTTGGCCGTCACGGTGACGGTGGGGGCGTCCATGTCCAGACAGGTGACCGCATACAGCAGGCCGCTGGAGCCGTATGTGTATTCAAATGTCTGCCCGTTCTGGGCAACCGCACGCAGCCGCACGGAGGGGCAGTTGACGGAGTAGGTGACCCGAATCAGGTTGCCGGACACGGTTACGTCGACGCCTTCTGTAGGGATGGATTCATCATCCTTTATGATTTCGGCGCTGGCCAGCGGCAGGTTGGCGGTAAAGGTGGCCGTGACGGGGGTGTTGCTGTGCAGAGTTTGCTGGGCCGTTTGCCAGTTGTAGTTGCTCGTATAGGTCTGGCCCCGGCACAGCCAGACGGGTCCGCTCACCAGTTCCAGAGCCGTGTCGTCGGAGTTGATGGTGCGCACTGTGGCCGTGACGGTCCCGATGTTGCCCGCGGCGTCGGAGAAGCGGAAGGTATAGCTGCCGTTGGCGGTAAAGGTATAGTAGTACTGGCCGTTGTGTTCACTGCCGCTGGTGTCCAGGGTCAGGCTGCCGGTGTCCAGGACGGTGATGGATTCCCCGCCGGGCACCAGGTAGGCGTAGACGGGAGCCTTGGTCAGGCTGCCGTCCTCGCTGCCCGCCGCGTATTCCACGGTGGCGGCGGGGGCGTCGCTGTCCACGCCGGGGAAGGTGAGGGTCAGGGGCGCGGCGGCGTTGCCGGCGGCGTCCACCAGATAGACGTAGACAGGGCCGCTTACCTCCCCGCCGGTCCAGGTGACGGTGGAGGCGGACACGCTCAGACCGGCGATGGAGTCGCCGGCGTCGGTATAGCCGGGGACGGCACCGGTGCTGCTCTTGACGATCAGGTTCACCGGGGAGTCATCCTGAATGGAGAAGACCACCCGCACCCCCTGACCGGAGAGGGACAGCATGGCACCGGCAATGTTGTCCACGGACAGCTCCCCTCCCAGCAGGGAGTCGTAGCTGTTGACCTGCTGCCAGCTGCCGGACTGCTGGACGTACAGGCCCGCCTGGTAGGTGGGGGCTGTGGTGTCCTCCGGGAGCTGGACGCCGCCCGCCTCATTCACCACGTTCCAGGGCAGGGTGGCGGTGACGGTTGTGGTGTTGCCCACCTGGTCGGAGATGCTGAAGGTGAAGCTGTCGCCCGCGGACGAACCCACGGGGAACACATGGCTGGTCTGGCCTACCAGCAGTTCCGAACACTGCAGGGCGGCGGTCACCGGGCCGGTCACACGTTCCGCGCCGCTCTGGGTGTCCAGCAACGCGCCGTCGGGACCGTAGAAGGATACGGTGACGGGGTCCACGGTGTTGTCGATGTTGGTGACCTGCACGGTGTAGGTGTTCGTCCCCATGGTGATGGTGACCGTGTCGTTTTCCCTCAGCTCCAGGGTGACGGTGGGACCGGCGATCTCCCCGTCACCGTGCTTGCCGGAGGTGACGCTGGTGAGGGTGCTGCCGACGGTGGCGGTGGCGGTGAGGGTCACCGGCCCACGGGTGGGGGTGGTCTCGGACAGGGACACCGTCAGGTTCTCCCCGAAGGGGGAGGCAGCTATGTCCATGGTGTACAGCGTTCCGAAGGCATCCTCATACTGGATGGTGGCGGAGTTGGTGTAGATGGGCAGGGAATGCTCCACGGCAAAGGTGCCGGCGGTATCCGCGGGCACCGGGTCCAGCACCCGGATGGGCTGGTCGGAGGTAATGGGAATCAGCCCGTTCTTTACCGCGCCCACCGTGATGGTGGGGGCGGAGGCGGTGTTGGAGTAAGCTCCTACGGCCCATTCCTTGGAGTACTGGCTGACCGCGGCGGCGTTGCCGGCGTTGTCCTTGCAGGCCATGGTGATGGTCACGCTGCCTTCCGAGCCGTAGGGGAACATGCCGTTGATGGTAAGCGCAACCGAGGTGTTGTCGGTACCTTCGGCGGTGATTTGGTAAACGCCGTTGTAGTTGGAGCCGTTTCCGCTCCAGGTGCTGTTGAGGGAGAGTTCAGGCAGGGGGACGGTGGTCACCGTCCCGTCTCCGTAGGTAAAGGTGAGGGCGAAACTGCCCAGATCAACCCCGCTGTTGTACGCATCGCCCAGCGGCTCCGCGACGGAGGCGTTCAGGGTGTACCCTCCCTGGGGCGACGCGCTGCTGTCATAATCGCGGTGATAGATCGTGGGCGCCATGATATCCACCGCCTGCCCCACCAGCAGGTCGCCGGTCCTGGCGATGTTCCAGTTGCTGTCGTACAGCCGGAGATAAAATTCCTCGGCCCAGTTTTCCTTCATTTCCGTCAGGAACAGCTCAAAACCCAGATTGCTGTCCAGGGTGACGGGGCGCAGCTCATTGCTGAACTTTGCGTAGACGGTCCGGCCGTTGAGGAGCAGCTGCTCCTGGGCATACTGGTCCGCGGTGAGCTGGACGCGGACGCTGCCGTCTTCATGGGGGATGACCTCGGCCGAGATGGAGAAGGTCTGGTTGACCACCAGGACGGTCAGGGTCTTTTCCACATAGGTGACGCCGTTGACATGGGGGCTGCGGTAATGCAGGGTGTTCTCCCCCTCGTGGAGGTAGAGGGTGCGGCTGTCGGGGGAGGCGGGGATGTCCGCCACCTTCAGCTCCACCTGGCGTTGGGTGTAGTCGCTGAGGTTGTAGGTGGCGGTGACCACCTGGTCCGGATTGTCCTCGCACCAGACCTCAATGGGCTGGTAGGTCAGCAGGGTGGGCGCTTTGGGATTGCACTGGCCGAACTGGAAGGTCAGCGTGCCGCCGGTGGAGCCCGTCATGCCGATGGTGAGCTGGGCGGTCTCGGCGGTCAGACCCTCGCTCCGGACAGTCTCGCTGTAATATTTCTGCGTATAGCCGTTGGGGTAGAAGTCTGTCAGGAACGGCCCGTCGTCCATGTAGAGCGTGATGGGATCGTAGGTCTCGTTCTCCTCCGTGATGCCCGTGGCGTCCCGGACGCTGCCGTCCAGGCATACCAGGTGCAGGCGGGGAACCACGTACAAGCGCTGGCCGTAGAGAGGTACGGTAATGGGGTAGTAGAGGAGGTTTCCGATTACTTCCTCCCTGGTGAAATAGTACCGGCTTCCGGACAGCTCCTCGGTGCCGACTGTCAGGTATGCGTAGGAGGCGGTGTAGTCTATGTCGTCGTAGCGGAAGTCGCTGGGCTGGCCGGCATTTGTGTTCAGCTGGATAGGGATGCGCAGGCCGGTAAGGGTCTGAACGACCCCCGCCTGAGCGGCCCCGTTCTTCTTCTCCAGGGCGGCGTCCACCTGGTTTCCATACTGATCCACGGGCGGGCGGAACCAGACCATGTAGTTGTTGGCGCTGCCTGTGGCCACCTTCATGTCGAACGCTTCCAGCGCCTCGGGCGTGACGGTGAAGCTGCCGTCCACGGCGGCATCCACGGCGGCGTTCCAGTCCGGCACGGACATGGTGAAGAGCGTCATGGAAATCGTGCCGTAGACCTCGTAGGAGGGCGTCCAGACTTGAGTATTGCCTTCCGTATAGCCCGTAAAACTGACGGTCCCGTCTCCCACGGCGGCGGAGGTGGCGGCAGCCTGGCGGTAGCTCCCTACCCGGATGGGCTCTACGGTGCCTTTGTTCTCGTCAGACTTCAGCCAGAAGATGCTGTAGAGCTCGTTGTGGGTCACGTTGTTTTCCAGGCGCATGACCGCCACGGAAATCATCTGCTCATCGCCCGACGCGCCGCCCCGGGCGGTGGGGCGGTACAGCATCAGGGAGGGGTGGCCGGTAATCACATTGGGGTCGCTGCCCAGGGTATAGCGGGTGGTGACAGCCCCCAGGGAGTAGGAATAGCTCCGGCTGGCGGTGCTTGTGTTGCCAGCCGCGTCCGCTGCGGTGACCGTCAGGGTGGCGGTGCCGCTCTCGCCCGTGGCGGTATAGGCGGTGGTGCTGGAATAGGAGGCGGAGGCGTAGCCCTCCTCCAGCACTTGCTCCTGGCTGCCGCTGTCCCACTGGACGGTCACGCTTTTCAGGTGGGAGCCGTCGGACACCGAATAGGGGACCGACAGGGTGTCCTCCCCGGTGAGGGTGAAGGTGTCGGGCAGGGTGATGACAGGTTCGCTCCAGTCCGCCCGGAGGCTTTGGGAGGTGGAGGCGGAGGCCTGGTTGCCCGCGTAGTCCCGGCAGGTGGCGGAGACCTCCACCGACGTCTGGCCGTTGGCCGGATCAAAGCGTTGGCTCAGATCGGTGCAGGAGACGTGCAGGTAATAGGTATCGCTGCTGCCGGCGGGCAGGGGGAAGGTGGGCTGCTGGGCCGACAGGGTCTTATAGAGCCCGTCGCCGCTCTCCGGCGGGGTGGGACTGTTGGTGATGCAGTACATTACCGCGGCGGCGGTGTCTGCCAGGATATCCAGCGCGACCTCCTGCTCGCGGTCCACACCGGAGCCGTCCGCCTCATCGGTTACGGTGAAGGGGAAGGTGATGGTCTGGGCGGGGCCGTCCGCGCTGACGGAGATGTTTTCCGTCAGCAGGGTCACCGTGGGAGCCGTCACATCCAGACCCAGCTTCTCCACCGGGGTCAGGCTCACGGCGGTGTTCAGAGGATTGCCCGCCATGTCGCCCAGGGTGCTGCCGTCGGGGGCTTTCAGGGAGACGATGCGGATGGGATTGCTTCCGTCCAGGGCCATCCCGTCGGCGGGGCGGAAGAAGTCAAAGGTCAGGATGGTGCTGGTGCGCACGTCGTTGACGTTGTCCATGGCGTAGGATACGCTGCTGAGGCCCACCTCAATGGGGGTTCCGTCACTGTCCTTCACATTGAGGACGGCCGTGACGCCGCTTTCCTTGTTCAGCTGGGCGTAGCTCTCAGCCGTACACAGCCCCACTTCTTCATTCAGGGTGAGGGTGAAGGCCAGGTAGTCCCCCGTGCCGGCCCAGGTGGCGGAGGGGGTGATGTCCTCCGGCCAGTCGCCGTTGGTGTCGGCCTGATAGCCCTGGGTCATGTTGCCCGCGGCGTTGAGCCGGGTATAGCCGGGGGTCACGTCGTCCAGATAGAGCCGGCTTTCCAACTCCCGGCTGGCGGTCCAGCTGAGGGGGTTGCCTGCCAGGTCGGTGATCTGGCTGTTGACGGTAAAACTGCCCACGTTCAGGGGTGCGCCCTTCTCGTCCAGCAGCTTCAGATCATAGCTGCCGCCCATCCAGGCCTGCTGGCTGGGGCTGACGCTTACCACTGTGTAGTCCATGTTCTGCCCACTGGGCACGGTGTAGGAGAAGATCAGCTTGTTCTCTTTGAGAGAGGCCAGCTGGGCCTCCACCGTCCGGTCGGTGCTCTGGCCGGTCTGGGTGCTGATAAGGGGCAGGGTGAGGGTCAGATCCTGGTTCACGCCACCGGCGAATCGGATCGGCTCGCTCATTTCCATGGTGAGGTAGAGGGTCTGCCCGCCCTTGTAGGCGGTGCGGCTTATTTTCTCACCCATTTCATCGCTGAGGTAGATTCCGGTGAGGGTGGGCGCTGTCGTATCGGAGAGATAGATGTAGACCTTGCTCACCTTGGAGCTGCCGCAGGAGCAGTCGGTGGCGCCCATGCGGAAGCGGAGGTTGCTGCCCGCGGAGGTGAGTACGCCGCTGCTGGTGTAGGTGCGGGCCACCCCGTCCGGGTCGTTGGAGCTGTTGCTCACCTTCACAATGGGGGAGGTGTTGTAGCCGGCATACAGATAGGCCTGGGCCCGGTCGGTCAGGTCATTGTGAGAGCCGATATGCATATGCCGGTCCGCGGTCAGCGAGGCGCTGACGGTGGCGGTGATCTGCATGGAGGAGAGCAGCGCCTTCATGGTCTCGCCCATGTCGGCCCACTGGTAGGTGGTCCACCACTTGCGGTTCTCACTGTGCATATAGGTGCTGGCGGGGTTGAGAACCGTTTTGTCTCCGCCGCTGACGCTGACAGCGTTCTGCTCCGTTGTCAATTCGGTAAAGTGGCCGTCCACGTGCAGACCGTTTGCAGTCAGCACATTGGTGCGGATAAAGCTGCTGTCATTGGCCGCCTGGGCGGGAAGCAGGTAAGCGCCCGCCACGTCGGGCGTATAGCTGGCTTCCGCCGCCCCGGCGGGCAGCGGCTCCACCAGGGACAGAATAAGGCTCAGTGCCAGGAACAGACTGAGCCCGCGCCTTCTTCGTTTCATTCCTCAAATCTTCCTTTCTCTTGCTGCTTGCTTCGCTCTATCCAGCGGCAGAGCCCTTCCGACAGCGTTTCCTCGGTCCATTCACCCTGCACAAAGTAATCGGCCCGCAGCCGGTAGGCTTGCAGGGAGAAATCCAGGTCGCTGCCCCAAATGAGGGCGCAGTTGGGACAGAGGCGGCGCAGGTGTTCGGCGGCATTCAGCCCTGCGACTCCGTCCATGGACAGCACCACCCCGTCCGGCGGGGAGGCGCGCATGGTGTAATAGAAGCCTTCCAGATCCTCCGGGGCCTCCAGACATGGGAAATATCCCATGCGGGCCAGATACGCTCCCAGCTGTCTGCACAGCCATATCCGGGTGTCCGGCGAACGGCACAATACCGCGACCCGGTGCATACCACCCCTCCTTTCTGAAACAGCAGAGGCCCTGCGGCCCTCTGCACACTGACAGGACTATGGTATGCTCAGTCAATTGGGGGGACAAGACATCTGTCCCGAACTGTAATTTTCTGTCCCGAATTGTAGGCAGGGATAAAATAATTTGCTATATTATTATCATAAAGCAAGCTGCGGCCCGGCGGCCGGGCCGGAGAGGAGGGGCAAAATGCGTCTGGCTGTGGTGGACGACAATCCACAGGATCGGGAAGAACTGATGAGCTGGCTCAAAACGGCGCTGGCTCAGCGGCGGAAGCCGGCGGAGTGCCTGGAATTTTCGGATGGAGCCTCCTTCCTGGAGGCCGCCGGACAGGATCACTTTGATTTGGTTTTTCTGGATATCTATATGGAAGGGATGGACGGCGTGACCGCCGCCCGCACGCTGCGGAGCTTTGATCCGGACTGCGTCCTGGTTTTTACCACCACGTCCACAGACCACGCGCTGGACGGCTACCGGGTGCGGGCGATCCAGTACCTGGTCAAGCCCTACCGGATGGAGGAGGTGGAGGAGGTGCTGGAGGAAGTGCTGAACCGCCTGCCGCCGGAGGAGTCGGTGATCCGGCTGCACGTCGGCCGTCAGGACCGCCTCCTGGTGCTCCGGGAGATCCTGTGGGCGGACCATTTCCGCCATCAGATCCATATCCACCTGGGGGATGGGACTGAGGCCGCCGTCCGCATGACGTTTGGAGAATTTACCGATCTGCTCAGGGAAGAACGGAACTTTCTGGTGTGCGGCCGCGGTGTGCTGGTCAATCTGGAGCATGTCCGGGATTTTGACGGCGCCTCCTTCCTGCTGGATGACGGCACGCAGGTGCCCGTCAGCCGCAGCAGCAGCGAAACTGCCCGGGCGGCCTTCGGTGAGTTTTTATTTCAGAGGAGGCTGTCTCAATGAATCAGCTCTTGCGTCCCACGCTGGAACTGGCGGTGGTCTTTCCCGCGGCGCTGCTGTGTTTTTTGGCGTTGGGGGAGCATGTGCGCATCCGTAGGTCCCGGCTGATCTTTCTGAGCATCCTGATCCTGGGGGCGTGGGTTCTGGCAGGGGGATGGATCTGCGGAAGCATGGGCTGGGAAAGCAATGTGATGCTGGTCTTCCTGCCCATTTTTGCCCTGATCCTGCTGCGGCTGTGCGATTTGCCTGCCTGGAAGCCCGTCAGCGTGTTCTTGGGTGTCTGCGGCGCCTTTTCCTGCCTGTCCAACCTGTGCAGCGCCATAGATGTCTGGGCGGTGCGGGGGAATGCCGGCGTCTGGTTTTCCCTGCCGGTCTGCCTGGCATATAATGGGGCTTGCTGGATATTCGTTCTTGTCATGTGGTACCCTGCCACCCACGCCGTCCGGCATCTGCTCCGGGAGACGGAGATGCCGGGCACCTGGTACGCATTCTGGGTGCTGCCCCTGGCCTTTACCCTGCTGAATATCGTCATTCAGCCTGATGCCGGCCGGGAGCTGACGGCTGACCGGCTGGCGTTCCTCTTTTCTGTCATTGAGCTGATGCTGCTGGGAATGCTGCTGCTGTGCTACCTGCTGTTTTATCTGATGGCGCGGGGTCTGGGAAAAAACATGCGCCTGCAGCAGCAGAACCAGTTTCTCCAGATGCAGACCAGCCAATATGAAGCGCTGCAAACGGCCATTGCGGAGATCCGCCAGGCTCGCCACGATTTGCGCCACCATTTTACTGCCATTGATGCGCTGCTCCGCCGGGAGGAATGGCAGGAGCTGCGCAGTTATGTGGACACCGCGGTGGAGAACCTGCCTCATACAGAACTGAATCTGTGCGAAAATCCGGCCGCAGACGGGGTGGCGGGCCACTATGCCGCCCTGCTGCGCCGGGAGGGTGTGCCGGCAGAGTATATTTTGGATCTGCCGCGCCTGCTGCCTGCGGACGAAATGGATGTGTGCGTGGTGCTCTCCAACCTGTTGGAAAATGCGCTGGAGGCCAGCCTGCGCCTGCCGCCTTCCCTGCGTTGGGTCCGGGTCCGGGGGGAGGTCCATGGAGATGCCGTAGTGCTGCTGGAGGTGGAAAACGCCTATACCGGCGAGATCCAGGAAGACAATACCGGGATTCGCTCCTCCAAGCGCCCGGGACATGGCATCGGCCTGCAGTCAGTGCGCCGCATCGCGGCAAAGAATGGCGGCTACTGTAAGTTTCAATATGACGGGAAGGTATTCCGCGCCCAGGTCATGCTTCGCGGAGAGGGCTGATTCTGTCGTATGCGTAAAAAGGAGCGCTGCAGAGGAAACTCTGCAGCGCTCCTTTTGTGCTGTATGGGTTTTATTCAGACGCATAATCCCTTGTTGTGCAGCGGTAGATAGGGGCAAAGCTCTCATCCAGGAAGAAGAATTTGACAGTGGCAGGGTCGCCCTCAAAGGCGGGGAAGGAAAGGGAGATATCCCCTGCGTTGGCGGCCACATTCAGGAAACCGGCGGTGAGCATTCTGCCGCTGCTGTCGTAGAGCGCCGCCAGACAGGTGCCCGCTGTCCGATTGGTCAGGGTGAGCTGGATTCCGCCGGCATCTACCCCGCGGATGACCACAAGGGCCGGGATGGTCTCGGATTCCATTTCATACCCACACACGGTACACACCTTGTGCCGCAGACCCTCGGTGGTCTCGGTGGCCGGGGTCACCGTGATCCAGCCGCTGGCGGTGTGGGCGGCAGTCCCAGTGACCTCCCCGCACTCGCACGCCTTCCAGTGCTGGGCCGCGTCATATTCCCAATCCCCATACATGTGGGTATGGGCGGCGATAAACATATACCCACAGTCATAGTCATAGACTTCTGGGATGTCCCAAAGATTCGTTTCTTCCGCGAAGGGAGAGCCCTCCACCTCTATTGCGCTGTCCGCATCCGCCCCCATCTTTACCACAAAAGGCCGGTCATCCGTACCCAGGATAGTCTGCACCGGTGACCACATTCTCGCCCTCCAGCAGGATGGTAAGGTGGTTGGATCCTCATACGCATCTGTAAAACTGACGTCGGCAGACTCCGACTCCTAGTGGTCAAAACGCGTACCGGCCGATGGAGTGGACTGAATCTCAACCGTGTCACCCTCCTTGTACGATCCGGGACCGTTCAAGACTTGACCACTGTTCACTGCCACCTGATAGCGCGGCACCTCCACCGCGCCCACTGTAATTGTGGCGGTGCCCGTCATTTTATATTGGTCCGTTACGGTAATGGTGACGGTTTGCGCCTCTACGGGCTCCCCGGGGCGCTCATAGACCAGATAGTTGTATGCGTCAATGGACAGCCCCTTCACCTGGGGAGAGAAGCTAACGGTATAGGGGCCGGTCCCGCCTTCGATCATCACGGAATGGCCTTTTTTATAGTTATCGCCCACAATGCCGGCGGGGATGTTGAGGTCCGCGGCGTTTACAATTGCGGGGCTGGACAACTCCTTGGCATACAGGTGGGCATATTTCATCCCAGAAAAATCCACCTGGCCTTCCTCTGTAAACGGGAAGCTGCCTACCGTGGTCGCGTCCTCTTCACTGACTCCGCCCACAGCTTCGATGCGATACTCAAAGGCGGGTGAGATCTGGGTCTGCGCTCCGAAGCAGACGCTGTTTTCACCCTCCAGGGTCATATCGCCGCCGGTTATACTGATGGATATCATTGCACTGTCGGAGGCCCAGAAGTATGCCCCAATGCATAAGTTGTACCGGAAATCTCCGCCCTGCCGCTATCCAGGCCGCCATCAAGAACCCCCGCTGAGCGGATACGGAACAGGCCCTAATACCGCACTGACAGGATACCGCCCCGGCTCCCAAAGAGCCGGGGCGGTATTTTCTGCCGGAGAGCTATGGCCTCCACTGGTATTTCTTCATGTCCACCCTCCCGTTTGCGGACAGGGGGACCCCCTCCGCCAGCAGCCGGGGGATCTGCTCGGGGAAACCGGGGGCCGGGCGGCCGGCGTGGTCCACCACCCGGTGGCAGGGATAGTCCCCGTAAAACTGCGCCATGCTCAGCACCCGCCCCACCAGGCGGGCGTTTTTGTCCCGGCCGATGAGCCGGGCCAGCTGCCCGTAGGAGGCCACCCGTCCGGCCGGGATCTCCTCCACGGCGGAGAGGACGGCGTAGATAACCGCCTCGTCCATATCCCGGCCGCCTCCCTTCCGCCCCGTGCGCCGGGGCCTGCTGAGGGTATGATATCACCGGCGGGGAGCTAGGGCAAGGCGTGGGGGATATTTTTCTCACATAATTGCGTTATGTGAGAAAAACAGGGCGTTTTCACGCGGTCAGGGCCTTTACTTATGCCGGGACGATGTGGTACAATCAGATGAATACTTTATAACATGGTTTTAAAAACCAGAAAGGAGGACGCCCTTGAAGGAGATCCGTGAGCTGAAAGAGCGCCTGGAGGGAGAGCGGCCGGTGGCATGGGAGGAGCTGCCTGACATCGGCCTCTATATGGACCAGCTCATCAGCTATATGCCCCGGCAGCTCATCCACTATGGGGAGGGCGAGGTCCTCACCTCCGCCATGGTGAACAATTATATCAAGGACGGGGCCATGCCCCGGGCGGAGGGCAAGCGCTATACCCGCACCCACCTGGCTTATCTGACCGCCCTGTGCGCCCTGAAGCAGGTGCTCTCGGTCAAGGACGCGGGCCTGCTGCTGGAGGCGGCGTCGGCGGGGCGGGAGCCCCGGGCGCTGTACGACCAGTTCCGGGAGGCCCTGGACCGGGCCCTGGACGTGACGGCGGGCAGCCTGGACGCCAGCGACAGCGAGGAGGATCTGCCCGCCCTGGCCCTGGCCCTGGCCCTGCGCTCCTACGCCGACAAGCTGGCCTGCCAGCGGCTGCTGGAGCTGCTCCGGGCCAGAGGCGCCGGAGACGACAAGACGAAAAAGAGCAAGGCCGGCCGGGAACGCCCGGCGGAGTAAGTGAACTGGAGGTCATGTCAGAATGAATGATTTTGTGCTGCTCACCGATTCTTCCGCGGACCTGTCCGCCGGGCTGGTCCGGGAGCTGGGGGTGGAGGTCCTCCCCCTGTCCTTCACCATGGGCGGGAAGACCTACCGCAACTGGCCGGATAACCGGGAGATGGATCCGGGCAGGTTTTACAAGCTGCTGCGGGAGGGCGGCAGCGCCACCACCTCTGCGGTGAACGTGTCCGAATTTGCCGACTGCATCGAGCCCCACCTGCAGGCGGGGCGGGACGTGCTGGTGCTGGCCTTCTCCTCCGGCCTGTCCGCCACCTGCCACTCCGCCCGGATCGCCGCGGAGGAGCTGAGCGAGCAGTATCCGGGGCGGAAGGTATACGTGGTGGACACGCTGAGCGCGTCCCTGGGCCAGGGCCTGCTGGTGTGGTACGCCGCCCGGATGAAGAACGAGGGGAAGGACATCGACCAGGTGCGGGACTGGGTGGAGGCCAACAAGCTCCGCCTGTGCCACTGGTTCACTGTGGACGACCTGCACTTCCTCAAGCGGGGCGGGCGCATCTCCCCCGCCACCGCCATGCTGGGCACCATGCTGTCCATCAAGCCGGTGATGCATGTGGACGACGAGGGCCACCTTATCAAGGTGGGTACCGCCCGGGGCCGTAGCGCCGCCCTGAAGGCCCTGGTGGAGCACATGGCGCAGACCGCCGAGGACCCCGCCGGCCAGACCGTGTTCATCAGCCACGGCGACTGCCTGGCCGACGCGGAGAAGGTGGCCGCCGAGGTGAAGGCCCGCTTCGGGGTGCAGGACGTGGTCATCAACTACGTGGGCCCCGTCATTGGCGCCCACTCGGGCCCGGGCACCCTGGCCCTCTTCTTCCTGGGGAGCAAGCGGTGATGGAGGAGCTTAAGTGGCTGGAGGTGGTGCTGGACACCACCCAGGACAAGCTGGACGATCTGTGCGCCCGGCTCACCGCCAACGGGGTCACCGGCATGGCCATTGAGGACGAGGCCGATTTCAAGACCTTTCTGGAGCAGAACCGCCAGTACTGGGACTACGTGGACGAGGCCCTGGCCCAGCATATGAAGGGCCTGTGCCGGGTGAAGCTCTACGTCACCGACGACGCCGACGGGCGGGCCCAGCTCTCCCGCTGGCTGGAGGGGATCGACCTGCCCTACACCGCCGCCCCTCTGGGCCAGAGCGACTGGGCCTGGTCCTGGCAGAAGTACTACAAGCCCATGGCCGTGGGGGAACGCCTTTATATCGTCCCCGACTGGCTGCGGGCCGAGCCCGTTCCCGCCGGGCGCACGCCGGTGTACCTCAACCCCGGCCTCACCTTCGGCACGGGCAACCACGCCTCCACCCAGCTGTGCCTGGCGGGGCTGGAGCGGTACACGGTGCCGGGGGCGCCGGTGCTGGATTTGGGCTGCGGCAGCGGCATTTTGTCCATCGCCGCCCTGGTGCTGGGGGCCTCCGGGGCCCTGGCGGTGGACATCGACCCCAAGGCGGCGGACGTGGCCTATGAGAACGCCGCCCTCAACGGCATCGGCCGGGAGCGGTACGCCGTCCGGGCGGGGGATGTGCTCTCCGACGCTACCCTCCGGGACGAGATCGGGGCGGAGAGGTACCCCCTGGTACTGGCCAACATCGTGGCCGACGTGATCATCCCCCTGTCCGCCGCCGTGGGGGCGTGGCTGACGGAGGACGGGGTATTCCTGTGCTCGGGCATCATCGACAGCCGGGCCGGCGAGGTCCGGGCCGCCCTGGAGAAAAACGGCCTTTCCGTCATTGACAGCCGGGAGCAGAACGGCTGGGTGGCCCTGGCCGCAAAGCCGCTCAAACGGCCGTAGGCCGCCCGGGCAGGGCGGCGCAGTTTGGCAGAAGCATGGACCGCTTCGGGAACGGGTCTCTCCCGCCGGGAGAAATCCGTTCCCTTTTTCTCTGCTGCGTGGTACAATATCCCCTGAAGCGAGGTGAGGCCTATGGCGAGAAAGGCGCGGGTGGTGCGCGCCCGGCTGCCCGCCGGGCGGCGGGTGCTGGCCATCAGCGATATCCACGGCAACCTGCCCTTTCTGAAGGGCGTGCTCTCCGCCGCCGGCTATGGGGCGGGGGATGTGCTGGTGCTGGTGGGAGACCTGGTGGAGAAGGGGCCGGACAGCCTGTCCACCCTGCGGTATATCATGGACCTGGCGGCGCGGAACGACGTGTACTGCCTGCGGGGCAACTGCGACAATCTGGTCACCGCCTTTGTGGCCGAGCTGGGAGAGGAGGCGCGCTTTTACCGCCACTATCTCTCCGTGTGGGGGAGGCGGAGCCTCCTGCTCCAGATGGGGGAGGCCGCGGGCTTCCCGGTCCGGGGGCCGGAGGACCTGCCCGCCCTGCGGGAGGTGATACAGGCCCGGTTCGCCCCGGAGCTGGCCTTCCTGTCCGCCCTGCCGGAGGTGCTGGTGACGGAGGACTACCTGTTCGTCCACGGGGGCGTGGACGACGAGGAGCGGCCGGAGGACATGGACGCCTGGAAGTGCATGAAAAACGACGACTTCCTCTCCCAGGGCCGCGCCTTCCGCCGCTGGTGCGTGGTGGGCCACTGGCCGGTGACCCTCTACCGCCCGGACATCCCCTCCGCCGCCCCGCTGCTGCTGCCGGAGCGGCATATCGCCAGCATCGACGGGGGCTGCTGCCTGAAGCTGGACGGGCAGCTCAACGCCCTGGTGCTGCCGGCGGCGCCGGGCGGGGCCTTCTCCTGGTTTGCCTACGACGGCCTGCCCACGGCGAAGGCCCTGGACCGCCAGGACCCCTCCGCCGACCCGGTGAACATCCGCTGGGGCCGCAACCAGGTGCAGGTGCTGGAGCGGGGGGAGCGACTCTCCCTCTGCCGCCACCTGGAGACCGGCCGGGTACTGGAGGTGCTCACCGACTACCTCTACGAGCGGGACGGGGCCGTCCGGTGCCAGGACTCCACCGACTACCGCCTGCCGGTGGAGCCGGGGGACGCGCTGGCCGTGGTGCGCCGGCTGCCCGACCGGGCCCTGGTGAAAAAGGACGGGGTCACCGGCTGGTACTTCGGCCGGCTGGCACAGGGTCCGTTTCCCGGGGAATTTCAGCGGAAAAGGTGCGGAAAAACCATTGACTTTTCCAAAATGCGCTGATATAATTCTAAAGCCGCTTTGAATAGGGAAGAAGCGCGGAGGCGCCCGGGAGCAGGGCAGCAGTGAGCCACGCAGACGAAAAAGCAGCCGCGCCGCAGGCGCGAGGTGTTTTTCGCGGAGTGGGGAACAGCTACCCGCCGCGGAGGGCGCGCAGCGTGACAGGCAAGAGAGGACATACCTCCCCCTCCGACAGCGAGCCCGTAATGAAGGAGTTGAAACACATGCACGCGATCATCGAGACCGGCGGCAAGCAGTACAAGGTGGCCGAGGGCGACACCCTCTTCATCGAGAAGCTGCCCCAGGAGGCCGGCGACGCCGTGACCTTCGAGAAGGTCCTGGCCGTCATCGACGGGGACAAGATCACCGTGGGCACCCCCGTGGTGGAGGGCGCCAAGGTGGACGCCTCCGTGGTGAAGAACGGCAAGGGCAAGAAGATCCTGGTCTTCAAGTACAAGCCGAAGAAGGGCTACCGCAAGCGTCAGGGCCATCGTCAGCCCTACACCAAGGTGACCATCGGCAAGATCTCTGTGTAAGATGACCACCGTCACCTTTCACATGGAGGGAGAGCGCATCACGGGCTTCACCGTGAAGGGCCACAGCGGTTACGCCGAGGCGGGCGCCGACATCGTCTGCGCCGCCGTGACCAGCGCCGTCCGCCTCACCGAGTGCGCCGTCAACGACGTGCTGGGCCTGGAGGCGTCGGTGAAGGTCCGGGAGAAGGAGGCCGCCATCGCCCTGAAACTCCCCGGCGGATTGAGCGGGGCCAACGAGGCGCTGTGCCAGACCCTTCTGGCCGCGCTGATGGTCCACTTCGCCAGCCTCCGCGACGAATATCCCGACTACCTGACCGTGCTGGAGGAGGGCTGACCTTCCCCCACGGATCCAAGAACACACAAGTTTGGAGGTGTGATACCATGCTGAACATCGGCATCCAGTTCTTCGCCCATAAAAAGGGCGTGGGCTCCACCCGCAACGGCCGCGATTCCGAGGCCAAGCGCCTGGGCGTGAAGCGGGGCGACGGCCAGTTCGTCCTGGCCGGCAACATCCTGGTCCGCCAGCGGGGCACCCATATCCACCCCGGCGTCAACGTGGGCAAGGGCAGCGACGACACCCTGTTCGCCCTCAAGAGCGGCAAGGTCAAGTTCGAGCGCCTGGGCAAGGACCGCAAGCAGGTCTCCATTGTGGAGATCGCGCAGTAATTGCCCGACTATATGGGTAGACTAAGCCCCGGACGGAATCCCGTTCGGGGCTTTTTCCTTCCCGGGCAAAACGCGGTGTGCGGGCGATTGATAATCGCCCCTACAAGCACGCGCATGCGCTGTGCAGATGACGTAGGGGCGGCTATCAGCCGCCCGCCGGAAGAAAGGAGAACTCTATGGCAGCACCCTTTGTGGATACCGCCCGCATCACCGTCAAGGCAGGCAGCGGCGGCAACGGCGCGGTGGCCTTCCACCGGGAGAAGTACGTGGCCGCCGGCGGGCCCGACGGCGGCGACGGCGGCCGGGGCGGCAGCGTGGTCCTGGAGATCAACGAGCATATGTCCACCCTGATGGACTTCCGATACAAGCGCAAGTATGTGGCGGAAAACGGAATGGACGGCCAGGGCAAGCGCTGCTCCGGCAGGGACGGGGCCGACCTGGTGATCAAGGTCCCCAGAGGCACCGTGGTGCGGGATGCGGAAACCGGGGAGATCATCTGCGACATGTCCCAGACCGAGCGCTTCGTGCTGGCCCGGGGCGGCAACGGCGGCTGGGGCAACAAGCATTTCGCCACGCCCACCCGGCAGGTGCCCCGCTTTGCCAAGGCTGGCCTGCCCGGCCAGGAGCGGCAGGTGATCCTGGAGCTCAAGCTGCTGGCCGACGTGGGGCTGGTAGGCTTCCCCAACGTGGGCAAGTCTACCCTTCTCTCCGTGGTGAGCAAGGCCCGGCCCAAGATCGCCAACTACCACTTCACCACCCTCTTCCCCAACCTGGGGGTGGTGTATGTGGAGGAGGGGGTGTCCTTCGTGCTGGCGGACATCCCCGGCATCATCGAGGGGGCCGCCGACGGCGCCGGCCTGGGCCACGATTTTCTGCGGCACATCGACCGCTGCCGCCTGCTCATCCACGTGGTGGACGTGTCCGGCTGCGAGGGGCGGGACCCGGTGGCCGACTTCGAGGCCATCCAGGCCGAGCTGAAGGAGTACGGCTCCGGCCTGGAGGACCGGCCCATGATCGTGGCGGGCAACAAGGCGGACATCGCCGCGGACCGCACAGGCCTGGAGGCCCTGAAGGCCCACGTGGAGGCAAAGGGCCTGCCCTTCTTCGAGATCTCCGCCGCCGCCCAGCAGGGCACCCGGGAACTGATGCTGGCCGCCGCCCGGGAGCTGGAGCACCTGCCCCCCATCACGGTGTACGAGCCCACCTATGTGGAGCGGCCGCCCGAGGTGGACACATCTCAGCCCCTGAACATCATCCACGAGGACGACACCTGGATCGTGGAGGGGCCCTGGCTCCAGCGGCTTATGGCCAACGTCAACTTCTCCGACTATGAGTCCCGCAGCTGGTTTGACAAAATGCTCCGCCAGTCCGGCCTTTTCGACCGGCTGGAGGAGATGGGCATCCGGGACGGGGACATCGTGTCCCTGTACAACCTGGAGTTTGAATACCAGAGATGAAGCACGGCAGGGGCCGCCCGAAAGGGCGGCCCCTGCGCTATATCAGCACCTGCCAAAGCCCGAGGACCGTCAGCAGCAGGCCGGACAGGGGGAGGGCGAAGCGGCCCAGCAGCCGCCCCGCCAGGGTATCTCCCAGGGCCCGCCCCAAGGGAAGGGCGGCCAGGGTGCAGACCCAATTGGCCCCGGCGGCCCACAGGGGGTCCACCCCGGACACCCCGGCGGCCGCGCCCATGCCGGCGTTGTTCACCGCTAGGGCGGCGGCCAGGGCCAGGCAGTCCCACAGGGAGCTCCCCGCCGCGGGGACGGCCTCTCCCTGCCCGCCGGCGCGCAGCCAGTCCAGCACGCACCACAGGCCCATCCCCACCAGCACCAGCCCCCCCAGGACGGGGAGGGCCCCCGCGGCCGACGCCCGGGCCCCCAGGGCCAGGGACAGCCAGGTCACCAGAGTGGTGCCCGCGGCGATGATCAGCCGCCGGCCCCGTCCGGGGCGCACCCCCCGGGCCGCCCAGCCCATGGCCAGCAGCACCGTATCCAGATTGCAGGCCGCGGCGAACACCGCCGCCGCCCCCAGGCCGGAGAGCCCCTCCATCCGCGCCACCTCCTTGTTCCGGCCATTCTATTCGCCTGACGAAAGAGAGGTGCATGGGGTGGTTTTTCCCTGCAGGGTGTGATATACTGCTCCTTACCGATATGAAGCACTGTGTCCCGCGCCCCCACCGAAGGGGCGGGACACGGTGCCGAGCAAAAGGAGAACGGCCTATGGACGCCAAAGAGACCTTTATCCAGATCTACCGGGACAATATCCGCCGGGAGGGGGCTGACGCCCTGCTGGACTATCTGGAGCACAAGAGCGACTTCTTCACCGTCCCCGCCTCCGCCCGCTACCACGGGGCCCACGCCGGGGGACTGTGTGAGCACAGCGTCAACGTCTACCAGTGCCTGAAGGCCTACCTGGAGCGGGAGCGGGTGCGGGAAGTGTACGGGGTGGAGTGCTCGGAGGAGAGCGCCGCCATCGTCTCCCTGCTCCACGACGTGTGCAAGACCGGCTGCTACAAAAAGAGCTTCCGCAACGTGAAGAACGACGCCACCGGCCAGTGGGAGCGGGTGCCCACATTTACCTTCTCCGACCCGCTGCCCTACGGCCACGGGGAGAAGAGCGTGTACATCCTCTCGGGCTTTGTGCGCCTCACCCGGGAGGAGGCTATGGCCATCCGCTGGCACATGGGCTTTTCCGGCGACGAGGACAAGCGCATGGTGGGCCAGGCTCTCCAGCAGTACCCCCTGGCCTTCGCCCTCAGCGTGGCGGACATGGAGGCCACCTATTTCCTGGAGAAAGAGGGCGAGTGATTTGGCAAAGCGGGAAAACGACCTGGGCCGGGACCCGGTGGGGAAGCTGCTGCTGCGGCTGGCCCTGCCGTCGGTGACCGCCCAGCTGGTCAACGCCCTGTACAACATCGTGGACCGCATGTACATCGGCCACATGGAGGGGGTGGGGGACCTGGCCCTGACGGGGCTGGGGGTGTGCTTCCCGGTGATCATGTTCGTCTCCGCCATCTCCGCCCTGGTGGGCATGGGGGGCGGCTCCCGGGCGGTGGTGCGCATGGGAGAGGGCAAGGAGGACCAGGCCAACGCCATCCTGGGCAGCTCCACCGCCCTGCTCATCGCCCTGTCGGTGATCGTTACCGTGTTCTTCCTGGCGGTAAAGGAGCCCATGCTCCTCCTGTTTGGCGCCACGGAGAACACCATCGGTTATGCCTCCGACTACCTGACCATCTACCTGCTGGGGAGCATCTTTGTGGAGCTCTCCCTGGGCCTGAACTTCTTCATCACCGCCCAGGGCTTCTCCACCATCTCCATGGCCACGGTGCTCATCGGCGCGGTGACCAACATCGTGCTGGACCCCATCTTCATTTTCGGCTTCGGCATGGGGGTGCAGGGGGCGGCCCTGGCCACCATCATCGCCCAGGCGGTGTCGGCGGTGTGGGTGGTGCGCTTCCTGACGGGGAAGCGCACCCGGCTGCGCATCCAGCGGCGGTTCCTGCGCATGGACTTCAAGGTGCTGGCCCCGGTGCTGGCCCTGGGCGTGTCCCCCTTCATCATGCAGTCCACCGAGAGCCTGGTGAACATCGCCTTCAACGCCTCCCTCCGGGCCTACGGCGGGGACCCGGCGGTGGGGGCCATGACCATCTGCTCCTCCATCATGCAGGTGTTCTTCCTCCTGCTCCAGGGCATCGCCCAGGGGGCCCAGCCCATCGTGGGCTTCAACTACGGCTCCGGCCAGCTCTCCCGGGTGAAAAAGGCGTTCCGCCTGCTGCTGGCCTGCGCCCTGGCCTTCAGCTGCACGGCCTGCGCGGCCCTGGAGCTGCTGCCCGGACTGTTCGTGGCCCTGTTCAACGATAAGCCGGAGCTGGTCTCCCTGGCGGTGTGGGCCCTGCGGGTGTACTCCGCCGGGCTGTTCATGCTGGGGATACAGATCGCCTGCCAGCAGACCTTTGTGGCCCTGGGCCAGGCCAAGATATCCCTCTTCCTGGCCCTGCTGCGCAAGATCATCCTGCTGATCCCCCTTGTCCTGCTCCTGCCCCTCTTCCTGGAGGACCGGGTGTTTGCCGTGTTCCTGGCCGAGCCGGCGGCGGATATCCTGGCCGCCCTCACCACCGGGAGCATGTTCCTGTGGCACTTCCCCCGCATCCTGCGCCGCCGGGCCGACGAGCTGGCCGGCTGAGCGAAGCTGAATCCCCGGGCGTTTGCCCGGGGATTTTTACTGCAAAAATCATGAAAACCCTCTTGACTTTCGCCTTCGGCGCTAGCATGATAATAGGTGGATTTTACGTTTCCTTCTTTCCCTTTTCCCTTCCCGGTATACCCAGTTCAACGAAGGAGTGAGCAATATGCAAGAGACTATGCTGCAGGAAGTCATGACCGCCCCCAAGCAGATCCGCTTTGACACCGTGCCCGTGCCCCAGGCCGGCCCCGGCCAGGTGCTGGTGAAGATCAAGCGCATCGGCATCTGCGGCTCGGACATCCACGTCTATCACGGCACCCATCCCTATACCAGCTACCCGATCACCCAGGGCCACGAGGTCTCCGGCCAGGTGGCCGCCCTGGGGGAGGGCGTGACGCAGTTCCGGGTGGGCCAGCGGGTGACCATTGAGCCCCAGGTCTACTGCGGGGAGTGCTATCCCTGCACCCACGGGAAATACAACCTGTGCGAGCACCTGAAGGTCATGGGCTTCCAGACCACCGGCACCGCCAGCGAGTACTTCGCGGTGGACGCCTCCAAGGTCACCCCCCTGCCCGAGGGCATGAGCTATGACGAGGGCGCCATGCTGGAGCCCCTGGCCGTCACCGTCCACGCCGCCAAGCGGGCGGGGGACATTGCCGGCAAGAGGGTGTGCGTGCTGGGCTGCGGCCCCATCGGCATCCTGCTCATCCAGTCCCTGAAGGCCTTTGGCGCGGCGGAGGTCATGGCCACCGACGTGTCCGACTACCGGCTGGAGCTGGCCAAAGCCTGCGGGGCCGACTATGTGATCAATACCAAGAACAACGACTTCGGCAAGGCCCTGGTGGAGTGCTTTGGTCCCGACAAGGCCGACGTGATCTACGACTGCGCCGGCAACGACATCACCATGGACCAGGCCATCCAGAACGCCCGGAAGGGCAGCGTCATCATCCTGGTGGCAGTGTACGCCGGCCTGGCCCACTGCGACCTGGCCAAGCTCAACGACTCCGAGCTGGACCTGAACACCACCATGATGTACCGCCACGAGGACTATGTGGACGCCATCCGCTTTGTCAACGAGGGCAAGATCCAGCTCAAGCCCCTGATGAGCAAGCACTTCGCCTTCACCGACTATCTGGCGGCCTACGAGTACATCGACGCCAACAAGGAGACCACCATGAAGGTCCTCATCGACGTGGACCCCAGCGACGACTGAGGAGGGAGAGCCATGAACGCCATCGGCAGTCACGTCAGCGGCCTGCAGCACATCGGCCTGCCCACCAACGACATGGAGAAGACCCTGGCCTTCTATGAGAAGCTGGGCTTTACCGTGGCCTTTCGGACGGTGAACAACGGGGAGAAGGTCTGCTTCCTCAAGCTGGCCGGCGTGTGCGTGGAGACCTATGAGAACGGCCAGGCCGTGGGGAAGGCGGGCGCCATCGACCACATCGCCCTGGATGTGGACGACGTGCAGGCCGCCTGGGACGCGGTGCGGGCCGCCGGCCTCGTTCCCCTGGAGGAGGAGATCCAGTTCCTGCCCTTCTGGGACAAGGGCGTGCGCTATTTCAATATCCTGGGTCCCAACGGCGAAAAAGTGGAATTCAGCCAGATGCTGTAAGCGTTTGGCCCGGTCCGCCCCTTCCGCGCTTGTCGGAATCGTTAGCACAGCACACATTTATTTGGTACAGAACTGGAGAATTTGCATAAAACACTTGCAAACATAGTGTCTGTATACTATAATGTGTATATGTTATAACAATGTGCTTGCACAGGAGACGAGCACGGAAGGGGTGGAACCATGCTGGAGGAGAGAAAGCTGGATAAGGATGTCCCCATCCCGCTCTATTTCCAGCTGGAGAAGCTGATCCTGGAAGAGATCGAAAACGGAAGCTATCCCGTGGGCAGCACCATACCTACGGAGAAGGAACTCAGCGAGATCTTTGACATCAGCCGCACCACGGTGCGGCAGGCCATTTCTGACCTGGTGCGGGAGGAGCACCTCTACCGCGTGAAGAGCAAGGGGACCTTTGTCTCCCATCCCAAGCTGAACCAGGGCTTTATTCAGAGCATCCAATCCTTTAACGACGACGTGATCAGCGCCGGCCGGGTGCCCAGCACCCAGGTGCTGGAGTTCAGCGTCATCTCTCTGGACCCGGAGACCGCCATGCTCATGGACCGGCCGGAGGGGAGCAAGACCATTTATCTCTACCGCAAGCGGATGGCCGACGGGGAACCCATCGTCCGGGTGGAGACCTATCTGCCCTACGAGGAGTGCAGCTTCGTGCTGGACCACGACCTGAACAGGGAATCGCTCTATCAGGTGCTCTCCACCCAGATCAATACCCGCATCACCCACATGGTGCGTATCTGCGAAGCCAGGTCCGCCGACGGGGAAGACGAGGCGGTGCTGGGCCTGAAGCGGGGCCGGCCCATCCACTACTTCCAGTCTATGGGCTATAACCGCAACCACAAGCTGCTGGAGCTGTCTGTGGCCCGCTACCGCGGGGACCAGAGCCGTTTCCGGGTGGAGGTGGACCGGGAATAACAGGCCGCGGCGCCCGCCGCCGGCCGGGAGAGAGATCCGTTCCGCGCTGCGGAGGGGGTTTTCTCTTGCCCTTAAATGTCATGACATAGTAACAAAACTAGAAAGGGTGAAAGCGATGGCAGACCTTTGGACAGTGCTGGGGCCGATCCCGGCGGAGACGCTGGGCCACAGCCAGATCCATGAGCACGTTTTTGTCCGCCACACCCCCATGGCAGACAAGAACCCGGCCCTTCAGCTGGACGACTTTGACCGCTCCCTGGCGGAGCTGAAGGATTACCGGGCGGGCGGCGGCGCCTTCCTGGCCGACGCCCAGCCCGTGGCGGCGGGGCGGGACGCCCTGGCCCTGGAGCGGCTCAGCCGGGAGAGCGGGGTGGCGGTGGCGGCCTCCACGGGCTATCACCTGCTGGGCTTTTACCGGCCGGACTGCTGGGTCCACGCCCTGGACGAGGAGGGGCTGTACCGCCTGTACCGAAGCGAGCTGGAGGAGGGCATGCTCCCCTGGAGCGGCGACGATGCCCGCAGGCCGGAGACGCCCACCGCCGTAAGGGCCGGACTGGTGAAGGCGGCCATCCCCGCGGAGGGAGCTGTGGGCCGGTACGAGACGCTGCTGCGGGCGGCGGCCCGGGCGGCGGCGGACTGCGGCGTGCCCCTCATGATGCACACCGAGAAGGGGGCGCACGCGCCGGAGGCGGTCCGCCTCTGCTTCAAAATGGGTGTGCCCCCGGAGAAAATGGTGGTCTGCCATGTGGACCGGCAGGCGGCCGATTTCGCCCCCCACGACGCGGTGGCCGCACTGGGGGTCTACCTGGACTACGATACCATCGGCCGCTTCAAATACCACTCCGACGAGGAGGAGGTAGCTTTGATCCGCCATATGGCGGACAGAGGGTGGGGGGACCGGCTGCTGCTGGCCCTGGATACCACCGCCCAACGCCTGGCCGCCTACGGCGGGGAGATCGGCCTGCGCTATCTGCTGGACACCTTCTATCCCCGCCTGGCCGAGGCGGGCTTTTCCGCCGGGGAGCTGTCGCTCTTCTCCACGGGCAACTGCCGGCGGCTGTTCGCCGGCTGAACCGCGCCGGGGAAGACCGATCTGAGGATTATTTTTATTACAAATAAAACATAGGAGAAAGGATGCGTTCATCATGATCAAGCTGCCTGAACCTGCCAAACGCCCCACCATGTATTTTGTCGGAGTCACCACCGGACAGTCCTCCATCATGAAGGTGTTCCCCGTGTGGGCCAAGGCCCTGGGCCTGGACGCCGAGATCAAGGGCATCGACCTGGCCATCCACGCCCCCGCCGAGGATTACCGCCAGGTGGTCCAGTTCTTCAAGGACGACCCCCTGTCCCTGGGCGCCCTGGTGACCACCCACAAGATCGACATGTACAACGCCGCCAAGGACATGTTTGACTACCTGGACCCCTATGCCCAGCGGTTCGGCGAGCTGTCCTCCATCTCCAAGCTGGACGGCCAGCTCCGGGCCCACGCCAAGGACCCCATCTCCTCCGGCCTGGCCCTGGACGCCTTCGTGCCCAAGGACCACTGGACCAAGACCGGGGCCGAGGTGTGCGTGCTGGGCGCCGGCGGCTCGGCCCTGTCCATCTCCGCCTACCTGGCCAATGAGGAGCGCCACGGCAGCGACCTGCCCAGCCGCATCCACCTGAACAACCGCTCCGCGCCCCGTCTGGCCGAAGCGGTGCGCATCCTGGAGTACCTGAACGTGCCCATGAGCTACCACCTGTGCAAGACTCCCGAGCTCAACGACCGCATTGTGGAGAAGCTGCCCGCCGGCTCCCTGGTGGTCAACGCCACCGGCCTGGGCAAGGACCGGCCCGGCTCCCCCCTCACCGACAACTGCAAGTTCCCCGAGAACGGCATCGTGTGGGAGCTCAACTACCGGGGCACCCTGGAGTTTATGCACCAGGCAGAGGCCCAGCAGAAGGAGAAGAACCTCATCATCGAGGACGGCTGGACCTACTTCATCCACGGCTGGACCCAGGTCATCGCCGAGGTGTTCCACATCGACATCACCGGCGACCGGCTGGCTGAGTGCGACCGGCTGGCCCGCGAGATCCGCAAATAATCTGCAGACAGGGAGAGATCACCATGAAAGTACTTACCACGCCCCGCTCTTACGGGAAGACCGACCCCCAGGTGTTCGACATGCTTCGGGAGGCGGGCCTGGAAGTGGTGCGCAACGACACCGGCGGCATTCTGGATAAAGAGACCATCAAGGCCATGCTGGCCGACTGCGACGGCGTCATCGTCGGCGTGGACCCCATGGACGCCGAGGTCATCGCCGCCGCCCCCAAGCTCAAGGCCATCGCCAAGTACGGCGTGGGGGTGGACAACATCGACCTGGACGCCGCCAAGGCCCGGGGCATCAAGGTCTCCCGTACGGTGGGCGCCAACTCCGAGGCGGTGGCCGACTACGCCATGGCCCTCATCCTGGCCGTGGCCCGCAAGACGGTGCTCATCGACCGGCAGTGCCGCAAGGGGGACTGGAAGAAGATCACCACCCGGGACGTGACCGGCGGAACCATCGGCATCCTGGGCCTGGGCGCCATCGGCAAGAACGTGGCCCAGCGCGCCCAGGGCTTCGGCATGAAGGTCATGGCCTACGACCCCTTCTGGCCCGAGGAGTACGCCAAGGAGCATGATATCGTCAAGGCCACCCCCGACGAGATCTACGCCCGGTGCGACGTGATCTCTCTCCACCTGCCCCTCACCCCGGAGACCGAGAACATCATCGGGGCCGCGGAGCTGGCCAAAATGAAGCCCGACGCCATCCTGGTGAACACCGCCCGGGGCGGGCTCATCGACGAGAACGCCCTGCTGGACGCCCTGGAGGCCGGCAAGCTCTACGGCGCCGGGATCGACGCCTTTTCCTCCGAGCCCCCCAAGGATCCCCGCTGGTTCTCCCTGGACAACGTGGTCCTGGGCTCCCACTGCGCCGCCTCCACCTCCGGGGCCTCCCGGAACATGGGGCGCATGGCCACCGCCAACCTCATCCGGGACCTGGGACTGTAAGGAGGGCGCGCCATGAAATACATCCTGGCCCATGACCTGGGCACCTCCGGCAATAAGGCCACCCTGTTCAGCCAGGAGGGGAAGATGGTCACCAGCGAGGTGTACAGCTACGACTGCCACTACTTCAACGTCAACTGGGCCGAGCAGGACCCGGAGGACTGGTGGAAGGCCATCTGCGTCACCAGCCGCAACCTCATCGACAAGGCGGGCATCGACGCCGGAGACGTAGGCGTGGTCTCCTTCTCGGGACAGATGATGGGCTGCCTGTGCGTGGATAAGCAGGGCAATCCCCTGCGTCCCTCCATCATCTGGGCCGACCAGCGCTCCGTGGCCCAGGCCACCGCGCTGGAGGAGAAGATCCCCCTGCGGGAGTTCTACCACATCGCCGGCCACCGCAACAGCCCCTCTTACGGCCTGCAGAAGCTCATGTGGGTGCGGGACAACGAGCCGGAGGTATACGCCAAGACCTACAAGACCCTCAACGCCAAGGACTTTATCGTCCTGCGCCTGACGGGCAAGTTCTACACCGAGCCCTCCGACGCCACCTCCAACGCCTGCATCGACCTGAACACGCTCCAGTGGTCGGAGAAGATCGTCAACGCCTCCGGCATCGACGGCGACAAGCTGCCCGAGATCGTCCCCTCCACCACCGTGGCCGGGGAGGTCACCCCCTGGGCCGCCCAGCAGACCGGCCTGAAGGCGGGCACCCCGGTGGTCATGGGCGGCGGCGACGGCCTGTGCTCCAACGTGGGTGCCGGCTCCATCAGCCCGGGGCGCACCTTCAGCTGCGTGGGCTCCTCCGCCTGGGTGGCCACCACCAGCGAGAAGCCCCTCTTCGACGAGGAGATGCGCACCTTTACCTGGGCCCACATCGTCCCCGGCCTCTACTCCCCCACCGGCACCATGCAGGCCGGCGGCGCGTCCTACAACTGGCTCAAGGGCCAGGTGGCCAAGTATGAGACCGCCGTGGCCAAAGAGCAGGGCATCAGCCCCTACGACCTCATCAACCAGGAGGTGGCCCAGAGCCCCGTGGGCTCCAACGGCGTCATCTTCCTGCCCTACCTGATGGGCGAGCGGGCCCCCCGCTGGAACCCCAACGCCACCGGGGCCTGGCTGGGCCTGAAGATGGAGAACCGCCGCTGCGACCTGTTCCGCTCCGTGCTGGAGGGGGTCACCCTCAACCTGAACATTATCCTGGAGTCCTTCCGCAAGAGCATCCCCATCGACGAGCTGCTGGTGGTGGGCGGCGGCGCCAAGGGCCCCATCTGGTGCCAGATGATGGCCGACGTGTATAACGCCCGCATCAAGGTCCCCGCCCTGCTGGAGGAGGCCACCTCCATGGGCGCCGCCGTCACCGGCGGCGTGGGCGTGGGCCTGTTCAAGGACTTCACCGCCATCGACCAGATGATCCAGATCAACCGGGTCATCGAGCCCGATCCGGCGGCGGTGGCGGCCTACGGCCCGGTGAAGGAGACCTTCGAGACCTGCTACCAGGCCCTGCTGCCCGTCTATGAGTACATGGCGTCCCACAAATAGGCCGCCGGCGTGAAAACTGAGAAGCATATGTGACAAAAGGAGGAATCCCCCATGAAGAAAGAACAGGTTCTTGCCAAGCTCCGCGAGTGCGGCCTGGTGGCCGTGGTCCGGGCCAAGGACGCCGACGACGCCAGGCGCATCGCCGAAGCCTGCATCAAGGGCGGCTGCGCCGGCATCGAGCTGACCTATACCACCCCCGGCGTCAACGCCATCATCGAGCTGATGGCCAAAGAGTACGACGGCACCGACTTCGTCATCGGCGCCGGCACCGTCATGGACCCGGAGACCGCCCGCATGGCCATCCTCTCCGGCGCCCAGTATGTGGTGAGCCCCTACTTCAACGCCGACACCGTCCGCCTGTGTAACCGCTACCGCGTGGCCTGCATGCCCGGCGCCATGAGCATCACCGAGGTGGTCTCCGGCATGGAGGCCGGTGCCGACATCATCAAGGTGTTCCCCGGCGAGCTGTTCGGGCCCAAGGTCATCAAGGCCATCCACGGGCCCATTCCCCAGGCGGAGATCATGCCCACCGGCGGCGTGTCCGTGGACAACGTGGAGGAGTGGATCCGCGCCGGCGCCGTGGCCGTGGGGGCCGGCGGCAGCCTGACCGCCGGGGCCAAGACCGGCGACTACGGCAAGATCACCGAGACCGCCAAGATCTTTGTGGAGAAGATTAAGGCGGCCCGGGCCGGCTGAGACGAGAGGGGGGCGCAGCATGAATCCCATCGGGATGCACTACGGCTTCTGGAGCCACAACTGGGACGAGATCCAGTACATCCCCCTGATGGAAAAGCAGGCCCGGCTGGGCTTTGACATCAGCGAGGTGGCCTCCGCCGAGTGGGCCTACTACGACGACGCCAAGCTGCGGGAGCTGAAGGCCTGCGCCGACCACAACGGCCTGAAGATCACCTACTCCATCGGCCTGGAGCCCAAGTACGACCTGGCCAGCGACGACCCGGCGGTGCGGGAGACCGGCATCCGCCATGTCACCCGCATTTTGGAGAGCATGCCCAAGGTGGGGGCCACCGTGCTCAACGGCGTGTCCTACGCCGGCTGGCAGGCCATGCCCGACCACGGCATCACCATGGACGAAAAGCGCCGCAAGGAGGACCTGGCGGTGGACTCCATGAAAAAGCTGATGAAGGTGGCCGAGGACAACGGCGTCATTTACTGCTGCGAGGTGGTCAACCGCTTCGAGCAGTACCTGCTCAACACCGCCGCCGAGGGCGTGGCTTTCGTCAAGCGGCTGGAGAGCCCCAACGCCAAGGTGCTGCTGGACACCTTCCACATGAACATCGAGGAGAACGACCTGGTCCAGGCCATCCTGGACACCGGGGACTACCTGGGCCACTTCCACGTAGGGGAGCGCAACCGCATGCCCGCCGGCTCCACCAACAGCCTGCCCTGGAAGGATATAGCCGCCGCCCTCAAGCAGATCGGCTACCAGGGCGCCATCGTGATGGAACCCTTCGTCCTTATGGGCGGCTCCATCGCCTATGACATCAAGGTCTGGCGGGACCTGGTCCCCGGCGCCGACGAGGCCGCCCTGGATAAGCTGGCCGGCGACGCCTGCCGCTTCCTCAAGGACCTGACCGCCTGAAAGGAGAATAACGCCTGATGCAGACTTCCAAGCTCTTTACCCTGCTGCCGGAGGACCTGGTGTGTACCCCCGACGGCATGGCCATCGACAAGGACGGCAACCTGATCCTCTCCTGCCCCAACTTCGCAGACCTGTCCATGCCAAGCTGCGTGCTGAAGATCGACAAGGACCGCAACATCAAGAAGTGGTTCGACGTGCCCCTGAACGAGTACAGCGGCGAGGCCCGGGCCATGGGCATCGAGTTCGGCCCCGACGGGGATCTGTACATGGTGGACAACGCCGGCTGGACCGGGGAGCCCCACATGGTGTTCACCGGGCGTATCCTCCGCCTGAAGGTGGACGACACGGGCGTGGTCAAGTGCACTGTGGTGGCCGACAACATGGAGCACCCCAACGGCATCCGCATCTGGGGGGACTATATGTACGTCACCCAGAGCTGCATGACCCGGCAGAAGACCGACAGCGGCAAGCTCATGAGCTGCGTTTACCGCTTCCCCCTGGACGCCGAGGGCATCCACTGCACCAACACCCTGGCCGACCCGGACATCTTCCTCACCTTCATCACCGAGAACCCCAAGTGCCAGTACGGCGTGGACGGCATCGTCTTCGACCACGACGGCAACCTGTACATCGGCAACTTCGGCGACGGGGTGGTCCACAAGATCACCTTCAACCCCGACGGCTCGGTGAAGGAGAACATCAAGTGGGCCCAGGACCCGGACAACCTGAAGTCCACCGACGGCATGACCATCGACCAGTACGGCAACATCTATGTGGCCGACTTCTCCGCCAACGCCATCGCCCGCATCACCCCCGACGGCAAAGTGACGCGGATGGCCTGCTCCCCCGATACCGACGGCTTCCACGGCGAGCTGGACGAGCCCGGCGAGCCCTGCGTCTGGGGGGACAAGATCATTGTCTCCTGCTTCGACCTGGTCACCGACGAGGAGAAGGTGAACACCGCCCACGAGATGCCCGCCACCATGGCTATGCTGGACGTGGAGCCCTGACCGGCACAGGCGCCGGGACACCCTTTTGACATGCAGGCCGCCGTTCCCTTCTGGGAACGGCGGCCTGCGACTGTCAAACCGCTTTTCGGGTGAGATGCAGCCCGCTGCCCGCGGGGTTTGTCCGCCTTTGGGAGGGTGGACAGCGGGGACGGGCCGTGATACAATGGCCCCAAGATGGAAAGGAGGCCGCACTATGACGAAGAACGAGGCGTTTCTCCGCCTGAACGACGCCCTGCCTGCCGACATCGCCCGGCGCAAGGAACTGGGGGACCTGGAGGGGGCTGTCCGGCTCATCGACGCCCGGCTCGCCTCCGGCAGGCAGCCCCTGCTGGCCCCCAGGCTGGAGGCGGAGCGGCTGCGGCTGGAGCGCCTGCCCCACGACTATCCCTATACCCGGGCCCGGGCGGTGGAACTGGTGCGGGGGGAGTGGCCGGACTTTACCCAGGCGCAGTTTGACGCCCTGATCGACGCCGGGCGGATCGACTGGCGGATGATCGGCGGGGAGCTGCACGTGCACGAGGATTTCCTGGAATCCCTGCGCATTTACCCGGAGGAGGCCCCCGGGCTTCAGCAGAAACCGACGGATCATGCCGCCCGGGACGCCATGCTGGCGCGGATGGAGGCGGAGGGGAGCCTTACCGCCCGGATCACCCTGCGTGCCTCCATCCGGGCCCTGGTGCCGGTGGAGGGGAAGGCCGTCCAGGCCTGGCTGCCCCTGCCGGCGGCCTGCCCCCAGCAGAGCGAAATTGAAATTCTGGATGCCACCCCCGGCGGCGCGGCCGCCCCGGAGGACGCGCCCCAGCGCACCATGTGGTGGGATGCCCGGGGGGTGGGAGAATTCTCCGTTACCTACCGCTACCTCCATCGGGCGGACTATGTGGACCCCATGGCCCTCCCCCTGGACCCGGCGCAGCCGGCCTTTGATCTGGAGGAGCAGCCGCCGCACATCGTCTTTACCCCCTACCTCCGGGCCCTGGCGGCGGAGGTCACGGCGGGGCTGACCAGCCCGGCGGAGAAGGCCAGGGCCATCTATGACTATGTCACCGGCCAGGTGGACTACCGCTTCCAGCCCGCCTACCTCCAGCTGGACTGCATCGCCGACCAGTGCGCCAAGACCCTGCGGGGAGACTGCGGGGTGTTCGCCCTG
Organism: uncultured Flavonifractor sp.; assembly: GCA_944387215.1. Lineage (GTDB taxonomy): Bacteria > Bacillota > Clostridia > Oscillospirales > Oscillospiraceae > Flavonifractor. Next base: position 1,309 of record CALXEB010000005.1, on the reverse strand, counting down.
CTCTTCATCACCCTGTGCCGCATCGCGGGCATACCCGCCCGGTGGCAGAGCGGCCTGTCTGTGCGCCCCGACGGGGCGGGGCCCCACGACTGGGCCATGTTCTATCTGGCTCCCCACGGCTGGCTGTGGGCGGACTGCTCCTTTGGCTCCTCCGCCCGGCGCAACGGGGAGGCGGCCCGCCGCCGGCACTACTTCGGCAGCCTGGACCCCTGGCGCATGGCGGCCAACTCCGCCTTCCAGGCTCCCCTGGCCCCGCCCATGACGGGCTGGCGGCAGGACCCCTACGACAACCAGGTGGGGGAGCTGATGGTGGACGGCCTGGGCCTGAGCGAGGCCCAGCGTGCGTGGAGCCAGGAGGTGCTGGAGCTGGAGCTGCTGTAAAGGGCGGCGAGACCTCCCGCGCCAGCCGGGCGGCCATAAAAGGCCGCCCCCGCAGGGTCGGGTGCTGAACGGCTGGGCGGTATTGGACCCGCCCTTACGGAGCGCCTGTCCTCCCGGTCCGGCGGGCCGATGCGGGCACCGGCCCCTACGGACGGGGCGCCGCGCTCCTGCGGGGACGGTCCCGCTTTTGCCTGTAGGGGCGGCCCTATGTGGCCGCCCGCCATTTTGGGACGCGGCCCCCGGTGGGGGACATCTTCTCATTCCTAACTCCTCATTCGCCTGTGCGCCCCGCCCGCATAAAACACGGCCCGCTTCCGAAGGGAAGCGGGCCGTGTTCTGCTTGGGGTCAGTCGTCCTTGGGACGGCGGGCGTCGCAGATGATCTTGACGATCTGGATGACCACGGTGGGGGCCAGGGCCAGCAGGAGGATCTCCTCCAGGTTGGTGACGCCGAAGGCGGGGGCCACCATGAACAGGCCCTTGAGCCCGGGGATGAAGAGTACCGCCAGCAGGAGCACCACGCCGGCGAAGAAGGCGGCGACGGAGGCCTTGTTGGTGGAGAACTTCAGCCGGAAGATAGACTGGGCCGCCCGGCAGTTGAAGCCGTGGAACAGGCGGGCCAGGGTGAGGGTGGAGAAGGCCATGGTGGAGGCCATGGCGGCCCCCTCGGCCTGATAGCCCAGGTAGAAGGCGATCATGGTGACGACGGCGATGAGCAGGCCCTGGCCGCCGATGCGGGAGAGCAGGGAACGGTTGAGAATGGGCTCCTTGGGGTCCCGGGGCTTCTGGTCCAGCAGGCCCCGGCGGGCGGGCTCCATGCCGATGGCGATGGCGGGCAGGGAGTCGGTGAGCAGGTTGATGAACAGCAGGTGCACCGGCTGGAAGGGCACCGGCAGGCCCATGAGGGAGGCGTACACCACGCAGAAGAT
>CALXEB010000004.1 GCA_944387215.1 uncultured Flavonifractor sp. | reverse complement strand
CCGCTATTCTGAGAATTGAAAAACGGGGAAAAGCGTGGTATCATATATACGATACCACGCTTTTTGGAGGCTGCGATGGACGAGCTGTTTCTGCCCGTGCTCTCTCATTTTGAAAACGGAAACTTCTGGACGGCCAGCGGCGGCCGGATGCGCTACCGGGTGGACCCGGAGCCGGGGGAGGAGCCCCAGCTGGCCGCCCGGGTGTGGGAGGGCCCCTGGAGCCTGGCGGACAGCCCGGTGGAGGAGGAGACCCGCTTTCCCCTCAGCGAGGAGGGGCTGGAGGCCCTGCGGGCCTGGGCCCTGGGCTGGCGGGAGACCATCAACGCCCGGCCCCCAAAGACCCTGGCGGAGACCATTGCCGCCCGGGACGCCTTCCGGGCCGCCCGGGAAGCGGAAAAAGAACAGGAAAAACCATAAGGAGGCGCATATCATGACCTGGGGGACCTATTACTTTTTCTATGAGTGCCCGCAGTGCGGCAAGAAATACCGCTATGAGCTGGAGGGCAGCTCCAACGAGACCTTCGGCCTGTGCCCCGACTGCCGCGTGATGGGCAGGCTGGTGGGGGAGACCAAGGACATCAAGCAGGGGGAAGCCGACCCCTTCGTGGACTACGAGTTCGTTTAAGAGAGAAAAAGCCTCGCAGAGTTCGCGCCCGCAGGCGCGAAAAAATGGAATCCGTTTTCCCCGGGGACATGTGCCTCGGGGAAAACACTGTTCAGGCCGCAAGTGTGGGATTTGCCCGCCTTAGGCGGACAAATCCTGCGCGCGGCGGCCTGCATCCTCCTCGAACAAGTGGCTTTGCCGCTTGTTCGACAGTCAAAAGCGGGGGCCTGACCGGCTGGTCAGGCCCCCGTTCTTTGCTTTTTGATTTACCCGATGGCGATGGTGCTGGTCCGGGGCAGCTCCTTCTTGGCCTGCTTGGGCAGGGAGATCTTCAGGATACCGTCCTCGTACTTGGCGGACACCTGGTCGGGCTCCACATCGCCCACATAGAAGCCCCGGCTCATGGCGCCGGCATACCGCTCCTGGCGGATGTACTTGCCCTTCTTGTCCTGCTCGTCCTTGTCCAGGCCCTTGGCGGCGGAAATGGTCAGGTAGCCGTCCTTCAGGTCCACGCTGATCTCGTCCTTCTTGAAGCCCGGCAGATCCACATCCAGCTCGTAGGAGCTGTCGGTCTCCCGCACGTCGGTCTTCATCAGGTTCTTGGCGTGCTTGCCGTACAGAGGGCTGCGGCCGCTCCATGCGGGGAAGTTCATAAAGTCATCACTGAAAAAGTCATCAAACAGATTCTCACCAAAAATGCTGGGCAACATAAGTCATTCCTCCATTCTAAGCACTTATCATTTGCCCTGCGGGGAGGAGCTTCTTGGCTTCCTCCCTTGGAACGACTTTATTATAGCACGGAGATTAGCACTGTCAAGGGGAGAGTGCTAACGTTTACAAAAGAAACAAAATTTGTTCACATAATATATGATTTTGTAAATCTGGCCCGGCCGCGCGCGCAAAAACGCCGGGCGGGAATACGTCCCGCCCGGCGTTTTTCCGGGATTCAGAAGGAGCAGCGCACGATGCACGTCAGGGTCTGGCCGTCCACCGTGCAGGTGATGGTGGTGGAGCCGGAGCCGGCGGGGCGCACCACGCCGTCGGAGGAGATGGTGGCCACGGCGGTGTTGCCGATGGACCAGGTGGGGGTGGAGGAGGTGCCGTTCACCCGCATCTGTACCGAGGGGTTGTCCAGGGAAGAGAAGGTGAAGTCGGTGTGGTTCAGGGACAGGGTGCCGGTGGAGGTGGAGCCGCCGGTTTCGGTGCTGCCGCCGCCGGAGCTGCTGGTGGTGCCGCTGGTGACCTGGTTGAGCACGGTGCAGGTCTGGTCGGCGGCGCCGGGCATGGAGGCGGTGATGGTGGCCCGGCCCCGGACGGTGCCGTGGCTCACCCGGCCGTTGGCGTCCACCGAGGCCACGTCGGGGTCGCTGCTGGTCCAGGTGATGGTGCCGGTGGAGCCGGCGGGGGTGAAGGTCACCTGAATGGTCACCGGGTCGGGGTAGCGGTCAGAGAAGGAGAACTCCGTGTAGTTCAGGGTAAAGCCGGTGGCGGTCTGATCCGCGGGCACCTCCGGGGAGGGCTGGGCCGACTCCTCCACCGGGGCGGAGGAGTCCTCCGGCCCGGGGGTCTGGGATTCGGCGACGGGGGCCGAACTCTCCGGCGGCACGGAGGAGCCGGGCTCGGCGTGGCCCTTGTTCACCAGGGGCATGATGATGGTGATGACGATGATGGCCGCCGCGATGATAAGGGCCACCGACACCACCCGGGCGATGATCCCGGCCATGGAGGGGCCGCCGCCGTAGCCGCCGCCCCGGCGGGGCGCGGTGCCGCCGGCCAGCCGCCGGCCGCCCCGGCGGGCAGGGGCCTCGTCCTCCTCGAAGTCCTCCCCATCCTCACCCTCGTACCAGCCGTTTTCGTACTCGTCCTCGTCGCTGTAACGGCCCTGCCGGGCCTCGTAGTCCATTTCCTCGCAGAAGGGGCAGCGCTTATAGGTAGAGGAATAATCCTCCCCGCAGCGGTCGCAGTGGATCATAGTGGGCCGGTCGTCCCGGTTCCGTCTGGATGCCATGGGTGATCCCTCCAGTCGACATTCTTGACCTTATTGTACAACGAAGGGCGGCCATCCGTCAACGCCGCGGAAGAAAATGTAAAGGATTTTTAACAATTATGTAAACGGAACGCCGCCTTGCGCCCGGCAGCCGGATGGGCTATAATGTTCCCAGCAGAAAAAACGGAGGTTCGGCCATGAAAAATGCCATCAGCGCCGGGGAGGTTCACCGGCAGTACAGCCAGGGGGTGGACGCCTTCCGCCGCCAGATCGGGGACGCCGCCCTGCGGGAGCGGTTCGGCCGGGAGGCAGACATATTCTTCCGGGCCTGCGCCCTGGGGGTGTGGCAGCGGCAGGGCGGACCCCTGACGCCCCTGCACGTGGAGTACTACAACGCCGTCTACGCCCGGGGCAATCCTGCCCCCGCCATTTTGTTCTGGGAGCTGTCCGGGGCGGTGGCGGAGTACCCCGGCTTTAAGCCGCCGGAGTTCTTCACCCGCATGCGGGCCCTGGATAAGGTCACCGGCTCCCACCTGGCCCGGCGGTTCATCGACCTGACCACCCTGATGCTTTTGCTCTTCGCCTCCGTGGACGGCGGGGTCAGCGAGGCGGAGGCCGGCTTCGTCAATTCCTGCGCCGACGCCCTCTCCGCCCTGTGCGACGCCGACGGGCTGGCGGGGGAGAAGGCCCCCCTGGACGTGGCCGACTTCGTCACCCCGTCCCCTTCGGCCGCGCCCGCCGCCCCGGCGGCGGACCGGCCGGAAGGGGAGAAGAAGGAGGCGGTGGAAGAGGCCGCGCCCGAGCCCACCCTGGAGGAACTGCTGGCCGAGCTGGACGGGCTGTGCGGCCTGGACAAGGTGAAGGCCGACGTAAAGAGCCTCATCAACCTGGTGAAGGTGCGCAGGCTCCGGCAGGAGCACGGTCTGCCCGTGCCCCCCATGTCCCTGCACCTGGTCTTTATGGGCAACCCGGGCACCGGCAAGACCACCGTGGCCCGCCTGCTGGCCAAACTCTACAAGGCCATCGGCGTGCTCTCCGAGGGCCAGCTGGTGGAGGTGGACCGCTCCGGCCTGGTGGCCGGCTTCGTGGGCCAGACCGCCATCAAGACCGGGGAAGCGGTCCAGAAGGCCCTGGGGGGCGTGCTCTTCATCGACGAGGCCTATGCCCTGGCCAGCCAGGACAACCCCAACGACTTCGGCCGGGAGGCCATCGAGACCCTGCTGAAGGCCATGGAGGACCACCGGGACGACCTCATCGTCATCGTGGCGGGGTACACCGAGCTCATGGGCCGCTTCATCCACGCCAATCCCGGCCTGGAGAGCCGCTTCAACAAGTATTTCTACTTTGAGGACTACAACGGCGCGCAGCTCATGGACATCTTCCGCGCCATGTGCAGGAAGAATGGCTATACGCTGGATGATAAGGCGGAAGAATATGCCGAAGCGTATTTGAAAAAGCTCTATGAGGAGCGGGATGAGAACTTCGGCAACGCCCGGGACGTGCGCAATCTCTTCGAGCGGGCGGTGGCCCGCCAGGCCGACCGCCTGGCCGCCCAGGATCACCCGGACAAAGAAGCCCTCATGGCCCTTACCCAGGCGGATCTGCAGGGGCAGGCATAGGCCCCGTCGCAGCCGGCCTGCGGTGACATTCTTCACCGATGCGGTGAAAAAATTCACCGCCCGGTCAAATAGCCCGGCCTTTTTGCTATATTCTTGATTTTGGGGCGCGCTGCTTTGGAGGAAACGACGGTTTTCCAGCCTCTGGTGGTGAAATAATTCACCACCAGAGGCTTTTTGTTTTTGAGCCTTCAAATTTTTCTTTTGACTGGGGGCCAAGGGTTTCCGGCTTTTTTTCAGCGAAATTTTATATTTGGCACGGTGATTGCATTTTATTGGGGCGAAACGCACGGGGCGGCGCTCCGCCCCGGTTGAAAAGGAGAGGTTTTTCATGAGCGATCTGAAGAACAAGACGATCATCACGGTAGCGCCGACCGGGGCGTGGCCGACGAAGGCGAACAACCCCAACGTGCCCATGACGCCGGCGGAGATCAGCGAGGACGTATACGAGTGCTGGAAGGCCGGCGCGGCGATGGCGCACCTGCACATGCGGGACGACGAGGGCCACGGGACGATGAACAAGGAGAAGTTCCGTGAGACGGTGGAGCTGCTGCGGAAGAACCACCCGGACTGCGACATCATCATCAACATGACCACGTCCGGGGACCTGAACGCGACGGAGGAGACCCGGCAGATCCACCTGAAGGAGCTGCACCCGGAGATGGGTTCCTTCGACTGCGGGTCGATGAACTGGCTGCATACGAGCCTGTTTCTCAATCCGCCCAAGTTCCTGGAGGAGCTGGGCAAGAACATGCAGGAGTGGGACGTGAAGCCTGAGATCGAGTGCTTCGACCCGGGCATGATCGCCAACGCGGCGTACTACCTGAAGAAGGGCGTGCTGAAGGCCCCCCTGCACTTCCAGCTGTGCATGGGCTGTGCCAACGGGATCCCGGGGAGCATGAAGAACCTGGTGTTCATGAAGGAGACCATGGACCAGCTGTGCCCGGGCTCCACCTGGAGCTGCTTCGGCGTGGGGCACTCCGCCATGGAGATGCTGTACGGGGCGGTGGCCCTGGGCGGCCACGTCCGCGTGGGCATGGAGGACAACGTGATGTACTCCAAGGGCGTGCTGGCTGAGAGCAACAAGCAGTTCGTGGAGCGGGCCGCCCGGGTCATCCGCGAGTACGGCAAGGAAGTCGCCACCCCCGACGAGGCCCGCCAGATCCTCGGCCTGAAGAAATAAGCGGGAGGCGGAAGCATCATGAAGACCTTCAAGGACATCAAAAACGTCCTGATCTGCGGCGCGGGCCTGATGGGCAAGAACATCGGCTTCGTGTTCTCCTCCAACCCCGACTACCAGATCGCCCTGTACGACCTGTATCCCACCGACGTGGAGGCGGGCATCCGCACCAGCACCAAGCAGCTGGTGGACAAGGGCGTCATCACGGAGGCCGAGCTCAATGAGCGGCTGGGCCGCATCTCCTTCACCACCGACATCGACAGCGACCTGGTGAAGAACGCCGACTTCGTCATCGAGGCCGTGTTCGAGGACATGAAGATCAAGCGGGAGACCTTCGCCAAGCTGGAGGAGCGCTGCGCGGAGGACGCCATCTTCTGCACCAACTCCTCCGTCATGAGCCCCAGCGAGATCTCCGCCGAGCTGAAGCACCGGGAGCGCTTCGTGGGCACCCACTTCTGGAACCCCGGCCACCTGATCCCCCTGGTGGAGGTGGTCAAGTCCGACGCCTCCTCTGAGGAGACCGCCCAGACCGTCATGGAAGTCCTGCGCTCCGTGGGCAAGAAGCCCGTGCTGTGCAAGAAGGACGTGCCCGGCTTCATCGCCAACCGCATGCAGCACGCCCTGTGGCGCGAGGCCATCTCCATCGTGGAGCACGGCATCGCCGACGCGGCCACCGTGGACGAGGCGGTGCGCTACTCCTTCGGCCTGCGGCTGCCCCAGCTGGGTCCCATGCAGAACGCCGACCTGGTGGGCACCGACCTGACCTACAACATCCACGACTACATCCTCAAGGACCTGGAGGACACCCACGAGCCCTCCCCCCTGCTCAAGCAGCTGCGGGACGAGGGGAAGATCGGCTTCAAGACCGGCGAGGGCTTCCAGAAGTGGACGGCCGAGGAGATCTCCAAGTGCAATGCGGAGCTGAACGAGTATCTCATCCGCATGCTCTACGGCAAATAAGACCTGTTCCCGGCGCTTTCCGCCCGAAATCGGGCGCGTTTGATAAATGAGAGACCGAATTGAGAGAAAGGAAGCGATTCCATGTCCCAGCAACCTCAAGCCAAGACGCTGAAAGGCACCCCACTGTGGCGCATCAGCAAGAAGTTCAACTTCGCCGCTGAGAAGATCATTCCCGATTCCTTCGTATTCTGCGTCATCCTGATGATCGTCGTGTTCGTCCTGTCTCTGATCATCGGCAAGGGCCCCATCGAGCTGCTCCAGGCCTGGTGGGGCGGACTGAGCAGCCAGTTCACCCTGGCCTTCCAGATGGGCATCATGGTCTGCGTGTGCGCCACCTGCGCCCGCAGCCCCCAGGTCAGCAAGCTGCTCAACGCCATGGCCGGCCACGTGCATAACCGCTACGCCGCGATCCTCCTCATGATGATCTTCGGCTACGTGACCTCCATGATCAACTACGCTTTCTGCACCATCGTCACCCCCATCCTGTCCATGCAGCTGGCCAAGCGGGTCAAGGGCCTGCACTTCCCCATGATGGTGGCCGGCGGCTATACCTGCATGATCCTGGGCCAGTGCCTTGGGCCCTCCGCCACCCTGTACTCCAACCTGGCCACTGAGGGCAGCTCCTACGCCGAGATCGTGGGCCACACCATGACCGTGCTGGAGACCTGCTACAATGCCCCCAATGTGGTGCTGTTCTTCGTGCTGGCCATCGCCTTCATCCTCATCGTGATGTTCACCCAGCCCGGCGAGGACGAGCTCATCGAGCTGCGGGACGTGGCCACCCAGGCCGACGTGGTCCCCAACGACTACAAGATCACCGAGAAGGCCTCTACCTTTGCCCAGAAGATGAACACCTGCAAGCCCATCATGTGGATCGTGGGCGCCTTCATCTTTGCCAACATCATCTATGACTTCGCCACCAAGGGCTTCTTCGGCGCGCTGAACATGAACCTGGTCATCTTCCTGTTCGTGGGCATCAACTGCTTCCTGTTCCCCCAGCCCACCGCCTGGATCAACGCCCACGCCGACTCCCTGCACCTGGCCACCGATATCATCATGCAGTTCCCCTTCTACGGCGCCATCATGGGCATGATGTACATCGAGGGCGGCCTGGGCTCCGTGCTCATCAGCGCCATCACCTCCGTGGCTACCGCTCAGACCCTGCCTGTGTTCACCTTCCTGTCCGCCTGCCTGGTCAACCTGTTCATCCCCTCTCAGGGCGGTCAGTTCACCGTGCAGGGCCCCCTGATCGTGCAGACCGTGCAGAACATCCAGGGCGCCGACCTGGCCACCTGCCTGAACGCCTTCGTCCTGGGCGACGAGTGCACCAACCTGCTCCAGCCTCTGTATGTCATCCCGGCTCTGTCCGTGGTCGGCATGAAGCTGAAGGACGTGTGGGGCTTCATGGCCTTCATCTGCGTGTTCTGGATCATCATCACCTGCTTCGGCCTGTACTTCTTCCCCATGATGTTCTAAACCGAAAACATGATACACCCTTCTCTTACTTCATAACTCCCCATAAAACAGGAGACGCCGCGCATTGCGCGGCGTCTCCTGTTTTTCCGGGGAACAGGCGGGGGCTGCGCCGGGGGCTTACAGCAGCCAGGCGGCGCAGAGCAGAAGCGAGAGCAGCAGGAAGCAGGCCGTACCCGGCGACTCCAGAAAGACCCGCCAGGTCCAGCGGGGGGAGAGAGGGCCGTCGTGGGGCGGCAGGGGGTCGGACCGGCGCAGCAGGGGGAAAAAGACCGCCCCCAGGAGGATGGCGCCCAGCACCAGCAGGCTCAGCAGGGCCTCCCCCGGCGCCCCCAGGGGCTCCACCAGGGGGAGCAGGACGGTGGAGACGGCGTTGATCCCGGCGTGGAGCAGGATGGGCTGCCAGATGCGCCCGGAGATCAGGGCGGCCCAGCCCAAAACCAGGCCCACGGCGCAGGCGTAGAAAAACTGGCTGAAATTGCCGTGGAACAGGCCGAAGCACAGGGCGGAGGCCCACAGGGCGAAGCGGCTCCCGTAGGGGCGCAGGCGGGAGAGCAGCAGCTTTCGGAAGATGAGCTCCTCCATCACCGGGGCGATGACACACCCCAGCAGCACGTTGAGGAGCATGGGATAGGCCGCCATCTGGTCCACCGGGTTGTCCACCGGCGCTCCCCGCAGAAGGCCCACCACCTCCATCAAGGTCAGGGTGATGAGATTGACCAGATAGGTGGAGCCCAGGCAGAGGACGTAGACCCGCAGGAGCTTGCCGGGGCCCATGGGCCGGGCGGGGGCCGGCGGCGGGGCGGGCACGCCGCGCACCACCAAAAAGAATACCAGCCCTCCGGCCCCATATCCCGAGAGCACGGACAACAGCCACAGAAAGACCGGCTGGGCCGGCAGGCCGGGCGCCAGCAGCGCGGCGGCGGCGGATACCACCGTCTGCACCGCCAGCATGGCGGCCATGTACCCGAACAGCGCCCAGCCCAGCCGGGAAAAGTACTGGCAGTGCGCCCGCAGCTGCTCCGGCGCCGGCCGCATACCCTGTCTGCCCTCCATGGGACCGCCTCCCGTCCAAAAAATTTTTTCCAAGCGTATCAAGCATTATATCAGGAAAACCGACCTTCCGCAACAAACGAGATGTTGACAAGGGGTGGATATGTGATACAATATCTTGTGCTAACACTACGCTGGGAGGAGAACGACCATGCCTATATCTGAAAACGCGAAAGCGGTGCTGGAACGCCGCTATCTGGCCCGGGACGAGGCGGGCAACCCCACCGAGACGGTGGACGGGCTGTTCCGCCGGGTGGCCAACGCCATCGCCGAGGGGGACCGGCACTTTGACCCCAAGGCCGATGTGGTGGCCACCGCCCAGGAATTTTATGAGATGATGACCGACCTGGATTTCCTGCCCAACTCTCCCACCCTGATGAACGCGGGGCGGCCCCTGGGCCAGCTCTCCGCCTGCTTCGTGCTGCCGGTGGCGGACTCCATGGAGGACATCTTCGACGCCATCAAGAACGCCGCCCTGATCCACAAGAGCGGCGGCGGCACCGGCTTCTCCTTCTCCCGGCTGCGGCCCAAGGGCTCCACGGTGAACTCCACCGGCGGGGTGGCCAGCGGGCCCATCTCCTTCATGAAGGTGTTCAACTCCGCCACCGAGGCGGTCAAGCAGGGCGGCACCCGCCGGGGGGCCAACATGGGCATACTGCGGGTGGACCACCCGGACATCATGGAGTTCATCACCTGCAAGAACGACACGAAAGAGATCACCAACTTCAACATCTCCGTGGGCATCACCGAGGCATTTATGGAGGCTGCCAGCCAGAACAAGCCCTACGACCTGGTGGATCCCGCCACCGGCCGGGTCACCGGCCAGCTCAACGCCAGGGAGGTCTTTGACGCCATCGTCCAGTCCGCCTGGCAGACCGGGGAGCCGGGCATCATCTTCCTGGACCGGCTCAACCGGGACAACGCGGTGCCCGGCCAGGGGGAGATCGAGTCCACCAACCCCTGCGGGGAGCAGCCCCTGCTGCCCTACGAGAGCTGCAACCTGGGCTCCATCAACCTGGTCAGGCACATCATGCCCACCCCCGCCGGCTGGGTGCTGGACCGGGCCAAGCTGGAAAAGACCATCCGCACCGCCGTCCACTTCCTGGACAACGTCATCGAGGTCAACCAGTACCCCCTGCCCGAGATCGACAAGATGACCCGCTCCACCCGCAAGATCGGCCTGGGGGTCATGGGCTTTGCGGACATGCTGCTCTACATGGGCGTGCCCTACAACAGCGAGGAGGGCGTGGCCCTGGCCCGGGAGATCATGGACACGGTGAACACCATCGGCCACCAGGCCAGCCGGGACCTGGCCAAGACCCGGGGCGCCTTCCCTCTCTTTGCCGAGAGCATCTACAAGGACGGGGAGCCCCTGCGCAACGCCACCGTCACCACCATCGCCCCCACCGGCACCCTGTCCATCATCGCCGGGGTTTCCTCCGGGGTGGAGCCGGTGTTCGCCTACGCCTATATCCGCAACGTCATGGACGGCACCCACCTCATCGAGACCAACCAGATCCTGAAGGACAGGCTGGAGGAGGCGGGGCTCTACTCCGAGTCTCTGATGAAGCAGATCGTGGAGCAGGGCTCCCTGGCCCACGTGGAGGGCATCCCGGAGGAGATCCGCCGGGTCTTCGTCTGCGCCCACGACGTGTCCCCCATCTGGCACGTGAAGATGCAGGCCGCCTTCCAGGAGTACACCGACAACGCGGTGAGCAAGACGGTGAACTTCCCCAACTCCGCCACCCGCGAGGAGGTGGCCGAGGTCTACCGCCTGGCCTACACCCTGGGGTGCAAGGGCACCACCATCTACCGGGACGGCAGCCGCAACGAGCAGGTGCTCAACATCGGCAAGGTCAACGACGGCAAGGAGGCGGCCCCCGCCGGCCGGGTGTGCGAGGAGTGCCAGATCCCCCAGGAGGCCTACGGCCGCATCCAGCCCCGTCCCCGCCCCGCCGTCACCAGCGGCTTTACCGAGAAGGTGAAGATCGGCTGCGGCAACCTGTATATCACCGTCAACTACGATGAGACCGGCATCTGCGAGGTGTTCACCAACACCGGCCGGGCCGGCGGCTGCCCCAGCCAGTCGGAGGCCACCGCCCGCCTGGTGAGCGTGGCCATCCGCTCCGGCATGGACCCCAAGGAGATCATCACCCAGCTCAAGGGCATCCGCTGCCCCTCCTGCCTGCGGCAGCCCGGCGTGCCCGTCATGTCCTGCCCCGACGCCATCGCCAAGGCCCTGGAGAAGGTGCTCCAGGTCTCCAAGAACGGCAGCCACGAGACCGTGCCCGCCCCCATCAGCGCCGCGGCCAAGGCCTCCGCGCCCATCCCCCACCCGGGCATGACCCCCGCCGAGGCCAAGCTGGCCAAGTTCTGCCCCGAGTGCGGCGCCAAGCTGGAGCACGAGGGCGGCTGCGTCACCTGCCGGGACTGCGGCTACTCCAAGTGCGGCTAAAACTGCCTCAAACATGCGGCGGGCCGCATGTTTGAAAGCGTTTGCGGCCCCGCTGCGCGCAAGGCCCGTCCGCCAAAGGCGGGCGGGCCTCACACTTGGGGGCTGAGCGGTGCTTTTCCAAGGCGCATGTCCTTGGAAAAACGACTTTATTTGATTCCGCCGCCTGCGGGCGGCGGAACTTGGTGAGACCTTTTTGAACGAAGGGGCTGCTGCAAAATACCCAAAGTGCACAAACCCCGTCATTCCGGGAAAAACGGCCGCCCATCGGGCGGCCGTTTTTCGTGGGGATCCGTCTTCTTCTGCCGCGAAAACGGATTGCCAGCCAGTGTACGCACCGGCTGGCAACGACAGACTTGTGCAATGCGTCGATTTTGCAACAGGCCCTTTTTCAGTCCGCGCTGTCCAGGGGGGCTACTACCTGGCGGTAAGTGCGCAGGAGGAAGAGGGCGCTGAGGACCACGGCGGCCACCTCCGCGATGGGGAAGGCCCACCACACCGCGTCCAGCACCCCGGTGAGGGAGAGCAGGAAGGCGGCGGGCAGGAGCACCACCAGCTGCCGCACGATGGAGATGACCATGCTCAGCACCCCGTGGCCCAGGGCCTGGAAGGCGGAGGTGCAGATGACGTTGAACCCGGCGAACACGAAGCAGAGGCTGATGGTCCGCAGGGCGGGCACGCCGATGCGGAGCATGGCGTCGGACGCCTCGAACAGCCCCAGGATGGGAGCGGCAAAGAGCTGGATCACCGCCAGGCCCGCCAGCATGATGCATACCGCCAGCACCACCCCGAAGCGCACCGCGCCCACCAGGCGCGCCTTTTTCCGGGCGCCGAAGTTGTAGGACACGATGGGCACCAGGCCGTTGTTCAGCCCGAAGATGGGCATGAACACAAAGCTCTGGAGCTTGAAGTACACGTTGAACACCGCCACCGCCGTGGAGGAGAAGCCCACCAGGATCAGATTCATGCCGAAGGTCATGATCGAACTGATGGAGTTGAGCACGATGGTGGGCACGCCCACGCTGTAGATCTGGCGGATGATATGCCCGTTGGGACGGAAGCCCTTCAGCCGGGGGTTAATGTCCGGGTTGGAGGTGATGTTGAAGACCAGGGCCAGGATGGCGGCCACGATCTGCCCCAGCACCGTGGCGGCGGCGGCGCCGGCCACGCCCATATGGGGGAAGGGCCCCAGGCCGAAGATGAGCACCGGGTCCATGATGATGTTGATCAGGGCCCCCACGCCCTGGGTGATCATGGAATAGAAGGTCCGGCCGGTGGCCTGGAGCAGCCGCTCGAAGGTGATCTCCATAAAGATGCCCACGGACAGGCCGCCGCAGATGCGCAGATAGGCCGCCCCGTCCCGGGCGATCTCCGGCGTGGCGTTCTGCAGCAGGAAAAAGGGCTCGGCAAAGACAAGGGCGGCCACGGTGAAGACCAGGGCGCTGAGCAGGCCCAGCAGGACCCCGTTCTCCGCCGCCCGGTCCACCGAGTCCTGATCCTTGGCCCCCAGGCTGCGGGAGAGCAGGGCGTTGATGCCCACGCCGGTACCCACGGACACGGCGATCATCAGGTTCTGAAAGGGGAAGGCCATGCCGACTGCGGTAAGGGCGTCCTCGCTGAGCTTGGCCACGAAGTAGCTGTCCACCACGTTGTAAAGCGCCTGGACCAGCATGGAGATCATCATGGGCAGGGACATGGTCAGGACCAGCCGCTTGACGGGCATGGTCCCCATTTTGTTTTCGGCGGGCTGTTGGGACATGGGTTCGCCTCCTGTGCAAAACAGAGCCGCAGCGGTGTCGCTGCGGCTGCAAAACTGTCGGTCCGAGTCATTTCAGCTGACATATTTTATCGGAAATCCTTCGGATAGTCAAGACCGGGAACAGGGGGAACGCAAATTTTTCCGCACCCCCCGCCCGGGGGCCCCATAGGCTGGAGAGGAACGTCCTGCCCGTTCCTGGCGGGGCGGCGAGCTTTGGACAAGGAGATGGTTCATCCATGTGCGCATATGTGCTCAGCGACCTGACGCCCGGACAGCGGGGGAAGGTGGCGGGCGTGGCAGGCGCCGGGGCCCTGGCCCGGCGTCTGTGGGACCTGGGATTTTTACCGGGCACCCCGGTGGCCTGTACTGCCCGGGCGCCGGCGGGAGACCCGGCGGCCTACCTCGTCCGGGGGGCGGTCATCGCCCTGCGGGACCGGGATGCGGCCCGGGTGGCTCTGGAGGGGGCGCCGTGGGGTTGAAGGAGGGGGGCGGCCCCGTGGTGGCCCTGGCGGGCAATCCCAACGTAGGCAAGTCCACCCTGTTCAACGCCCTCACCGGCCTGCGGCAGCATACGGGCAACTGGGCGGGCAAGACGGTGGAGGCGGCCGTGGGCCGCTGCCGCCACGGCGGGCTGGACTATACCCTGGTGGACCTGCCGGGCACCTGCTCCCTGCTGGCCCAAACGGCGGAGGAGCGGGCGGCCCGGACCTTCCTCTGCTCCGGCGCTTCGGCGGGGGCGGTGGCGGTGTGCGACGCCACCTGCCTGGAGCGGGGGCTGGATCTGGCCCTCCAGGTGCTGGAGCTGCAGCCCCGCACGGTGGTGTGTGTCAACCTGCTGGACGAGGGGGCGCGCAAGGGGCTGCGGGTAGACCTGGAAGCCCTCTCCCGGGCCATGGGGGTCCCCGTGGCGGGGACCAGCGCCGGCAGGGAGGAGGGGCTGGAGGAGCTTATGGCCCGGGTGGCGGAGGTGGTCGAACGGCCCGAACCGCCGGCGCCCCCGGAGGTGCGCTATCCTCCGGCGGTGGAATTTGCCGTGGCCTCCCTGCTCCCCCTGCTGCGGGAAAAGCTGGCCGGCCGCCTCCCTGCCCGATGGCTGGCCCTGCGCCTGCTGGAGGGGGACGGGGAGCTGCTGGACGGCCTGGCGTCGTCCCTGGCGTGGGACCCGCGGACCGACGGCGCCCTGGCCCCCGCCCTGGCAAAGGCCCGGGGGGAGCTGGCCCGCTCCGGCCTGGGCCCGGAGGCGCTGGGCCCGGCGCTGGCCGCCGGCCGCCGGGAGAGGGCCGAGGCGCTGGCGGGCCTGGCGGTGCAGGCGGAGGAGACGGCCAAGGCCGACCGGGACCGGCGGCTGGACCGGGTGCTCACCCACAGGATCGCCGGGCCGCTGCTGCTCCTGCTGCTGCTGGCGGGGGCGCTGTGGATCACCATCCAGGGGGCGAACTGGCCCTCCGCCTGGCTGAGCGCCGGCCTGTTCCGGCTGGGGGACCGGCTGGGGGAGGCCCTGCTGGCCCTGGGGGCCCCGCCCTGGCTCTACGGGATCCTGATCGAGGGGGCCTGGCGGGTGCTGGCCTGGGTGGTGGGCGTCATGCTGCCCCCCATGGCCATCTTCTTCCCGCTGTTCACCCTGCTGGAGGACCTGGGCTACCTGCCCCGGGCGGCATTCCTGCTGGACCACGCCTTCCAGGGGGCGAAGGCCTGCGGCAAGCAGGCCCTCACCATGTGCATGGGGCTGGGCTGCAACGCCGCGGGGGTGACGGGCTGCCGCATCATCGACTCCCCCCGGGAGCGGCTCATCGCCGTGCTCACCAACAGCCTGGTGCCCTGCAACGGGCGCTTCCCCGCCCTGATCGCGCTCATCGCCCTCTTCCTGGCGGGGGCGGGGCCCTGGGCCGGGGCGCGGGGAGCGGCGCTGCTGACGGGGACGGTGCTGCTGGGAGTGGGGGGGACCCTGCTGGCCTCGCGGCTGCTGTCGGCCACGGTGCTGCGGGGCGTGCCCTCCGCCTTTACGCTGGAGCTGCCCGCCTACCGCCTGCCCCAGGTGGGAAAGGTGGTGGTACGCTCCCTGCTGGACCGCACCCTCTTCGTCCTGGGCCGGGCGGTGGCGGTGGCCGCCCCGGCGGGGGCGGTGATTTGGCTGTGCGCCAACGTTACCGTGGGCGGGGCCACCCTTTTGTCCCACCTGACCGCCCTGCTGGACCCCTTGGGGCGGCTCATGGGGATGGACGGCGTGCTCCTGGCCGCCTTCGTCCTGGGGTTTCCCGCCAACGAACTGGTGCTCCCCCTGGCCCTGATGGCCTATTGCTCCGCCGGCGTCCTCCGGGACCCGGCGGACCTGGCGGCCCTGGGGGAGGTGCTGCGGGCCAACGGCTGGACCGAGGTGACGGCGGTGTGCGCGGTTTTGTTCACCCTCTTCCACTGGCCCTGCTCCACCACCTGCCTCACCATCGCCCGGGAGACCCGCAGCGTGAAGTGGACCCTTCTGTCCATCGCGCTTCCCACCGCCATGGGCATGGGCCTGTGCATCTGCGTGGCAGCCGCCGCCCGCCTTTTCCAATGAGACCGGGGGCCCCGGCAAAAGCAAGAGACCTGCTGCAAAATTGACGGATTGCACAAGTCTGTCATTGCGCGCCAGTGGGCGCACCGGCGCGGCAATCCGTTTTCGCGGCAAAAGGAGACGGATCCCCACGAAAAACGGCCGCCCATCGGGCGGCCGTTTCAGCTTGTCGAAAAAGCCTCGCAGAGTTCGCGCCCGCAGGCGCGAAAAAGTTGAGACCAGTTTTCCCCGGGGACATGCGCCTCGGGGAAAACACCTCTCAGGCCGGATCCTCCGCCGCGCCCTCCTGAAGGCGGCGGTATTTTTTGACCAGTGTGGAGTGGTCCGTGCCCAGGGCTTTGGCGGCTTTGCGCAGCGAACCCTCCCGCTCCACGGCCTGGAGGATGATCTCCCGCTCAAAGGCCGCCACCCGCTGGCGGAGGGTTCCGCCGGCGGAGGGGTCCAGGTGGCCCCGGCCGCCGTCCGGGTTGAGGGCGGCGTATACCACGCCCCGGGGGATGATCCCGCCGGAGTTGGTGACCACGATGCGCTCCAGCAGGTTCTCCAGCTCCCGGATATTGCCCGGCCAGGAGTATTCCCGCAGCAGCTCCATGCCCGCGGGGCTGATGGTGGTGACCTTGTCGTACTTTTTACTGAAATCCCGGCAGAAGCGCTCCACCAGATAGGGGATGTCCTCCCTGCGCTCCCGCAGGGGCTTGAGCTCGATGGGCACCACGTTGAGCCGGTAGTACAGATCCTCCCGAAAGCGGCCGGCATGAGCCTCCGCCTGCAGGTCGAGATTGGTAGCGGCAATGACCCGCAGATCCAGCTTCACAGGCTTGCTGCCGCCGATCCGGGTGAGCTCCCGGCTCTGGAGCACCCGCAGCAGCTTGGCCTGGAGGGGGAGAGGCATATCGCCGATCTCGTCCAGGAGGATGACCCCGGTGTTGGCCAGCTCGAACATGCCGGCCTTGCCGGTGCGGCGGGCGCCGGTAAAGGCCCCCTCCTCGTAGCCGAAGAGCTCCGACTCCAGCAGTTCCGCGGGGATGGCCGCGCAGTTGACCTTGATGAAGGGCCGGCCCCGGCGGCTGCTGGCCTGGTAGATCTCGTTGGCGATGAGCTCCTTGCCGGTGCCCGACTCGCCGGTGATGAGGACGGTGACGTCGGTGGGGGCCACGGTGTGGATGAGTTCCACCACCTGGCGCATGGCCTCGCTCTGATAGTACATCTCCTTGCCGCCGGCCTGCTGCTGGCGGAGGAAGGCCAGCTCTTCGACGGCCTTCTGCCGCTCCTGAGTCAGGGCCAGAAGCTGCTGCTCCATCTGCTTGAGCTCGGGGAAGTCCCGGGTATTGGTGACCACCAGGCGGATATTGCCGTCGTTGTCGAACACGGGGGTGCCGGTGACCAGCACCTCCTTGTCCAGCCGGTGGATGGTGGCCACCGAGTTCACCCGCGCCTGCTGCTCCAGCACCCGGCCGGTGACCGAGCCGGTATACAGGATCCCCTCGGCTTCGATGTCCGCCACCTTGCGCCCGATGAGCTCTTCCGGCTTGATGCCGGTGGTGCGGGTGTAGGCCTCGTTGATGAACAGAATGGTGCCCGTGCCGTCGGTGATATGGATGCCGTCATAGAGGTTCTCGCAGATCCGCCGGTAATCCGAGCTGTCCAGCTCAGTGAGCTGTATGCCCTTGACTTGCTTCTCAGCCATCCCGCCGCTCATCTCCTTATAAAATATAGTGTGGTTGTGGCAGATAAGGCGCTGAAGCCGCCCGCCCGAAAACGGCTGCCGCGGAGCGCCGACCGCAGGACGGGGCATCCTTCAATTCCTATCATAATAGTGTATCACACTTTTTTTCAGGGGGAAAGCAATATTTTTGCCGAATGCGGTGTAAAGTGCGCCCCCGGCGCCCGGGACGGCTTGACGTTGGGGGGCAGGCATGAGATAATGATTGCAAATGCCAGGCGGATGCCGCGGCGCAGTGCGCCGCGGACGGAACGCTGGAAAAGTTTTTAAGGGGGCGACCCTATGACGCAGTGGCTGGTCCGGCATCTGGTGCGGGACTGGGAAAAGACGGAGGACCCGGCGGTGCGGGAGCGGTACGGCGTGCTTGCCGGCGGGGTGGGCATCGCGCTCAACCTTCTGCTTTCTCTGGGGAAGTTTTTTGCCGGGCTGCTCACCGGCTCCATCGCCGTCACGGCGGATGCCTTCAATAACCTGTCCGACGCCGGCTCCTCGGTAGTCACCCTGGTGGGCTTCAAGCTGGCCGGGCAGAAGGCCGACGCCGGCCACCCCTTCGGCCACGGCCGCATGGAGTATCTGGCCGGGCTGCTGGTGAGCCTGATGATCCTGCTGGTGGGCGTGGAGCTGGGCAGGACCTCCATCGGGAAGATCCTGCACCCGGAGGAGGTGGAGTTTTCTGCGGTGTCCGTGGCCATCCTGGCGGCCTCCATTCTGGTGAAGCTGTGGATGGGGCAGTTCAACCGGGCGCTGGGCAAGCGCATCGGCTCGGCGGCCATGGAGGCCACCGCCGCCGATTCCCTGTCCGACGTGGCGGCCACCGCCGCCGTGCTGGCGGGCACGCTCATCGGACACTTCGCCCACGTCAGTGTGGACGGCTGGTTCGGCGCGGCGGTGGCTGTGTTCATCCTCCGCGCCGGCTGGGGCGCGGCCAGGGACACGGTGGACCCCCTGCTGGGGTCCGCGCCCGACCCGGAGCTGGTGCGGAGCATCCGGGAACTGGTACTCTCCCATCCCCAGGTAACGGGGATGCACGACCTGGTCATCCATGACTACGGACCCGGGCGGCGGCTGTGCTCCTTCCACGCCGAAGTGCCGCAGGACGCCGACATCCTGGAGACCCACGACGCCATCGACCACATCGAGCGGGAGATCCGGGAGCGGTTCGGCGTGGAGGCCACGGTGCATATGGACCCAATCGCCACCGACGATGAGCAGATCAACCGCCTTCGGGCCCAGGTGGCCGAGCTGGCCCAGGCGGTGGAGCCGGGCATGACCATCCACGATTTCCGGGTGGTCCGTGGGCCGACCCATACCAACGTGATCTTCGACGCGGTGGTCCCCGCGGCCAGCCGGGCCGATGACCAGCAGCTGCGGGACCGCCTTGCCCGGGCGGTCAGGACCCTGGATCCGGAGTACCAGCCTGTGATCCAGCTGGACCGGGCGTATACGGGCGGCTGAGTGCGCCGGCGCCCGCGGCATTTACAGAAAATTCACCCATGCCCGAAAAAATGTTCGTATAATAGAGGAGACCATTACATAGAAAAGGACGGTGCGCTATGAGCAAGAAGGTCCTCATTGTAGAAGACGATACCAACATCGCCGAACTGCTCCACCTCTATCTGGAGAAGGAGGGGTTCGAGACGGCGGTGGCCAACGACGGGGGCAAGGGCGTGGAGCTGTTCCGCTCCTTCCGTCCGGATCTGGTGCTGCTGGATATCATGCTCCCCGTCATGGACGGCTGGTCGGTGCTCAAAAAGATCCGGGAAAACGACAAGACCCCCGTCATCATGCTCACCGCCAAGGGGGAGACCCAGGACAAGGTGGCCGGCCTGGAGGGGGGCGCCGACGACTATATCGTCAAGCCCTTTGAAATGAAGGAAGTGCTGGCTCGCATCCACGCGGTGCTCCGCCGCTTTGGCGGGGATGAGAGCGGCTCCGGGGAAAAGAAGCTGAGCTTTGACAAGCTGGTCATCAATCTGGACTCCTACGAACTGCTGGTAGACGGCAAGCGGGTGGACACGCCGCCCAAGGAGCTGGAGCTTCTCTACCACCTGGCCGCCTCCCCCAACCGGGTGTTCACCCGCAACCAGCTGCTGGACGAGGTGTGGGGCTTCGACTATTTCGGCGACAGCCGGACGGTGGACGTACACATCAAGCGCCTGCGGGAGAAGCTGGAAGGCGTCAGCGACCAGTGGAGCCTGAAGACCGTGTGGGGCGTGGGCTACAAGTTTGAGGTGGTCGGCAAACAATGAAGAGCCTGTATGGACGGCAGTTCCTGCTGACGGCGGGGATGATCCTCATCTCCTTTGCCATGCTGGGAGTGTCCTTCTTCGTGCTCTCCTACCGCTATACCCTTCAGGAGACCCGGCAGTCCATCGAGCGCAACACCGACGATGTGGCCCGCTTCACCGCCAATGTGCGGGCGGAGGGCGTGGGGGTGCGGAGCGTGGCCTACCAGCTCTACATTGCCAACGTGGCCCACATCTCCAACGCCTTTGTGCTCATTACCGAGGCCGACGGGGAGATGGTCCTCTGCTCCGACGGGGTCACGGTGACCAGCGGCCTCAGCGGCCAGTATATCCCCCAGGATATTGCCGAACAGGTGGTGCAGCAGGGAGATTACAAGGGCATGACCACGCTGGGCGGCCTGTTCCCGGAAAAGCGCTTTGTGGCGGGCACGCCCATCACCATCACCACCCAGAACATCATCACCGGCCAGACCGAGCAGACCCTGGCCGGGGTGGCCTATATGGCCGCGGAGGTGTCCGACCTGACCGAGCTGTGGCGGGCCTTTACCTCCATCTTCTTTTTCACCGCCGTGGTGGTGCTGTGCATCGCCTTCATCACCAGCTCCATCACCTCTCTGCGGCAGACCAAGCCCCTGAAGGAGATCGCCGAGACCGCCCGGAAGTTCGGCCACGGCGAATACGAGGTGCGGGTGACGGGCTATGAGAACCGAAGAGACGAGGTGGGAGAACTGGCGGAGGCGTTCAATGCCATGGCGGACTCCATCTCCAAGAGCGAGGAGCGCCGCTCGGAATTCGTGGCCAACATCTCCCATGAGCTCAAAACGCCCATGACCACCATCGCCGGGTTCTCCGACGGGATCCTGGACGGCACCATACCGCAGGAGAAGGAGCGCGCGGCCCTGCAGACCATTTCCTCCGAGACCAGGCGCCTGTCCCGGCTGGTGCGGCGGATGCTGGACCTGTCCCGGCTGCAGTCGGCGGAGAACGTCACCGCCCAGGAGCAGTTCGACGTGTCCGAGGTGATGCTGCGGGTGCTGGTGAGCCTGGAGACCAAGGTCAACGCCCGCCGCCTGGACGTGGACACCCAGTTGCCCGACGCGCCGGTGGAGGTGTGGGGGGACCCGGACGGCATCACGCAGGTGTGCTACAACCTGCTGGACAACGCCATCAAGTTTTCCGACGAGGGGAGCACCATGGGCATCTCCATCACCACCAAGGGCGGCAAGGCCTATGTGGCCGTGCGCAACCACGGCCAGACCATCCCGCCCGAGGAGCTGGCCATGATCTTCGACCGCTTCCACAAGAGCGACAAGTCCCGCAGCGTGGACCGGGACGGCGTGGGCCTGGGTCTGTATATCGTCAAAACGATCCTCAACAACCACAAGGAGAACATCACTGTGACCAGCCAGGACGGGGTGACGGAGTTCGTCTTTACCCTCACGCTGGCGTAAGGGGGTTTCATGCGCTCCTATTATTACTATGACCATTCGGACGGGCCGGCCCGGAAGAGACCGCAGCCCCGGCGCAGGGGCGGCGGGGCTGCGGTGGCGCTGTACCTGTGCGCGCTGGCCCTGCTGGTGGGTGGGGCGGTGCTGCTGCGGCTGTGGGACAGCGTGTGGCTGTCCGATATGCAGGCCCGGTTCCGCCCGTCGGAGAAGGGCCAGACCGTGGAGACGGCCCCGGCCCGGCCCAGCCGGCTGGAGCGGGCCCCCACGGGGGACGGCACCACCCTGGCCATCTCCCCGCTCCCGGAGGGGGAGCCCCACAGCTTCCAGCAGATCTATCAGGAGAACATCGCCTCCGTGGTGGGCATCCTGGGGGAGGGCGACACCCAGTGGTCCTACGGGACCGGGGTGGTGATGACGGCGGACGGCTACGTCATCACCAACGCCCACGTCATCGCGGACTGCTTTTCTGTGGAAGTGGCCCTGCAGAGCGGGGAGCGGCTGAAGGCCCTGCTGGTGGGCCAGGACACGGCCAGCGACCTGGCGGTGCTCAAGGTGGAGGCGGAGGACCTGGTCCCGGCGGTGTTCGGGGATTCGGACACCCTCCGGGTGGGGGACACGGTGCTGGCCATCGGCAACCCCCTGGGCGAGGAGCTGCGGGGCACCATGACCGACGGCATCATCTCCGCCATCAACCGGGACGTGAATGTGGACGGCTACACCATGTCCCTGCTCCAGACCACCGCCGCCCTCAATCAGGGCAATTCCGGCGGCGCGCTCATCAACGAATACGGCCAGGTGGTGGGTATCACCAACCTGAAGATGGGCTCCTATGACAGCCTGATAGAGGGCCTTGGCTTCGCCATCCCCACCACCACCGTCAAATCGGTGGTGGACCAGCTTATCGACTGCGGCGAGGTCACCGGCCGGCCCACCATCGGCATCACCGTCACCACCGTGACGGAGGCCACGGCCCAGGCATTGGACATCCCCCAGGGGGTCCGGGTGGAGACGGTGGAGCCGGACGGGCCCGCCTTCGGCGTCCTTCAGCCCGGGGACGTGATCGTGGAGGCTGACGGCGCCCCGGTGCGCTCCACCGACGAGCTGCTGGCGGCCAAGGACGCCCTGGCGGCAGGCGAAACCCTGGCCCTGCGCCTCTGGCGCTCCGGCGTCTGGCTGGAGCGGGAGGTGACGCTGGCGGAGCAGTCCGACCTGGCGGGATAGCGGGCGCGGTCCGGACAAAAAGAAAGGCGCCCTTGCGGGCGCCGAGGGGGAACGATCCGATGAGCTGTAGGAACAGCATAACATAGTTCCCATAAATTGTCAAACAAAACCTTTGTCGAAAGGCGTGGCAGCATGGTCATTTACAACGGAGTAGTACATCCTATGGACGGCCCGGTGATCCAGCGGGGGTTCGTGGCCTTTTCAGGGGACAAGCTCACGGCGGTGGGCCCCATGGAGGCGCTGCCCCCCTTTCCGCCGGAGGAGGGGCTGGACGCGGAGGGGGGCCACATCCTCCCCGGCTTCATCGACGCCCACTGCCACCTGGGCCTGTTTGGGGACGCCCTGGGCTTCGAGGCCGACGACGGCAACGAGTCCACCGACCCCTGCACCCCCCAGCTGCGGGCCATCGACGGGGTGAACCCCATGGACCGGGGCTTTCGGGAGGCCCGGGAAGGGGGCGTGACCACCGTGCTCACCGGCCCTGGCTCGGCCAACCCCATCGCCGGCCAGTTCGCCGCCCTCAAGACCGACGGCCGCTGGGTGGACGAGATGGTGGTGAAGGCCCCGGCCGCCATGAAATTTGCCCTGGGTGAGAACCCCAAGTCGGTGTATAACGAGCGCAAGGAGACCCCCGTCACCCGCATGGCCACGGCGGCCATCATCCGGGAAAACCTGGCCCGCGCCCAGGAGTACCAGGACAAGCAGTCCAAGGCGGAGGAGGACCCGGAGGAGGATATGCCCGACTTTGACGCCAAGCTGGAGGCCCTCTCTTCGGTGGTCACCGGGGACCTGCCCGCCCATTTCCACGCCCACCGCGCCGACGATATCGCCACGGCGGTGCGCCTGGCCGGGGAGTTCGGGCTCAGGCCGGTGGTGGTCCACGGTACGGAGGGCTATCTGGTGCCCGAGCTGCTGGCCGGGGCGGGGGTGCCGGTGATCACCGGGCCCTGCCTTACCGACCGATCCAAGCCCGAGCTGGCGGGCCAGAGCCTGGAGAACCCGGCCAGGCTCCGCGCCGCGGGGGTGAAGGTGGCCATCTGCACCGACCATCCGGAGACCCCCATCCAGTATCTGCCCCTGTGCGCGGCCATGGCGGTGCGGGGCGGCATGGACCCGGAGGACGCCCTGGCGGCCATCACCCGGGACGCCGCCGAGATCGCCGGCCTGGACAGGCGGGTGGGCACCCTTACCCCCGGAAAGGACGCCGACGTGGTGGTCACCGACCGCCATCCCTTCGACTGGAACGGACGGGTCAAGGCGGTGTTCCTGAACGGCCGGAGGGTAAAATGAGTTTGGGTATCTGAGAGGAAGGAAGCGAGACTATGGCGGAACAGACAGACCTGCGCCTGGCGGTGCTCATTGACGCGGACAACGCCCCCCGCAGCGCCATCGGCGATGTGATGGCGGAGGTGGCGGTATACGGCACCCCCACCATCAAGCGCATCTACGGCGACTGGACCACCCCCAACCTGGCCTCCTGGAAGCCCCTGCTCCTGGAGAACGCCATCACCCCCGTGCAGCAGTACGGCTACACCACCGGCAAGAACTCCACCGATTCGGCCATGATCATCGACGCCATGGACATCCTCTACACCGGCCAGGTGGACGGCTTCGTGCTGGTGAGCAGCGACAGCGACTTCACCCGCCTGGCCATCCGCCTGCGGGAGGCGGGGAAAAAGGTTTACGGCATGGGGGAGAAGAAGACCCCCAGCCCCTTTATCGTGGCCTGCGACAAGTTTGTGTATATCGAGGTCATCCGCTCCGCCGCCGAGCAGGCCCGGGCGGCGGAGGCCAAGGCGGAGGAGGAGAGCCGGGCGGCCGAGACCCGCGAGGAGCCCAAGGCGGCCGACAAGCCCGTCAAGGCCAAAAAGGCCGTCAAAAAGAAGGAGGAGCAGCCCGGCCCCCATGTGCCCAAGGCGGTGGTGGAGCTTATTGCCGACGCGGTGGAGACCATGGCCGACGAGGACGGCTACGCCTTCATGAGCGACCTGGGCAACCTGCTGGTGAAGAAGCAGCCGGACTTCGACCCGCGCAACTTCGGCTTTTCCAAGCTGAGCAAGCTGGTCAAGTCCCTGCCCCGGTTCGAGGTAGACGTGCGCAAGACCGACCAGCCCAACGTGACCAACATCTATGTGCGGGACAAGGCCCGCCGGGCCTGAACCCGGCAAAAAAGCGGCTCCGGCCCCGCGCCCTCCAAAAGGGCGCGGGGCTTTTTCACGTCCCGGGCAGCCGGCCGTTTAAAAATCTGGAAGATCGGAAGAATGTGCCAGCATAGATCCCGGCGGCGCCGCCCGGGGCGGGAATGGGACATTTCGGAAGCCAGCGGTGCGTTTCATTCCCAGCGGCATGAGGCGAAAAGCGGGTCATATTAAGCACGGCGCCGTTGGCGCAGAAATATGATCTTTGGAAAGGAGATGCCGGAAACGTGAAAGAGGAGCAGAAAGCAAGGCCGTGGGTGGTGGCCCTGGCGGCGGCGCTGGCGGTGACCGCCTTGGCCCTCGCGCCTCCCGCCCGGGCCGCGGAGCAGCCCCGCACCCTGGTGCCCGTGGGCCGGGCGGTGGGGGTGAAGCTGTTCTCCGACGGCGTGATGGTGGTGGGCTTTTCCGAGGTGGCCTCCGACCAGGGCCGTTCTGCCCCCGCCCGGGACTGCGGCCTGAAGGAGGGGGACATCATCACCCACATCAACCGCTCGGAGGTGGACACCGTAGAGGAGGTCCAGGCCGCCCTCCAGCAGGCGGGGGACGCGGACATGAGTATCCGCGCCCTCCGGGACGACAGGACCGTCCAGTTCACGGCCCGCGCTGTCCGCTGCAGCAGCGACGGGCAGTACAAGCTGGGGGCGTGGATCCGGGATTCCATGGCGGGCATCGGCACCGTTACCTTCTGGGACCCGGAGA
This sequence comes from uncultured Flavonifractor sp., assembly GCA_944387215.1. Classification (GTDB taxonomy): domain Bacteria; phylum Bacillota; class Clostridia; order Oscillospirales; family Oscillospiraceae; genus Flavonifractor. The sequence continues at coordinate 17,886 of CALXEB010000004.1, read as the reverse complement.
CCGGCGTGTTCGGAGCCCTGGGCCACGGCATCAACGACGTGGATACCGCCCAGCTCATGCCGCTGCAGTCCGGCGGGATCCTCTATTCCGATGTGGCAGGCGTAAAAAGGGGGGAAAAGGGCGCTCCGGGGGAGCTGAAGGGCGCGTTCCAGGCGGACCGGGACCTGGGCGAGCTCTACGCCAATACGCCGGGAGGCGTATTCGGGACGCTGGCCACTTCTGATTTTTTCCAGACTGCCCAGCCGGTCCCTGTGGCGGCCGAGCATGAGGTCCGCACCGGCCCGGCTACCATCCTGTCCAACGTGTCCGGCGACCAGGTGCGGGAATACGCTGTGGAGATCACCCGTATCTTTCCCCAAAACGGCGAAGATACCCGCGACCTGATGCTCCGGGTCACCGATCCGGCCCTGCTGGCCGCCACCGGCGGCATCGTCCAGGGCATGAGCGGCTCGCCCATCCTCCAGGACGGCAAGCTGGTGGGCGCGGTCACCCATGTTCTGGTGAACGACCCCGCGCAGGGATATGGGATCCTGGCGGAGAATATGCTGGCGCTGGCGGAGGACAGCCGCCCGGAGTAGCGTGGACAGAGGAGACGAAAAGGGCCGCCGGCAAAGCCGGCGGCCCTTTTGGAGCGCAAAGTCAGGTGTCGTCTTCGATCAGGCCGTAGTCCCCGTCGTTGCGCTTGTACACCACGGCGAAGCGGCCATCCTGATCCACATCCTTGAAGGCGAAGAAGGTGTGGCCCACCAGCTCCATCTGGAGCACTGCCTCGTCCACCGTCATGGGCTTGATGGGGAAGCGCTTGGTACGCACGATGCGGTATTCCTCCTCGTCGCTCACAGGGGCAAAGGAGGAGACTTCCTCTGCGTCCACGCTGCGGGTGAACGCATCCTGGCGCAGGCGCTTTTCCAGCCGGGTCTTGTTCCGGCGGAGCCGGCGCTCCACCGAGGAGACGGCGGCGTCAATGGTGGCGAACATATCGGAGGTGCTCTCCGCCACCCGGATGATGGTGCCGCCGGAGCGGATGGTCAACTCTACGTTATTGCGGCCCTTTTCCACGCTGAACACCATGGCGGCCTCCGTGTCCGCCTTAAAATAACGGTCTAACTTGCCCACCTTTTTCTCCGCGTAGGCGTGGACCTTGTTGGGCAAATTGATTTTCTTGTCAGTAAACACGAACTTCATCGTTTTCACTCCTTTCGCCCCGAAGGGCATCCTGGAACGGTGTCCCGCTCCTTGCCATGATTATACCACGAAGTTCGCCAAATGTCACAGAGATTTTGAAAATTTTCTGCGCATTTTTACCAATGGCGGACGGCGCTCAGCCGCCGCAGCTGTGGTGGCCGCAGGAGTGCCCGCCGCCGTGATGGGCGCAGTCGTGTCCCTCCCCGTGGCCGTGATGGTCGCACGTGGTGTCCGGGTCATAGGACAGGGTGCCGGCCAGCAGGGCGGCCACCGCGCCGTCGGCATCCCCCGCCGCGCCGGGATAGAGCCGGATACCGGCCTGGGCCAGAGCGCTGCGGGCGCCTCCGCCGATGCCGCCGCAGATCAGCGCGTCCACCCCGCGCTCCCGCAAAAAGCCCGCCAGCGCCCCGTGGCCGCTGCCGTTGGTGTCCACCACCTGGGCGGAGACCACCGCGCCGTTCTCCACGTCGTAGAGCTTGAACTGCTCCGTGTGGCCGAAATGCTGGAATACCTGCCCGTTCTCATAAGTGACCGCGATCTTCATGATGGTTCCTCCTTGTTTTGTTCAGAGCTCTGGCAGCCGCCGCAGCCGCACCGATGCCCGCCGCATCTGCGCTGGGCACAGTCCCGGCCGGGACACGCCCCGGCGCCGGGGCAGACGGTGTAGTCCCCCCCGGCGATGAACAGGGGCCGCCCCTCCACCAGGGCCAGGGTCAGCTTCCGCCGGGCCCCGTCGCAGATCTGCTGAACGGTAGAGCGGGCCACGCCCATCTGGCGGGCGCATTCGGCCTGGGTGCAGCCCAGCAGATCGATGAGGCGGAGCGCCTCGTACTCCTCCACCGCCATTTCCACAGGGCCGCCTCCGCCCCCTTCCAGGGGGGCGAAGCTGGTGTGCCGGGGGAGCGCGCAGATGCGCCTGCATTTTCTGGGCCGCGGCATGTCCATCCCTCCGTTTTTGGCTTATGCCAATATTATAGCATGTTTTTGGCATATGTCAAATAAAAATCAAAACATGGAATCCGCATTTAAGTACCGCACTAAATAATAAAACGCCATACGAAATTTTTACTTTTCGATTTCATGGATTTTAAAAAAGTATTAATGGGCAACTTAAATGGGACAGTTTTCGTGCTGTTTGTGGCCGGAAGAGGAGAAATGGACACATCATTTCGTTCAGTCTGCCCATTGAAATGGACTGGCTGGGTGTATTATACTCTCCACGGTCAAACACAAGGAGGTATGACTTATGGTTTTTGACTTGAAGATCAATGCGATCTCTGAGCTGGCCGACCTGCAGCAGCTGGCTGCCAATGCGGATAAGCCGGTGTATATTGCCAATGAGGACGACACCATCCGGGTGGACGCCCGTTCTTTCCTGGGGCTGTTCACCCTGAACTATGCCAAACCCATGAAGGTGATCACCGACTCTCTCTATGTCATCCGCATGCTGGAGATCCGCCGGCGCGCCATGGAGGCCGCCGCGGCCCGCGTCTGAGCGGGGGCCCCAGACGGCGGGCGGTCTACAAAGCAAAAGAAAGCAAGGAGCCGTATCCGGCTCCTTGCTTTTCTTTTTGGGTAAGGAAACCACCGGCTCTGCCGGTGGAGGTATCCCGTAAAAAAGCTTTAGCTTTAAGCAACGAGCGAAGCGAGCTGCTAACAACGGGTTACCAGTAAAGAAAAACTTTTGTTAGAACGACGGATGCCCGTTTACGGGCCGTAGGGCAAGTGATGCAAGAGAAATAAAATTCAGTGCGTCTTAAGACGCATGCCGGTATTAGGCCCTTATAGGGCCTACTCAAGCCACCGGCTTAGCCGGTGGTTATGACTCCAGGGCTGTGCGCAGGGGACGGCTCACCGCCCGATCAGCTCTCCCAGCAGGGGTTCGAACTGGACGCCCTCCAGCAGGGGGGTGCCCAGAGCCAGCGTGTGGGCGGCGCAGCGCTGGACGAATTCCGCCGCCAGCCGCGCCGCGTCAGACAGCGCCTCTCCCCGCAGCAGGGAGCCAAGCACCACGCTGGCGAACAGGTCTCCGGTGCCGGGAAAGTGGGCGGGCTCCTGGTGGGTCATGGTAAAGCCGGCCCGCCCGGCGCCCCGGTCGAACCAGCCGGCGCCCACCTGGCCGGGGACCAGGCTCACCCCGGTGAGCACCACGGAGCGCCGGCCCTCCAGGCTCAGCCGCTCCAGCCAGCCGCGCAGGCCGGCCTCATCGCCGGGGACGGCCTCGTAGGGCTCGCCCAGCAGCAGCGCCGCCTCGGTGAGATTGGGGGTGATCACGTCGGCCCGGGCGGCCAGTTCCCCCATTCGGGCGCACATGTCAGGAGTATAGGTGCGGTAGGGCTTGCCGTGGTCTCCCATCACCGGGTCCACCAGTACCAGGGTGTGCTCCCCCCGGAACCGGCTGTAAAAGTCCTCAATGAGGGAGATCTGCCCCTCCGAGCCGAGGAACCCGCTGTAAATGGCGTCGAATGTCACCCCCAGCTCCGCCCAGTGGGCCATGGTACCCGCCATCTGGCCTGTCATGTCCAGAAAGGTAGCGTGCTGGCTGGCGGGAAAGGCCGTGTGGGCGGACAGATAGGCCGTGGGCAGGGGACAGCACTGCCCGCCCATGGCCGACAGCACCGGCAGCACCACCGTCATGGAGCACCGGCCGAAGCCGGAGATATCCTGGATGGCCGCGATCCTCGGCGCGGATGTCATAACCGATCTCCTCCTTTTTCATTTAGCCTTTATTATACTCGCTCTCTTTCCGAAGCGCAATTGACTTTTTTTCCGTCCGATGCTAAACTGAGAGCACATCTCCAGCCCGCCGGCTCTGCTGCGGCGGCGCGCTGGACGGACAACTGAATATGCGGGTATGGCGGAATTGGCAGACGCGCTGGATTTAGGTTCCTGTGGGCAACCGTGTGGGTTCGACTCCCACTACCCGTACCAAACAAAAAGACACGCTGAAAAGCGTGCCTTTTTGTTTGGGTTCCGCCGCCCAGAGGGCGGCTCCACCCTTCGGTGATTTCAAATGCTCGGGCGAAGTGAATTCGCCCTGCGCCAAGGTTTTCGCCAAAGGCAAAAACACTTGTACGGCGCATTGGCGCCGCCGGCCAGAAGGCCGGTTGGGTGGTTCTCCTGCAACGGTCCTGTCATTCTAAAATATCGATTTTAACCGTCCCGCCCAAAAAGAAAGACACGCTGAAAGCGCCCCCTGTGCAGGAAAGCAAACCTGCACAGGGGGCGCTTGTATCGCTGCGTGGAAATCCGGCCCGGGCCGAAAGAAAGAACCCGGACGTACAAAACGATGTGGAGCTTTCGGGGACGGCTTTTTATGCTCGGAGCTCCGGCAGGGAGGCGGCGGCCACGGACTGGCCCACCCGGCGGGCCTTCTCGTCGGGCAGGGTGGGGGCGATCTTGTCCGCGATCTCCGGGTACTCGTCGGCCAAGACCTTTTTGCAGGTATCCAGCACGATGTCTCCCCCCCGGCCGGACATGACCCGGCCCAGGAGCAGCACGTGCCTGAAACCGTAGAAATGGTGGTACAGGGCCAGGGAGTGGCCCAGATACACGCCGATGGAGCGGAAAATGGCCTCGGCGGGGGAGCCGGGCTGTTCCATCAGCTTCTGCACCGCCTTGAGCTTTTCGGCGGGGGAGAGGCTCTCGTCCAGGTGGATGCCGGCGGCGGGGGCCAGCTTGATGACCGCGTCCTGTGAGAAGTACTTCACGCCGCAGCCGATGTCCTCAGACCACTCGTCCATCATGGCGGCGGGGGACACGTCCACCGGGGCGAAGGCCAGCTCGTTGAGCCAGCCGGTGATGTTGCCGTTGGCGTCCACATAGCCCACCGCTTCGCTGGTGCCCATGGCGATGCCCAGGATGTTGTTCTCCTCCAGGCTCATGGCGCCGGCCAGGGCGGACACGTCCCCATCGTTGGCCACCACATAGGGCACGTCGCCAAAGGTATCCCGGATGGCCCGGATGTAGATGTCCTTCACCTTGGCGTCGAAGTCGGATCTGGGAACCTGCAGGAACAGGGAGGCCACCATGGTGCGGTTGCCGATGTAGATGCCGGCGGAGGACACCCCCACCGCGTCTACCCGGGGCATGTGGGCGGCGGCGGACTTCAGGGCGGAGACGATGCCCTCATAGTGATAGTCCGGGTCGGAATTGGTCTTGGGGAACCAGACCACCTCCTCGGAGAACACGGGCTGGCCGTCGATGACCGCAGACACCTTGCGGTCGCTCCCGCCGGCGTCGAATCCGATGCGGCAGCCCTCCAGGTGCCGGCCCACGGCCTTGGGGGCGCTGCGCTCGGCGGGAATGGCGTCGCACAGCACCACCTCGAAGGGGCGCTCGTACACGTCGGACATGAAGGCCGCGTCGAAGGCCCGCTGCCCGCCGGGGCGGTAGGCGTCCCGAATGGCCCGGTACACCCCCTCGTCCCCGCTGAGGTAGACCTTGAACCCGCCCATGGTCCACAGGAGCATTTTTACCATTCGGTCCACATAATAGGCGTCGGCGATGGCCATTTCAGGGGTGCCGTGGATAAAGGTCCTGTACACCGCCACCTCGCCGCCGGAGCGCTCCACCGCGATGTCCAGCGGCTGGCTGGCGCCGGCCAGAAAGGCTGTGCGGAATTTGCCCAGCGGGAGAAAGCCGGGGTCCAGCTCCGGCACGTGTTTGACAGGGACTTCGATCCCCAGGTGCTTCATAACGTGAGCCCTCCTTTTTGATGGGAGACAGATCGGTACGTCCCCTTATAGGCTATCAGTTTTTTCGCATCTGTCAAGCATATTTTCAGCGTTTTGAAAATTATTTTCTTTTTGCCCTTGACGGGGCCCGGGCCGGCGGGATATGATGGGAACGTACAAGATGGTCTTTTGAAAATGAAAGGCAGGATGATGACCATGAATATGACCGCGCGCCTGGGGGCGCATCAAAAGTGGATCCGGGAGGAGCTGGAGCGCAGCGTCTCCTTCTGGCTGAAAAACGGCATGGACCCGGTGCATGGCGGGGTGTACACCTGCCTGGACCGGGAGGGCAAGGTGTTCTCCACGGACAAGAGCGTGTGGATGCAGGGCCGGTGCGCCTGGACCTTTGCCTATCTGTGCCATGTGTATGGGGTGAAGGAGGAGTGGCTGGCGGCCAGCAAGAGCTGCCTGGACTTCATGGAGGCCCACTGCATCAACCGCCAGGCCGGCGACCGCATGTATTTCACCGTCACCGGCGACGGAAAGCCCCTGCGCCAGCGGCGCTACTGCTTCTCCGAGGGGTTCTACGCCATCGCCAACGCCGAGTATTACGGCGTCACCGGGGAGAAGGAGTGCCTGGAGCGGGCCCGGCGGGCCTATGACCTGATCTGGGGCCTGAACCAGGGCCTTATCAGCGACCCCGCCGGCATGGGCCCCAAGACCATCCCGGAGACCCGGTCCGGCCGGGCTCTGGCCAACCCCATGATCTACCTGAACATCACCTCCGTGCTGCGCCGGGTGGACCCGGAGCAGGAGGCCCTCTACAATGAGCGGGCCCAGAAGTGCGTGGATGAGATCTTCCAGTACCACTACAAGCCCGAGCTGGGCTGCACCCTGGAGAGCGTGGACCTGGACGGCACCCCCCGCCTGGATGTGACCGAGGGCCGGGTGGTCAACCCCGGCCACGACATCGAGTGCTCCTGGTTCCTCATGGAGGACGCCAACCGGAAGGGGGACAAGAAGCAGCACGAGATCGCCATGAAGATCTTTGACCAGGCCATCAACGCCGGCTGGGACTATGAGTACGGCGGCCTGCTCTACTTTATCGACTGCCTGGGCCGTCCCCCCGAGGCCTATGAGCACGACATGAAGCTGTGGTGGCCCCACGACGAGACCATGATCGCCAGCCTGATGATCTTCCGGGACACCGGGGATGAGAAGTACCTCACCTGGTTTGAGCGGACCATGGACTACTGCAAGGAGCACTTCTCCGACCCCGAGTTCGGCGACTGGTACGGCTATCTCCGCCGGGACGGCAAGCCCACCATGCCCGCCTGCAAGGGCAGCACCTTCAAGGGCCCCTTCCACCTGCCGCGGATGCTGATCATGTGCGATCAGATGCTGGATCAGCTCCTGGCCAAGCAATAAGGGGGGCGCTTATGCCCTTCGGCAATGTATTTGAGAAGATCAACAGCGAGTACTACCAGCTGACCAGCGCGGAGAAAAAGGTGGCCGACTACGTGGTCATCCACCAGCAGAAGACCCAGTTCATGTCCATCTCCGAGCTGGCGGAGGAGTCCGGCGTGGCGGAGGCCACCATCTCCCGGTTCTGCCGGAGGCTGGACTACAAGGGGTATAACGCCTTCAAGCTGGCGGTGGCCAACTCCACGGCCGGCCGGCCGGACACCCTGCCCACCCAGGGCGAGGTGCTGCCGGAGGACAGCATCGAGGAGATGGGCCGCAAGGTCTACGCCGCCGACCGGGACGCCATGGCCCAGACCCTGGAGCTGATCCGCCCTGAGGCCATCCGCCGGGCGGCGGACATCCTCTTCTCCGCGGAGAAGGTGCTGTGCATGGGCCAGGGCGGCTCCATGCTCCTGGCCCAGGAGTGCGCCCATCTGTTCAGCACCAGCATGCCCAACTTCACGGCGGTGGTGGATTCCCACATGCAGGCCATCGCCGCCTCCCACCTGACGCCCCGGGACGCGGTGCTCTACTACTCCTACTCCGGCTCCACCGAGGAGCTGCTGAAAAACCTGAAAATCGTCCGGGAGCGGAAGGCCATGGCCATCCTGATCACCCGCTTCCCCAAGTCGCCGGGGGCAGCCTATGCCGACGTGGTGCTCCAGTGCGGCTCCCGGGAGGGGCCGCTCCAGGTGGGCTCCGTGGCGGCCCGGGTGGCCCAGCTCTATCTGACGGACGTGCTCTTCCACGAGGTCTGCCGCCGGGACGCGGCCAGGTGCGCCGCCACCCGGGAGATCGTGGCCGAGGTACTCTCCGACAAGCACATCTGACCGCGGCAGGGCGATTTTGAAAGAAAATTGCAGAACAAAAAATGTTTTGAAAATTTTTTTGAAAATCGTATTGACAAACCCGGCCCGAAACTATACAATCTACACAACGGGGGCAACCCCAGTCCTCGCAAAATTTATCAAAAATGAGGAGGATGTAACAATGAACATGAAGAAACCTCTTGCTCTCCTGCTCGCCGCCGGCATGACCCTCGGTCTGGCCGCCTGCGGCGGCGGAACCCAGGGCAGCAGCGAGACCCCCCCCGGCAGCTCCAACGCTCCTGCCAGCGAGACCTCCAGCGGCGGCGCCGTGGAGCTGAACCTGTGGTCTTTCAACATCGGCGGCTTTACCGATGCCGCCGCCTGGGAGCCCATCGTGGCCGCCTTCAACGAGGCCAACCCCGACATCACTGTCACCGTGACCCCCATCAACTATCAGGACGGCGACCAGAAGCTGACCACCGCCATCAGCTCCAACAGCGCCCCCGACATCATCTTTGAGGGCCCCGAGCGCATCGTGGGCAACTACGCCCGTGAGGGCCTGATGGTGGATCTGTCCGATCTGTGGACTGCCGGCGGCTCCGACATCGCCGAGGGCATCTCCAGCGTGTCCCAGCTGGACGGCACCTACTACATGTACCCCCTGAGCGTGGCCGCCCACTGCATGGCCATCAACTACGAGGCCTTTGAGGCCGCCGGCGCCCTGCAGTACATCGACGAGGAGACCCGCACCTGGACCACCGACGACTTCGTGGCCGCCATGGGCGCCATCCGCGACGCCATTGCCGACGGCACCCTGAACCTGGCCACCCCCGGCATCATCTACTGCGGCGCCCAGGGCGGCGACCAGGGCACCCGCGCTCTGGTGAACAACCTGTACTCCGACTACTTCGTCAACGACGACGGCACCTCCTACAACATCAACAGCGCCAACAACGTGAAGGCCCTGGAGCTGCTGCGCGGCATGGTGGACGACGGCTCCCTGTCCGCCAACGCCAGCTACGCCGCCTCCCAGGAGCTGCAGGCCTTTGCCAACCAGACCTGCGCCGTCAGCTTCTGCTGGAACTATTCCAACTATGTCCAGTACGCCGAGCAGACCCAGTTCACCCCCTTCGCCATGGCCTTCCCCTCTGACGACGGCCAGCCCGAGCTGGAGATGGCCGGCCCCTACGGCTTCGGCATCTTCGACAACGGCGACGAGGCCAAGATCGAGGCCGCCAAGAAGTTCATCCAGTTCGTGTGCGACGACCAGACCGCCGGCACCGAGGCCGTGAAGGTCACCGGCTTCTTCTCCGTCCACGCCGACTGGGGCGACATCTATGAGGGCGACGCCGACGCCGATCTGCGCGCTCCCTTCGCCCTGATGAGCGACTACCTGGGCCGCTACTACAACCTGACCGGCGGCTGGACCGAGCAGCGCAACCTGTGGTGGCAGTTCCTGGCTGAGATTATGACCACCGACGCCGGCTCCGATATCCAGACCGCGGCCGACGAGTACGTGTCGGAGGCCAACGCCAACATCGGCTGAGACCCACCCATGGGCAACCGAACACTGTGAGACGCGGCGCCCGCTCCCTGTGAGGGGGCGGGCGCCGTTCTTTTCCCGCGGCGGCGCCGCGGGAAAAACCGCGAAATCAACTTTGAAAGAGGGGAGAAACTCATGGCGCAAAACGCCCCGGCGGTTGCCGCCCAGCGGAAACCGAAAAAGCAGAAGCAGTCCCAGTTCTCCGGCATGAGCAAGGCCCTGGTCAGGCGGGAGACCATCTCCGCCTATCTGTTTCTGCTGCCCAGCCTGTTCTTCTTCGTGGCCTTTGTGGTCATCCCCATGGTCATCTGCGTGGTGTACAGCTTCCTGGAGTACGGCATAGGCGGCGTCCAGGGCTTTGCCGGGTTTGACAACTATCTCCGGCTGCTTCAGGACGAGGTGTTCCACGCGGGCCTGCGCAACACCATCCTCATCGTGGTGGTGGCCGTGCCCACCGTCACCGCCTTTTCCCTGTGGGTAAGCTCCGCCATCTACAAGATGCACGCCTTCCCCCGGTCCTTCTTCCGCTGCGTGTTCTATCTGCCGGTGGTCACCGGCTCGGTGGCCATCACCGTGGTGTGGAAGTGGATCCTGGACCCCTATAACGGCCTGCTCAACCAGGTGGCGGGCACCAACGGCATGGATTGGCTGGGCACGCAGTCCACCGCCCTGTGGTTCATCATCCTGATCCTGTTCACCACCTCCATCGGCCAGCCCATCGTGCTCTACGTGGCGGCCCTGGGAAATGTGGACCAGTCCCTCATCGAGGCGGCCCAGGTGGACGGCGCCACCAAGCTCCAGGTGTTCTGGAAGATCAAGTGGCCCCAGATCATGCCCACCACCCTGTACGTACTGGTCATCACCACCATCAACTCCTTCCAGTGCTTCGCCCTCATCCAGCTGCTGACCCGGGGCGGACCGCTGAACTCCACCATGACCATCATGTACCAGGTGTACTACACCGCATACACCCTCCAGGACTTCGGCTATGCCAACGCCATCGGCGTGGTCCTGGCCATCATCATCGCCATCTTCTCCGCCATCCAGTTCAAGGTGGCGAAAACGGACTAAGGGGGGAACGAAAACATGAGTACGAATCCTGCCGCGGTCAAAGTGAAAAAGACCGACCTGAGCGGAACCTCCACCGGCTACAAGGTGTTTGCCGCCGTGATCCTGATCCTGGTGGCGCTGTTCTTCCTCTTCCCCCTGTACTGGATCGTCACCGGCTCCTTCAAGGACGCCATCGAGATCAACGCCCGGTATCCCATCTGGTTCCCCCAGAACCCCACCCTGGACAACTACCTCCGCCTGCTGGAGCACCCCGCCCTGCGCTGGCTGTTCAACATCGTGTTCATCTCCGTGGCCGCCATGGTCCTCACCTGCCTCACCGCCTCCCTGGCGGGCTATGCCCTGGGCAAGAAGCGGTTCATCGGCCGGGGGGTGCTCTTCACCATCATCATCTGCGCCATGGCCCTGCCCAAGCAGGTCATCGTCATCCCCCTGCTGCAGGAGATGACCTTCTTCGGGCTGAACAACAATATCTGGGCGGTGATCCTGCCCACGGTGGGCTGGCCCTTCGGCGTGTTTCTGATGAAGCAGTTCTCCGAGACGGTGCCCACTGAGATCATGGAGGCCGCCCGGGTGGACGGCGCCGGGGAGCTGCGCACCTTCTTCAGCGTGGTCTTCCCCATGATCAAGCCGGGCGTCGGCGCCCTGGCCATCTTCACTTTTGTCAACACCTGGAACGACTACTTCCTCCAGCTGGTCATGCTCCAGGGCGACGAAATGGCCTACACCCTGCCCCTGGGCATTTCCAACCTCCAGGGCGAAATGTCCTCCGACTTCGGCCTCATCATGGCCGGCGCCGCCCTGGCCGCCGTGCCCATCATCATCGTGTTCATCGCCTTCCAGAAGTACTTTACCCAGGGCATCGCCATGGGTGCTGTAAAGGGCTGATGCACCGTAATGGTACGAATCTCCGCCGGCACAGCCGGCGGAGCCTCCGCTACAAATGTGCCGCTGGCACATTTGCTTAACGCTGCGGCCATGTGTGCCGTAAAGGGCTGATACGTGCAAACCACTTATTATTCTCAGAGAGAAGGAATATCCATGAGCGACTTGAAGAAATACCAGGGCGTCATCCCCGCGTTCTACGCCTGCTATGACGAGGAGGGGAACATCTCCCCGGAGCGGGTGCGGGGCCTGACCCGGCACCTGATCGGCAAGGGAGTCAACGGCCTGTACGTGGGCGGCTCCTCCGGCGAGTGCATCTACCAGAGCGTGGAAGAGCGCAAGGTGGTGTTGGAGAACGTCATGGCCGAGGCCAGGGGCAAGGTGGTGGTCATCGCCCACGTGGCCTGCAACAACACCGCCGACAGCTGCGAGCTGGCGGCCCACGCCGAGGCCCAGGGGGTGGACGCCATCGCCGCCATCCCCCCCATCTACTTCCACCTGCCCGAGTATGCCATCGCCCAGTACTGGAACGACATCTCCGCTGCCGCCCCCAACACCGACTTCGTCATCTACAACATCCCTCAGCTGGCCGGCGTAGCCCTCACCGGCTCCCTGCTGGCGGAGATGAAGAAGAATCCCCGGGTGGTGGCGGTGAAGAACTCCTCCATGCCCGTCCAGGACATCCAGATGTGGCGGGACGCCGGGGTACTGGTGTTCAACGGCCCCGACGAGCAGTACATTTCCGGCCTGGCTATGGGCGCCTGCGCCGGCATCGGCGGCACCTACGCCGTCATGCCCGAGCTCTTCCTGAAGGTGTATGACCACTTCCAGAAGGGCGAGATGGAGCCCGCCCGCCAGATCCAGAACGACATTGACCGCATCATCTACAAGATGTGCCAGGCCCACGGCAACCTCTACGCCGTGCAGAAGGCCATCCTGGCCAAAAACGGGGTGCCCTGCGGCTCGGTCCGCAAGCCCATGCCCGCCCTCATCGACAGCGACGCTGCCGTGGTGGACGAGGCCGGCGCCATGATCGCCGCCGCCGTGGCCAAATACTGCTGACATTTTGCCGAACAAGGAGCGAGATAGAATGCGTATTTATCAAGCGGAAAACTACACTGCCATGAGCCGCCGGGCGGCCAACATCATCTCCGCCCAGGTCATTTACAAGCCCGACTGCGTGCTGGGCCTGGCCACCGGGGGGACCCCGGTGGGCCTGTACAAGCAGCTGGTGGACTGGTATAACAAGGGGGATCTGAGCTTTGCCGAGACCCGTTCGGTGAACCTGGACGAGTATCTGGGCCTGTCCCCCCACCACGAGCAGAGCTACCGCTACTTCATGCAGGTCAACCTCTTTGATTACATCGACATCAAGCCCGAGAACACCCACGTGCTCAACGGCCTGGCCAAGGACCCCGAGGCCGAGTGCAGGGCCTACAACCAGCTCATCCGCGACCTGGGGGGCATCGACCTGCAGCTGCTGGGCATGGGCCACAACGGCCACATCGCCTTTAATGAGCCGGGGGAGAACTTCGGCCTGGAGACCCATGTGGTGGACCTGACCGAGAGCACCATCGACGCCAACCAGCGCTTTTTTGAAAACCGCGACGACGTGCCCCGCCACGCCCTGAGCATGGGGATCAAGAACATCATGAACGCCCGGCGCATCCTCATGGTGGTCAGCGGCGAGGACAAGGCGGAGGCGGTGTACAAGGCATTTGCCGGCCCGGTGACCAAGCAGGTCCCCGCCTCGGTGCTCCAGCTCCACCCCGATGTGACCCTGGTGGGCGACAAGGCCGCCCTGAGCAAGCTGGTGGAAGCGGGTGTGCCTGTATGCGGATAAGCGGCGGGCAGGTCTTTGACCTGCGGGAGGGCTTCGTCCGGCGGGACGTGTGCTTCGACGGGCGCCTGCTGTCCGGGTCCAGCGCCGACGGGGCGACATACGATGCCGAGGGCTGCTATATCATCCCGGGCCTTACCGATCTCCATTTCCACGGCTGCATGGGGCGGGACTTTTCTGACGCCGACCCGGAGGGCCTGGAGATCATGGCCGAGTACGAGCTCTCCCGGGGCGTCACCCAGATCTGCCCTGCGGGCATGACCCTGTTGGAGGAGCAGCTCACCCGGGTGTGCCGGGTGGCCGCCGATCACAGGGCCGCCCACAAGGGCGGCGCCGAGCTGTGCGGCATCAACCTGGAGGGCCCCTTCCTGTCCGAGGCGAAGAAGGGCGCGCAGAACGGCGCCTGGCTCCATGCCCCTGACGTGGAGATGTTCCACCGGCTCATGGCCGTCTCCAAGGGGCTGGTGAAGCTGGTCTCCCTGGCTCCGGAGGTACCCGGCGCCCTGGAGTTCGTGGAGGCGGTGGAAGACGAGGTGGTGGTCTCCCTGGCCCATACCGCCGCCGACTACGATACCGCCCTGGCGGCCTTCCGGCGGGGCGCCCGGCAGGTGACCCACCTGTTCAACGGCATGAACCCCTTCGGCCACCGCGCCCCGGGCGTGGTGGGGGCCGCTCTGGACACCCCGTTGTGCAATGTGGAGCTCATCTGCGACGGGGTCCACATCCACCCGGCGATGGTGCGGGCGGTGTTCCGCATGTTCGGCTGCAAACGGGTGATCCTGATCTCCGACACCATGCGGGCCGCCGGCATGCCAGACGGGCAGTACACCCTGGGCGGCCAGGACGTGACCGTCAGGGGCAAGCACGCCACCCTGGCCGACGGCACCCTGGCCGGGTCGGTCACGGACCTGATGGGCTGCATGAAAACCGCCGTGTCCTTCGGCATCCCCCTGGAGGAGGCCGTGTGGGCCGCCGCGGTAAATCCCGCCCGGGCCATCGGCATTTTCAGCCGGGTGGGCAGCCTGGAGCCCGGCAAGCGGGCCAACCTGGTGATCCTGGACAAGGATCTGGAAGTGAAGGACGTATTTTTCCGCGGCCAGCGGGTGGACCGCTGACCGAAGCACCGCGTACCCCCCAAATCAGGCGTCCCGGCCCTACTCCATTTCCATAGGACCGGGGGAGCCGTTAAGAAGGAGGAAAACCCGCCGGCCGGCGGTGCGGCAGTGTGGAGACCTGCCGTAAAGTCCGGGCAGTTTCGCTCTGCCCGGGCGAGAGGGTGCTTGCGGAGGCATCGCCCTTACGGCCAGACGTATGGCAACCGTATCTCTGAAAGGCGTCAAGAAGATCTATGACAACAAGGTGACCGCCGTCCACGACTTCAATCTGGACATTGCCGACAAGGAGTTCATCGTGCTGGTGGGCCCCTCCGGCTGCGGCAAGTCCACCACCCTGCGGATGATTGCCGGGCTGGAGGATATCTCCGAGGGCGACCTGTTCATCGCCGGCAAGCGGATGAACGACGTGGAGCCCAAGGACCGGGACATCGCCATGGTGTTCCAGAGCTACGCCCTCTATCCCCACATGACGGTGTATGAGAACATGGCTTTCGCCCTGAAGCTGCGCAAGATGCCCGCCAACGAGATCGACAAGAAGGTGAAGGAGGCCGCGGCCATCCTGGACATCACCCAGTACCTGGACCGCAAGCCCAAGGCCCTGTCCGGCGGCCAGCGGCAGCGGGTGGCCATCGGCCGGGCCATCGTCCGGGACCCCCAGGTGTTCCTGATGGACGAACCCCTGTCCAACCTGGACGCCAAGCTGCGCAACCAGATGCGGGCCGAGATCATCAAGCTGCGCCAGCGGATCAACACCACCTTCATCTACGTCACCCACGACCAGACCGAGGCCATGACCCTGGGCGACCGCATCGTCATCATGAAGGACGGCTTCATCCAGCAGATCGGCACCCCTCAGGAGGTGTTCGACCAGCCCGCCAACCTGTTCGTGGCCGGCTTCATCGGCACCCCCCAGATGAACTTCTTTGACGCAAAGCTGACCAAGCAGGACGGCAAGTACCAGATTGCTGTGGGCGAGGCGGTGATGACCCTGGGCGAGGCGGCCCAGAAGCGCCTGGCCGAGAAGGACGTGGGCGAGCGGCAGGTCACCGTGGGCGTACGCCCCGAGCATATTTCCTTTGCCGCTACCGCCGGCAGCCATACCATTGCCAGCAAGGTGGACGTGTCCGAGATGATGGGCAGCGAGGTCTACCTCCATGTCAGCGCCGTGGGCCGGGATGTGGTCATGCGCGTGCCCACCACCGACCTGCCCGCCGAGCACCGGGCCGGCATCCCCTACGGCACTGAGATCAACTTCACCTTCCGCCCGGAACTCATCCACCTCTTTGACCCCGAGACGGAAAAGAATCTGCCCTATTGATCCACCGTGCAAAACGGCGCGCCATGGTCAGCCATGGCGCGCCGTTTTGATGATTTGCAGGGGCGGCCGCAGCCGCCCCCCTGAAAGAAAGGCGCGGTATGCCGCCTCACTCCGGGTCGATGGGGTCCACCTCCACCGGGTGGTCCTGCCGCCACTGCTTGGCGCGGCGCCAGAGGAGGAACAGGGTGGCCAGGTCGGCCGCGCCGATATAGAGCAGGGCCGCGCCGATCAGCCGCATCAGGGCGATCCCCGCCAGCAAGGGCCGGAAGAGCACCACCAGGCCCAGCGCCACCGAGGCCGCCGACAGGCCCGCGCACACCGGCCAGCTGCTGTGCTCCATCCGCCGCAGTTCCAGGGCCCGCTTGAGGTTGAGCAGGCCGTCGATGGCGATGTAGATGCCCAGGATCACGGTGAGCAGGCTCTGGAACAGGGCCGGCTGCACCACCAGCAGCACCCCCACCGCCGCGGCCACGATGCCCAGGCAGAGGGCCAGGAAGTGGCCGGCGGTGCGCCCCTCCGTGCGCCAGAAGGTGAGGATGGCGAATACGCCGTAGAGCAGCAGCACCCCGCCGGTGAGATAGCACAGCACATCCATCACCGTGGCGGGCCACAGCAGGAGCACCAGCCCCAGCACCGCGTAGAGCACGGCCAGGAATACAAAACTGATACCGAGATTTTTCAGCCGGTCGCCCATAATAAGCGCCTCCTTATCCGAACGGCAAAATGGGAACGGGCCGCCGGGAGCGGCCCCGGGTCACGCCTCCTGCCAGCCCTTGCACACGTCGATCCACCCGGCGCTGCCAGCCAGGGCGGCCAGCTCGTCGCAGGTCAGCTCCACGGCGGAGGCGGCGTTGCCCGCGGCGGGGTAGACGACGTCGAACCGCCTCAGGGACACGTCCAGGTATGCGGTGACGTTGGGGTGGGTGATGGCGAAAGGGCACACCCCGCCGATGGTGTGGCCGGTGAATTCCTCCACCTGGTCGGGGGTGAGCATGGTGGCCTTGTGGTGGAACCGGGCCTTGAACTTGCTGTTATCGATCTTGGCGTCCCCGGCGCATACGATGAGCAGCGCCCCGTCCTCGTGAACGAAGGAGAGGGTCTTGGCGATGCGGGCAGGCTCGCACCCCACCGCCTGGGCGGCCAGCTCCACCGTGGCGCTGGATACGTCAAATTCTTTGATGCGGTCCTCATAGCCCCGCTCCCGCAGGTAGGCCCGGCAGGCTTCAATAGACATGGCTCACTTGCCTCCCTTTTTGGCTTCCGCCTTGGCCAGGAAGCGGTCCACCGTGATGATGAACCGCTCATGGGTGCCGCCGCCGATGGGGCCGGCCTCGTCAAAGGCCCTTACGGTGAAGGTGAGTTTCTTGCCCTCCACAGCGGTGAGCTCGGCCTCCGCCCACACCTTCATGCCCACGGGGGTGGCGGCGTCGTGCGTCACCTCCAGCTTGGTGCCCACGGTGCCCTGGCCCGCCTCCAGGCCGGCCTGCACCGCGTTGACGGCGGCGTTTTCCATCAGGGCGACCATATAGGGGGTGGCGAACACGGGGACCAGCCCGCTGCCCACGGCGGCGGCGGTCTTGTCCTCGGTGACCAGAGCCTCGGCCCTTCCTTTGCTTCCGACAGTGAGAGACATGACGTTGAACTCCTTTCTGATTTGGGGAGCGGCCGGGGGTCACTCCAGCATTCGCTTGAGGTACTGACCTGTATAGGAGGCGGCGCACCGGGCCACCTGTTCGGGCGTCCCTGTGGCCACCACGGAGCCGCCGCCGTCGCCCCCTTCGGGGCCCAGGTCGATGAGATAGTCGGCGGTCTTGATGACGTCCAGGTTGTGCTCGATGACCACCACGGTGTTGCCCACGTCCACCAGCTTCTGGAGCACTTCGATGAGCTTGTGTACATCGGCGGAGTGCAGGCCGGTGGTGGGCTCGTCCAGGATATAGATGGTCTGGCCGGTGGAGCGCTTGGCCAGCTCGGTGGCCAGCT
>CALXEB010000003.1 GCA_944387215.1 uncultured Flavonifractor sp. | reverse complement strand
GGGGGTGCCCGAGGTGTGGGGCAGCGTGTACGACATCCGGGAGCTGCTGCACAGCACCGTCTGCCTGATGGACGGCAAGTCCCCGTTGGAGATCCGGCTGCCCGGGCCCCTGGAGCTGCTGAAAAAGCCTCTGTTGAAGGCGGTCCGGGGCACCGTCATCGAGAAGGTCCTGCGGGATCAGGATGTGCTCCGGGACGGTATGTGACCATTGGTTTCTGCTGACGGGAGGGCGCCTAAATAGAGGATGGAAGCCTTTATTTTCTGAATAGGCGTCTGAAACCTGATACGCCCGCCGCTAAGAAAAGGCTTGCTTAACGGCCCGGGCAGAGGTACAATAGCCAAAACAACAGAAAGGGTCAAAATAATGGGTTATCACCGTTTTTCTGCTTGGCAGATAGGCTGCCTGTAAGAGAGCATGCTTCCTTGACGACTTTTGCAGGCGGCCCGAACTGTCAAGGAGTGAGCACAATTGAACAGAGACCGCAGTTACTACCGCAAGCAGCGCATGCGCGCCATCCACCGCAAGGAAATGATCCTCCGCCAGCTTGGGGGAGAAGAATTCGTCTCCGCATGGGCGCGGGGCGCCGCCGGACGGCTGTCCAATGGGAAGATCCACTGCTCCTGCTGGATGTGCCGCAGGAAGTCGTATGATGACCCACAGATCCGGGACAAGCGGGCGGCCATGGATGCCGCCCAGCAGCTGCTGGAAACCCAGTAACTCCTCTCACAAAACCGCTTCCCGGCCGGGACTGGCAGACGCCTGCCGTCCCTGGCCGGGAAGCGGTTTTCCCCCATATCTGGCCGCAGTCAGGGCCGGAACGCCCGGAATCGGCGAGAGCCCGGCCGCTCCGGGCGGGCGCCGGCACACCGCCTGCGGAAATTTCACGCCCGCTCCTTGCAGCATTTGGAAACAAGTAGTACAATCATTTTGACCGCAACGCCCATGATCCGACATATATGGGAGGGAGTTCTATGACCCTGATCGTCTACCTGCTCTGCTTTGCACTCCTCAGCTTTCTGCTTCGGGGATGGAGCCAGCGCTTTCGCAGCCTGCTGATCACCGGGTTCAACTTCACCTTTGCCGCCGTCATGTTTTTCCTGGTGCAGGTGCGCCCCGGCATGACGGCGGGGGAGGTCTTTGCCGCGGTGGGCAGCGCCCTTTCCTCGGCGCCGGCCGCCATCGCCTTCCAGGGCAACGCCGCTCTGTTCGGCCCGGACGTCAGCTACGTCTTCTTCCTCATGTCCCTCTACACCATTCGGACTGTACTGGCCCTTTTCTTCCGAGGGCTCTTCGTCCGCGCCCGGATGAAGTGGCGGCTTCTCACCCGCAAGACCATTTATATCGTGACCGGGGCGCGGAAGGACGCCGCCTGGTTCATCCGGGACCTGAACCGCTGCCGCCCCCGTTCGGCGGTGGTCTACCTCACCGAGCAGGACCCCGGGGAAGCGCCCCTTGACGCCTACGAAACCGGGGCAGCCTTCCTGCGCCGCCTGAAAAGATCCAAGGACTACCAGCTCCTCCTCCTCCCCGCCGAGGGGCAGCACAACTACCAGCGGCTGATCGAATTGGAGGAGCTGGGCAAGCAGGGCATCTCCCTGCGGGTCACCGCCTTCTTGGACAACGAACTGCTGCGCACGGAGGACATGACGTTCCCCCATCTGGACCTGTATCTTCTCTCCCGGGAGCGGATGGTCGTAGAGGACTTCCTCCGTCAGAACCTGCCCCTGGCCCGGCTGCGCCAGCTGGGACCCCCGCCGGAGACGGGCCATATCTTCCGGCCCCAGGCGCCGTTTTCCCTGTGCCTGATCGGCTTTGGCGCCTTCTCCCGGGAGTTCTTGCTTCAGACCTATGAAAATACCGCCTTCACCACCGCCGCGGGGTCGCCCGCCCTGGAGGTCCTGGCGGCAGATTCGGACCTGGCCGGCAAAAAAGCCGCCTTCCTCAGCGACTTTCCCCACATGGCCCGGACGCCCGGCCTGCACTGGCTGGACGCACCCGTCCCCTCCGACGCTCTTTTCCAGGCTCTGTCTGAAAGGCGGTTCCACCAGGTCCTGATCGCCACCCCCGACACGGAGGAAAACGTCTGTCTCGCCCTCCGCCTGCGCCGGCTCTTTGCCCGCCGCGCCTCGGATCAGCCCCAGCTGGTGGTCGCCCTGTTTCAGGAGGACGCGGGCGCCGTGGCACTGCTCAAAAGCGACAGCCATGTCAGCTTCCAGCAGGTCAACCAGTGCCAGTTCACCTATGAGAACCTGGTGGTGCGCAGCGCCGACCGCCAGGCCGAGGAGCTGCACCGGCGCTATCAGCGCGGCAGCCTCTTCACCCCCCAGTGGCGGGAACTGGGCGCCTTCACCCAGGCCTCCAACCGGGCGGCTGTGTGGGACATCCCCAACAAGCTGCTGCTGGCCGGGGATACGTCCGCCCTGGACCCGCAGGCCAGGGAGGCCCTCTGCTGGGAGCTGGCCCAGTATGAGCACCTGCGCTGGAACGCCTTCCACTTCGCCCGGGGGTGGCTCCCCCTGCCCCTGGAGGAGATGACCCCGGAGGAGCGGGCGCAGTGCCGCACCAAGCGCCCCGGGGAAAAGCGGCACGCCTGCCTGGTGGACTGGGACCAGCTGGACGCCCTGCCTCAGAAGGAGCCCGGGCTTTTGAAGCGGTATGACTATGAGAACGCGGCCTGTCTCTTCCTGCCCCGGGAGGAGTGCTGAGCCCCGGCGCCGCCCCGTCCCTGCTCCCCCGCCGTCCCGCCGCGGACCGCTCTGACAAAAGGAGGCCTGTGCATGTCTCAGCTTGCATATCTCACCCGCGGGAACGCCAGCCCCCAGGGCAAGCCCCGGGTATACTTCTGCTGCCATCCCGCCGACCAGGCGGCCTTCCTCCAGCCAATGGCCAGAGAGCTGCTGGCCCAGGCGGACTGCTCCATCTGGTACGACCCGGAGCCCGCCGCCCCCCTCTCCCCCGCGCAGCGGGAGCAGCGGGCCTCCGACCTGGTCCAGATGCAGCTGTTCGTGCTGCCGGTGACCGCGCGGCTGCTCACCAGCCCCTCGCCCGCCCTGGAATGGGAGTTCCCCCTGGCCATGGAGCAGCATATCCCGGTGCTGCCCATCCTGCAGGAGCCGGGACTGGAGGCGCGCTTCAACGAGGCCTGCGGGGACCTGCAATGCCTGGACCCGAACCAGACCGACCCCACCGCCCTGCCTTATGAGGAGCGGCTGAGAAAGTTCCTGGACTGCGTTCTCATCGGAGATGAGCTGGCCGCCCAGATCCGGGCCGCCTTTGACGCCTACATTTTCCTGAGCTATCGGAAAAAGGACCGCCGGGAGGCCCAGGCGCTGATGCGCCTCATCCACGAAAGCGCGTTCTGCCGGGATATCGCCATCTGGTACGACGAGTTCCTCACACCCGGAGAGGACTTCAACCAGGCCATCATCCAGGCGCTGGAAAAGAGCGACCTGTTCGTGCTGGCTGTGACCCCCCATCTGCTGGAGCATCCCAACTATGTGATGGACGAGGAGTTCCCCGCCGCCAAAAGCAGCGGCAAGCCCATCCTCCCCGTGGAGATGGTCCCCGCCGACCGGGCGGAACTGGAGGCCGCCTATCCGGGCATCCCGCCCTGCGCCTCCGGGCAGGACAGGCCCGTCCTGTCGGAGGGGCTGAAGGCCGCCCTGCGGGGCCTGGCCCTGCGGGAGAGCGACGGCGATCCCAGGCACAACTTCTTTATCGGGCTGGCCTACCTCACCGGGATCGATGTGGAGGTGGACAAGGCCCGGGCGGTGGAGCTGATCCGGGGCGCCGCCGACGACGGGCTGGCCGAGGCCATGGGCAAGCTGGCGTCGATGTATCACGCGGGCGAGGGCGTGCCGCGGGACTACCGCCAGGCCGCCCAATGGCAGCGCCGCCTGGCCGGCGCCCTGCGGACCCGGTGGGATGAGTCCCACTCGGAGGACGCCTTCCGTGACCTGGCCGACGCCCTGTGGGATCTGGGCGATCAGTACGCCGATCTGTCCGATCTGGCCGCCGCCCGGGAGGTATGGGAGGGAGAATTCCTGCCCCTGACTCAGCAGGGACAGGAGCAGGGCCTCCCCTGCGCCGGGCGGTATCAGGCCAGCGGCTGCAGCAGCCTGGGGAACGTATACAGGCGGCTGGGGGACCTGGCCGGGGCCCGCCGCTGGCTGGAAAAGAGCTCCAAGCTCCGTTTCAGGCTGTCCAGGGAGGAAAATACCATCCAGCTTCGGCGGGACACGGTGGAAAGTCAGATACAGCTGGGGGCCCTGTGCCTGGAGGAAAAGGACGACGCCGCCGGTATGCACCTGCTGATGGCCGCGGAGCTGGCCCGGGCTCTGGTCCGGGACACCGGCGAGGCGCGGGACCGGGCGCTTCTGGCAAACGCCTGCGAATGGCTGGGCTTGGCATACAGAGACAGCGGGGATGCCAAGGACCTGCCCAAGGCGCGCAAGCCGCTGGAGGAGAGCCGGCAGCTGCGCCGGACCCTGAGCGACGAGCTCGGCACCCCCTACGCCCGGAAGAGCCTTGCGGCCAGTTCCCTGGGCCTTGGGGACCTGCTCCGAACGCTGGGGGACCTGGCCGAGGCGCGCCGCTGCTATGAAGAGGGCCTGGAGCTGACCGCCGCCCTGGCCCGGGATACGGAGACGCTGAGCGCCAAAAGGGACCTGGCGATCAGCTGCACCCGGCTGGGCAAGCTTTGCGCGCTGGAGGGCGACCTGTCCGGGGCGCACCGCCGCTATGCGGAGGGGCTTGCGCTGTTCCGCGCCCTGGCGGAAGAGACCGGCACGGCGGACGCCCGGCGGGACCTGGCGTCCTGCTGCGATCAGCTGGGCAGCCTGTATCGGCAGGAGGGCGATGTGCCCGCCGCCCGCCGCTGGCTGGAGGAGAGCGCGGCGCTGCGCCGCGCCCTTGTGGACGAGACCGGCCACACCGGGGTACGGAACGCGCTGGCCGCCGGCCTGTACAGGCTGGGCTGCCTGCCCGGCGGCGACCCAGACTGTCTGTATCAGGCCGCGGAGCTCTGGGACGGCCTGGCCGGCGGAAAGAGCGGCTCCGCCTTTGCCGAAAGGCGGAACAGGGCCATCGAAGCGCTGGCCGGACACGGCGGGGCGTGCAAAGGCCCGGCCGGCCGGGAGCCCGCCGCCCGCCGCCTGTTTGAGGAGAGCCTTGCCCTGGCCCGCGCCCTGGCGGACGGGGACGGCAAACATCGGACCTGGCGGCGTTTGCAGGCCGGCTATCTGAAAATGGGGCTGACGGCCCTGGAAAAGGGAGAGGATGACAGGGCCGCCCGCTGGCTGCAGGAGGGGCTGCGCATCGCCCGCAGCATCGCGGGCGGATCCGGCGCGCCGGAGGACCGGCATACCCTGGCGGTGTTCCTCTGTCACCTGGGCAGCCTGCCCGGCGGGGACGCCCGGCTGCCGGAGGAGGCCGGGGAGCTTTGGCGCGGCCTGGCGGAAGAATGTCCCCAAGTCCGCAAATACGCCGAATTCCGGGATCTGGCCGCGGCGCTGGCGGCCGGCCGGGCTGCCGGCGCTGAAGACGGGAGGGATGACGCGCCCTGATCTGCCACGGCCGCCGGCCCCTTTTCCCTTCCTCTATCCTTTATCTTCTGATATCCCGGATGCTGCGGCCGGACTTTTCTTCAATGAAGCGGGAGAAGTCCGCGCTGCTGCCGCCCTCCAGACCGGCCTTTTCCAGCGCCATGGCGTGATTCTTCCCCATCACGAAAAGGAAATGACCGTCCGTCTCCGCCAGGGCGAAGATCCTGTCATACTGCCACCGGGATTCCGCCGCAGCGGTCTTCACAAGAAAATAGTCGGGGTAGAATTCAGTATCGGCGGCGCCGGTCCCCGGCAGGGAGCTGTGCTTTGCGACAAAGCCGTTGATGGCGTCCTCTTTCCAGAAGATCAGCAGGAGGGCCGCGATGACCGCACAAATCGCCGCCGTCTTCCAGATATTTCCCCACGAGAGCCAGACAGACAACAAGAGCAGGCCGATGATGACCCAGGCATAGAGGCGGGTCCTGCGGCTCTTCCTGGCCCGGACCGTTTTGCGGATCGCCCGCGCCATGGCCGTCAGCGCTTTTTGATCGTACGTCGTATGGCAGATAAATTCCATGGGTACCTCCCGGGCCGTTTCGGCGGTCAGATTTAGAAAGTCACGCGCCAATATACCAGATAAAACCGCATTTGGAATGAACATTTCCTTAAATCCCCTTTAAGATTGAGGGCCCGCCCCATGTGAAAGGCCCGCGCAGCCGCCAATATGAATGCCGCCCTCTGAGATGCGTGCATCCCAGAGGGCGGCGTCCCTTCAAGCGCTCCAAAGTCCGCGTCTCCCCCCTCCCCTTCCGCATGACGGGCCCAGGACAGGCGCGGCTTCACGCCTGCGGCTGGCCAGGCCTTGATCTGATCCCGGGCAGAGGAAGGCCTTTTCAGAAAACTGCTGGTTGTAAGCGTGCGGCAGATGGAGTACAATCCAAGGGAGGGCATGCTATCCGCCGGGCCTTGCGCGGCACGGCCCGCTGCGCCTGTACGGAAAGCGCCCGACCATATTCCAAGGAGGTCATCCACCATGCGCAAAAACTTCGGTGCCAAGCCCTGGACCTATCCGCAGCCGGTCTTTATCGTGGCCGCTTATGGCCGGGACGGCACGCCCAACGCCATGAATGCGGCCTGGGGCGGCATCAGCGACGACCGGGAGCTGTCCATGTGCATCAGCGCCGAGCACAAGACCACTGCGGACATCCTGCAGCGAGGCGCCTTTACCGTCAGCATGGCCACAGCCCGGCAGGTGACGGCCTGCGACTATGTGGGCGTGGAGTCGGGCAACCGCGTGCCCGACAAGCTGGAGCGGGCAGGCTGGCACACGACCAGATCGGAGTTTGTGGACGCCCCCCTGATCGATGAGCTGCCCATGGCGGTGGAGTGCCGCCTGGTGAGCTATGACCCGGAACACTGCCGCCTGGTGGGGGAGATCGTCAACGTCAGCGCCGACGAATCGGTGCTGGGCCCTGACGGAACGATCGACCCGGACAAGCTCCAGCCCATCATTTTCGACCCCATCCACAGCGCCTACCGCAAGCTGGGAGAGCGGGTCGGCTCCGCTTTTCGGGACGGGCTGGCGCTGAAATAGCGCTTCTCCTCCTCCCCGGAGGGAACGGGCGGAGGCTCTGTACAGGCCGCTCCGCGGCCGAGGAGGCATGATGCTGTGAAAACTGCTGTCTGCTACTGCTCCCGTCACCACGGGAACACGCTGAAGGTCCTGGAGGCCATGGCACGGGAGGGGGACGTGGAGCTGATCGACGTCACCGCCCGCCAGGCCGTCCATCTGGAGGAATATGGTCGCATCGGGCTGGCCTCCGGCGTGTACTATGGGAAATTCCACCCCAGCGTCCTCGCCTTTGCCCGGCAATATCTGCCCAAAGGCCGGCCGGTGTTTTTCGTCTGCACGTATGGCGCCTCCCCGGGGAAAAGTCTGGACGGGATCACATCCATTGCCCGGGAAAAGGGCTGCCCCATACTGGGGGCCTTTGGATGCAGGGGCCTGGACACCTTCGGCCCGTTCAGGCTGGTGGGCGGCATCGCCAAGGGACACCCGGACGAGGCGGACCTGGGACAGGCCCGGGCGTTTTACCGAACCCTTGGCGGCAGGCCGGGCTGACCGGCCAGGGCCATCTTGAACACACAGGAGCGTTATCCATGAAACTTGCCATTCTCTCCGACACCCACGGCCTGCTGCGGCCAGAGGTGCTGGAACACCTGAAGCAGGCCGACGCCATCCTCCACGCCGGGGACATCAACGCCCAGGCCGTCCTGGACCAGATGGCGGCTCTCGCGCCCGTATATGTCGTCCGCGGAAACAATGACAAGGAGTGGGCGGAGGGTCTTCCCCGGGACCTGACCGTCTCTCTGGACGGGTTCGTTTTCTATATGGTCCACAATAAAAAGGACGTCCCGGACGACCTGTCCGGCGTGGATGCGGTGGTGTTCGGCCACTCCCATAGGTATCTGCAGGAGGAGCGAAACGGCGTATTGTGGCTCAATCCCGGCTCCTGCGGTCCCCGGCGCTTTCACCAGGAGATCACCATGATGCTGGCCCGGACGGAGGGCGGAAAGCTCCGGGTGGAAAAGGTCTCCATCCCCCACGAGGCCGCAGGATGAAGCGGGCGCTCGTCATCGGCTGCCCCGGCGCGGGGAAGAGCACCTTCGCCCGCGCCCTCCGGGACTGTACAGGTCTTCCGCTTTACTATCTGGATCAGATCTGGCACAGGCCGGACGGGAGCAGCATCACGCCCCAGGCCTTTGACGAGCGGCTGGCGGAGATCCTGGCGCGGGAATGCTGGATCATCGACGGCAATTATCTGCGCACGCTGGAGCTCAGGCTGAAGCGGTGCGACACCGTATTCCTGCTGGATTATCCGACCGAGGTCTGCCTGGCGGGCGCCGCAGCCCGCATCGGGCGCCCGCGGGAGGACTTGCCCTGGACGGAGCAGACGTTCGACCCCGAGTTCCGCCAGTGGATCGTGGACTTCCCCGTCACGCAGCTGCCGCAGATCCTCCGCCTGCTGGAGCGGCATCAGTCCGAAAGGCAGACGCACATCTTCCGTTCCAGGGAACAAGCCGGCGCCTGGCTCGGGCAATTTGGCGGTCTCAGGCACAGTTCAAAGGCCCGCGCCCGGAGGGGAGAAGGATGAACGTTATCTGTTACGGCGACTCCAACACCTACGGCTACGACCCCCGATCCTATCTGGGCGGTCGGTACGGCCCGGACCACCGCTGGGTGGACATACTGGCCGCAAAAACAGGCTGGAACGTCTCCAACTGGGGCGAAAACGGCCGGGAGATCCCGGGCGTTCCCCCCTCCTTCCCTGCAGACACGCAGCTGCTGATCGTCATGCTGGGCACCAACGAGCTGCTCCAGGGCCGCGGCCCGGATGAGACCGCGGAGCGGATGGAGCGCTTTCTCGCCGGCGCCGGCCTGCCGCGGGAGCGCCTCCTCCTGGTCGCCCCTGTGCCCATGGCGCCGGGAGAATGGGTGCCGGAGCCGCGCCTGGCGTCTGCCTCCGCCGCCCTGGCCGGGCGATACCGGGCCCTGGCGGACCGGCTTGGCATCCGCTTTGCCGACGCCGGGAACTGGGGCGTCCGCCTGGCTTATGACGGCGTCCACTTTACCGAAGATGGACATCAGGCGTTCGCCGCCGGGCTGTTCCGGGTCCTCTCCCGCCCGTGAGGGACGCCGGGGTCCGCCCGGGCCGGCTCAGGAAAGTCGCTCCCGCAGCGCCCGTCGTTCCCGATGACGGTATCCCCTTTTCGGGGCAGCTGATCCATGTGGGGCGGGGTGCGTTCGGCCCACGCCCCGCCGAATACGTGGAAGGGATAGGTCGTCACGCTGCTGATCCTGTGGTTGGCAGGTCCCATGATGAATCTGACGCCGGAGGCGATGGCGCAGAATTTCCCGATGATCAGCCTGTCTCCAAACTCCGGGTAGTTGAAAAGCACGTTGTTTTTCTCAAATCCGGCGGGGTCCTCCGCGTCGTCGTAGTAAGTGTAGTCCCCAATGGAGATATTGGGCGCCTTGACCACATTTTTAATAAAGCACGAGGTATGGTACTCGTTGGGAAAGACCGTGTTGGGGTCCGGGAGCCTGTTCATGGATATCTTCCTTTCACACCGTAAGGCATCGTGTTTTATCCCCGCTCTTCCGCGGCGGGGAACGTCCGCTTGGAGGTGCGGGATGAAAAGAGCGTTCTTTTATTTTCCGCTGCTGCTCTGCCTCTTTCTTCTGGGCGGCTGCGGCGGCGTGGAGAAGGTCAGCAAGCGGGACAATATCCCCTTCCAGGAAGGGCAGCTCTATGCGGCGGCCTACCTGGGCTACCAGCAGATCGACGATCTGGACTATTACCTGGAGCGGTACCTGGACGACGGCGAACTGCCCGTCCACTACCTCTCCGGCGGGGACTTCTACCTGGTCATACCCCGGTATGACGGCATGGCCCTGGCCCTCTCCCGCAGCGATATAGAGACCCTCCAGTCCACCCTGATCTACGAGGATCCCGACTGCCGCCCCTTCCTTCTGCAGTGCAATGCCAGCGACATTTTTGCCGACGCCGTCAGCCGCCTGACTTATCGGGATGAGAGCGTGGAGTTTTCTCCCTTCCTCTCCCTGAAGGACGGCTCGGTAGACATCGGGGCCGGGGGCCTGGACCTCACAAAGCCGGCGGAATGACCGGCTCCCGCCGGTCCGGGCCGGCCAGCGGCCGCCGGAGGTAGACCATGTCCGTCAGGCGCACGCCGGCCTCATAGATGGGATGGTCGTAGTGGTCGGTAAAAAAGTCCTTGACCCGGTGGCTGAAGGCAAAGCCGCACCGCTCGTAAAAAGGCACGGTGGCCGGGCTCTCCCCGGTGCCCACCTGCAAAACGTCGTACCGGCCGGAATAGGTATCCGCCAGGAAGTCGATGAGCCGCCGGCCATAGCCCCTGCGCTGAAAGCCCGGAACCACGGCGATGTTTTTGATCTCCAGCACGCCGCCGCCCTCGTCGGTCACCACGCACTGGGCCCGGACGCCGCCCTCCTCCAGCAGATACATGGTCCCCCGCTCCAGATAGCGGTCCACCATGTCCTCCTGCTCGTCCGCCAGCAGGAGCAGAGAGAGCCAGCGCTTCTTGTCCCCTTCCACCCTTCTGATCGTCATCGCGCATCCCCCTTTCCTCACCAGCCTAACACAGCCGCACGCCCTTTGCAAGATGCAGCGGCAAAAGGAGGCGCCGACATTGAAAAAGTGCAGGATCACCGTCATGCGGGTGGCGGAGTACCGGGACCTGATGGCCCGGTACGAAAATCCCATGGAGCACCCCTGCGGCCTGAGGGAGGGCCAGGTCTTTCTCGCCAACGGCTGGAAAAAGCCGGAGGGCCTGTGTCAGAGCGCGTGGGACACCATGTCCCCCTTCGTGCTGGCACTGAGCCATGGCGGCCAGGGATTCTACGGCGGCTGGATGAAAGACCCGCGGTCAGTCATGCTCTCCTGCAACGACGGCTTCCGCCCGGTGAGCTTCCTGGTGGAGGCTTTAGAGGAGGACGCGGACTGATCGGGCCGCCCCCTCCTCTCCCGACTGAAAAGGGCCCCGCGGCCTATGCCGCGGGGCCCTTTCCGCGTCATTTCTGGATGACGCCGGTATTCAGGTAATCGGTGACCCCCTGGGTGATCCCCTGGGCCAGCTTCCACTGGTAGTCGTCGGTCTTGAGCCGCTCCAGCTCCTCCACGTTGGACATGAACCCGCACTCCACCAGCACGGCGGCCATGTCGGTCTCCCGCAGGACCACGAAGTCCGCCGAGGCGATGCCCCGGTCGATGGCGCCGGTGGCCGCGCACACGGCGCTCTGCACCATCTGGGCAAAGGTCTTGCTGCGGTTGCTGGAAGGGTGGTGGTATGTATATAGGCCCTGGAAGGTGGGCACCGTGCCCGAGGCGTTGATGTGGACGCTGACGAACAGGTCTGCCCCCGCGGCATTGGCCAGCTCGCTGCGCTCGTAGAGGTCCCCGGCAGTCTCCCCGGTGCGGGTCATGACCACGTTGTAGCCCGCCGCCTCCAGGGTCTCCTGCAGCTTGAGGGAGATGGCGAGGGTCAGGTCCTTTTCATAGATATTCGTGCCGCCGGCGTCGGGGTACACCGCCCCAAGGGTCGTGCCGTCGTGGCCCGGGTCCACCACAATGGTGTACTTGTTGGGGTCCAGGTCGAAGTCCGGGGTCTCGGTCTCCTCCGGCGGGTACAGGGACACCCGGATGGAACCCTCCCCCGCCTCCACGGTGAGATTGGCGGAATAGGTGACCCCCGCGGCCAGGTCCAGCACCACCCGCAGGGTGTGGGGATAGCCGTAGCCCAGGTCGTCATCATGCTGGAGATAGCGCACCGAGGTGAGCACGGTCCCGTCCGCCTCCAGGGTGACCGTGTCCTCCAGCGCCTGGGGACATACCGCCCCCAGGATGTCGATGGCAACCCGGTCCCCCAGGTCGATGACCCGGTACTCCGGGTGGTGGTCGGCGGTGATGGTGACCGTCTGGCTCTCCCCGTCAAAGGACACATCGCTCACCGTGCCCCTGTCCTCATAAATGGGCTCCGGGGCGGGCGTGGGCTCGGGGCTGGGCTCCGGGGAGGGCGACGGGCTGGGCTCCGGCGTGGGGGTAGGCTCCGGCTGGGCCTGGCTGGTGATCACGGCGGTAAAGGTGGCGCCGTCCCAGTCCACCTCCGCCCCCAGCTGCTCGGAGACAAAGCGCAGGGGCACCATGGTGCTCTCCTTCCCCTCCCACTTCACCACGCCGGCGGGGATGCCGTCGGGAAGCGGGACTTCCTGCCCGTCCACCAGGGCGGTGGCCGAGCCAAGGGTCAGGACCATGAGCCGCTCCCCCTGCATGAGGATGGCCTGCCGGGTCTCGGGCACCCAGGTCACGTCGGCCCCCAGGGCCTCGGCGATCAGGCGCACGGGCACCAGAGTGCGGCCGTTGCCCGTCTCCGGGTACTGCACCAGGGCGGGCACGTCAACCGGGTCCAGGGCGGCGCCGTTGAGGGTCATATCCACCCGGTCGGTGGGGGTGATGGTCCCGTACCGGCCGGCGGACTCATCATAAAAATAAACAGCCAGCGACCCCGCCGGCCCCTGGGCAAAAGCGGGCAGCAGCGCGGCGAGCAGCGCCGCCAGCAGCAAAAATGAAAGGACCTTCTTCATATCGGAACTCCTCACCAAAAACTGCCCTTATTCTATAATATTCCCCTATGGTACGTCAAGGCAGGCGGGGCAAAAAGTTGACATAAATTTTTTACAGTCCCTTCTGCAAGTCCGCCTGAAACAGCTTGC
Organism: uncultured Flavonifractor sp.; assembly: GCA_944387215.1. Taxonomy (GTDB): domain Bacteria; phylum Bacillota; class Clostridia; order Oscillospirales; family Oscillospiraceae; genus Flavonifractor. The sequence goes on along the minus strand of CALXEB010000003.1, from coordinate 35,154 downwards.
ACTTCTGCGGAAAAGTTGGTATGATAAGGGCAACCTGAAATACATCGGAGGGATATCCATGCTGAAGATCACCACCGGCGGCGTATACTATAAAAACGGCGGCTTTCTCCCCGCGCGGGAGGGCCTGGCCGCGCCGGAGCAGGCAAAAACGGGCACTATGGCCTACCGCATCCTGAAGGCCCACAACACCGGGGAGAACATGGACGAGCTGGCCATCCGGTTCGACGCCATGGCCTCCCACGACATCACCTACGTGGGCATCATCCAGACCGCCCGGGCCTCCGGCATGACGCAGTTCCCCCTGCCCTACGTGCTCACCAACTGCCACAACTCCCTGTGCGCCGTGGGGGGCACCATCAATGAGGACGACCACGTCTTCGGCCTGTCGGCGGCCAGGAAGTACGGCGGCGAGTTCGTCCCCGCCCACCAGAGCGTGATCCACTCCTACATGCGGGAGCGGTACGCCGCCCCGGGCAAGATGATCCTGGGCTCCGACTCCCACACCCGCTACGGCGCCTACGGCACCATGGCCATCGGCGAGGGCGGCCCCGAGCTGGCCCGCCAGCTGCTGAAGAAAACCTACAACATCGCCTATCCCAGGGTGATCGCCATCTACCTCACCGGCGCGCCCATCCCCGGCGTGGGCCCCCAGGACGTGGCCCTGGAGCTCATCCGCTCCACCTTTAAGGACGGCACGGTGAAGAACGCCGTCATGGAGTTCTTCGGCCCCGGCGTGGCCAATCTGTCCATGGACTACCGCTCCGGCATCGACGTGATGACCACCGAGACCACCTGCCTGTCCTCCGTGTGGTGCGCCGACGACACCCTGAAGGACCACCTGGCGGTGCTGGGCCGGGGGGCGGAGTTCCAGCCTCAGGCCCCCGCCGACGGGGCGTACTACGACGGGCTCATCGAGGTGGAGCTGGACCAGATCCGCCCCATGATCGCCCTGCCCTTCCACCCCTCCAACGCCTACACCATCAAAGAGTTCAAGGAAAACATGGACGAGCTGCTCCATCAGGTGGACGAGGACACGGTGCGCCAGCTCAAGCTGAAGGACAAGCCTGCCTCCCTGCGGGAGAAGATTGTGGACGGCAAGTTCATGGCGGACCAGGGGGTCATCGCCGGCTGCTCCGGCGGCACCTACCAGAACATCGTCCGGGCGGCCCAGATCCTCTCCGGCCACGCCACCGGCTCCGGGGAGTTCTGGCTGTCGGTGTACCCCACCAGCCAGCCGGTGAACCTGGAGCTGACCCGGAAGGGCTATATCGCCTCCCTCATGGCCGCCGGGGCCTCCATCCGCTCCTGCTTCTGCGGACCCTGCTTCGGCGCGGGCGACGTACCCGCCAACGGCGGCTTCTCCATCCGCCACTCCACCCGCAACTTCCCCAACCGGGAGGGGTCCAAGCCCTCCGACGGCCAGGTGTCCTACGTGGCCCTGATGGACGCCCGGAGCATCGCCGCCACCGCCCTCAACGGCGGCGCCCTCACCGGGGCGGACGAGCTGCCAAATCCCCCCGCCGACCCGGCGGTGGAGCCCTTCGCCTATGACGACACCCCCTACAAGGCCCGGGTGTACTTCGGCGTGGGCAAGGCCGACCCCAGCCAGGAGCTGGTGTTCGGGCCCAACATCGCCGACTGGCCGGAGCAGGTGGCCCTGCCGGAGAATCTGCTGCTCACCGTGTGCTCCGCCATCTATGATCCCGTCACCACCACCGACGAGCTCATCCCCTCCGGGGAGACCTCCTCCTACCGCTCCAACCCCATCAAGCTGTCCGACTTCGCCCTGAGCCGCAAGGACCCCCAGTACGTGCCCCGGGCCAAGGAGGTGCTGGCGGTGGAGAAGCTGCGCCGCACAAACCCCGACGCCCCCGAAGTCAAGGCGGCCCTCATGGGCCACGACGGGAAGGACACCGGCCTGGGCTCCCTGGTCATGGCCCTCAAGCCCGGCGACGGCTCCGCCCGGGAACAGGCCGCCTCCTGCCAGCGGGTGCTGGGGGGCGTGGCCAACCTGTGCGCCGAATTCGCCACCAAGCGCTACCGCTCCAACGTGGTCAACTGGGGCATGCTGCCCTTCATCACCGAAGACGTGAAGGACTGGAACATCCAGCCCGGCGACCGGCTCTATCTGCCCGGCATCCGGGCTGCCGTGGACTCCGGGGCGGAGGAGGTATCCGCCGTCCTCATCCAGAACGACGCGGAGAAGCCCGTCACCCTCCATCTGCCCGGCATGACCCGCGAAGAGCGGGACATCGTGCTGGCCGGGTGCCTGATCAATTACTACGCCAAGTAAGCCTTTTTAAACGGCGTGCGCCCCGGCGCACGCCGTTTTGTAACTTCCCGTCACCAAATCGTCGCCAATCTGCCACTCTTTTCTGCCGTTTTTGTGCTACCATGGCTGTAAGGAAGGAGGATTCCGCATGAAACGCCGTCTTTTGCGTATAGCCGCTTGCCTGCTGCTCTGCCTGGCAGCCCTCCCCCTCTCCGCCGCGGCGGATACAGGGCCCAAGCCCGCCGTCACTGTCCACGTGGTCAACGCCCCGGAGGGCACCTATTATCTGGATCTGCTCATCACAGACCCCGATGACTACGAGAATATCGACCCGGCAGACTACGACCCGGAGCTGATCGCCGGGCTGAAGAGCTGGGAGGACGAGGGCTGGTACCCCGCCCTGGCGGAGGGGACCAATGCGCCCCTGTTCGGCGATCTGACGCCGGGGGAGGACGGCGCCCACCGCTTCACCTATTTCGGCCTGCCCCAAACCTTCCGCATCGCCGTGTCCAGCCCGGGCGGGGCCCAGGCCACGGCGGAGCCCTTCACCCGCACGGTGTTCTACACCCGCCTGACCTACGACTGGGAGACCAACACCGTCACCCAGGCCACCTCCCCGGCCGGCTTCTACGGCCTCCAGTTCCTGTCCACCCTGGCGCCCACCCTGATCGTGGAGGGACTTCTGCTGTGGGCCTTCGGCTTCCGCTCCAGACGGGACTGGCTGGTGTTTCTCCTCGTCAACCTGGTCACCCAGGCGGGGCTCCACCTGTGGATCGCCGCGGATCTGGTGACCGCTGGCTCCCACCCGCTCTACTACCTGGTGCTCCTGGTGGCGGAGATCCCCATCCTGCTGGTGGAATTGGCGGCCTACGTATTCCTGCTCCAGGAGCACACCCGGGCCCGCCGGGCGCTGTACGCCCTGTGCGCCAACGCGGCCAGCTATGCCGTGGGCTATCTGCCCCTCCACCTGGCGGTGGAATGGCTGGCGCTTTGACTGCGGAACATACATAAGGAGGCGGCGCAGACGCGCCGCCTCCTTATGTTTCGCCGGCCAGGACGGACAGGGCCGACGCAAGGTCGCCGTCCGCCAGGATGGCCCGGTCTCCCAGCGCCCCGGGCGCCCACGCCTCCCCGGCATTGATGCAGGCGTACACCGCCTGCGGCTCCCGGGCAGTCAGCTGCCAGAAGGGGTATTTGATGATGGCCGGGGTGTTGTAGCCCACCCCCAGTTCCAGATAAAGCACTCTTCCGCGGCGATGCCTCACCAGAAAATCGCGGTACCGCCCGGCGGCGGCATCCCAGCCCCGGTCCTGGACAAAGGTATCGTCCGCCCGCAGATTCATGGCCGCGGGCCTGCCGCAGACGGGGCACCGGGGGAGCAGATACGAGGGAACGCGCATATCCCGCTCCGCCGCCGCCATGGCACGGACCTGCCCCTCGTTGTCCCAGGTGTGCCGGCCGCAGGGCCCGGAGCACTGGAACAGGCCGTAATCCCCCTGGGTATAGAACAGCCGCGTCTTGTCAAAGCCCGCCTTCTGGAACTGGTGGTCCACATTGGTGGTAAGAACAAAATAGTCCCTGCCCTCCAGCAGGCGGAGCAGGTCGGCATAGGGCCGCCCCACCCCGGCCTCGTAGCGGTTGAGCAGGATGTTCCTGCTCCAGAAGGCCCAGCGCTCCTCCGCGGTCTCATAGGGATAGAAACCGCCGGTATACATGTCGTGAAAGCCGTATTTCTCTTCAAAATCCGCAAAATGCGCCCGGAACCGCGCTCCGCCGTAGTCAAACCCCGCCGCGGCAGACATTCCGGCCCCCGCCCCCACCACCACGGCCTCAGCCCTTGCCAGGGCGGCCTGCAGGCGGTCAAGCGCCGCCCAGAAGCTCCCGGTAGACGTCCCGGTCCGTGTCTTTGAATACACTGAATATCACCCTTTGGATGGAAGTCTGTCCGGCCAGAAAGCTGGTCACAGTATCTACGGCGATCTCTGCCGCCGCGCGGTTCGGGAAGCGGTATTCCCCGGTGGAGATGCAGCAGAAAGCCACGGTGGAAAGCCCGCGCTCCGCCGCCAGAGCCAGGCAGGAGGCATAGCAGCCGGCCAGGGCGCGCCGGTCCTCCGGCCGCACCGCGCCGGAAATGACCGGGCCCACCGTGTGGAGGACATACCGGGCCGGCAGGTTGAATCCCGGCGTGAGCTTGGCCGACCCCGCCGGCTCATCCCGGCCCTGCGCCTGCATGATCCTGGCACAGGCCGCCCGGAGCTGGAGGCCGGCGGCAGAGTGGATGGCGTTGTCGATGCACCCGTGGCAGGGGATGAAGCACCCCAGCAGAGTCGGATTGGCGGCATTCACAATGGCGTCCGCCGCCAGGCGGGTGATGTCCCCCTGCCACAGGGCCAGCCGGGGCTCCCCGGGCGCCGGCGTCAGCTCCTCCGCCCTCACGATCCCCTTTTTCTCCCGTTCCGCCGCCAGGAGGGCGTCCTGGAGCCGGAGGAATTCCGGCTCCAGCGGCATGGGAGGGCGCAGGTTCATCAGCGCCCGGAGGAGACGGCGCTCCCCCTCCCGCGCCGCCAGCCGCGCCGCCCATGCGCCGTATTCCGGCATCTCCGCCAGCAGGCGGGCGTTCAGGGCAGCAACGAGCCCGCTGTCCTGAATGCCGCCCGCGCCCCTGTCCGGCCCCATCAGGGGAAGAAGAAGCCCGCGGTCATGTCCAGATAGTTCTCCCCGCTGTAGCCCGGGTATCCGGCCTGTACCGCCGCCTTGAATTGCTCCCGGTCCCCGCTGGCGGCGGCCAGGGCCTTCAGCTGCTCCAGGTAGGCGATCTTGGTGCCGGCGTCCTTCAGGTCCTCGGGGGTGTAATGGGAGGTGAGGATCAGGTCGTACCCCCTGGCGATATAGCCTTCCAGCTGGGCGATCATGGCGTCGGCATGGCCCGCCCCCGCCACGATGGAGTGGCAGTCGTGGCCCAGCATGTGGGTATACACGGCGTTGAACTCGGGCAGTTCCACGTCAAAGGCTTCGGCAGTAGGATGGATGACCAGTTCGATGCCGCCGATGGTCACCGGCCCCTCCTCCAGGAAGTGGTCCGGCTGATGGACGGCATGGTCGAAGGCCGGACCAAAGGCGGCGGCGAAGCCGTCGATCAGGGCCTTTCCGCCGCCGGCCGCGGAGTACTCCGCAGCGCCGCGCGTGGCGTATTTGGGCACCCCGGGCAGGAAGGACGCCCCGGCCGCGTGATAGGACACCAGTATTCCCGCCGGCTCCAGGCCGCGCTCCTCCAGGTAGGCGGTGAGCTCGGCGATGTTGTCGAAGAAGCAGGGGCTCTCCAGGACCAGCACCTTGCCGTCCTTTTCCAGCAGAAAGACCTCGTCGTCGATGAGGTCGTGGGTCTGATAGGCATGGAGCCTGACCCCGCCGAAGTCATAGACGTGCATCTCGCCCTTGCCCAGCTGGATACTCTTGCAGGTATTCTTGTTCATGGTCTGTTCCTCCTTGGAATGTCCGGGCGGCTCTCCCGCCTCTGTGCCCCTATCATAGTGCGGAAATTCCCGTTTAAAAAGTACGCACAATATTGTGGTATGGGCACTTTTTTGTAACCATTGGCCGGGCACTTGACAGCTTTGGCGGATGTACTGTAAAATAGGAGCGTACCGGCAAAAAGGAAACCATGACCAGGAGGGATCCGATATGGCGACAGAAGAGAAGGCGCTCCCCGCCTGCCCGGTGGAGACCACCCTGACCCTGATCAGCAGCAAGTGGAAGGTGCTCATACTCCGGGATCTGCTGGCCGGGACCAAGCGGTTCGGGGAACTGCGCCGGTCGGTGGGGAACGTGAGCCAGAAAGTGCTCACTGCCCAGCTGCGGGAGATGGAGGACAGCGGGCTCGTCACCCGCACGGTATACCCGGAGGTCCCCCCCAGGGTGGAGTACGCCCTGACAGAACTGGGGCAGAGCCTGCGGCCCATCCTGGACGCCATGTGGAACTGGGGCGAGGCCTATCAGGCCGACGTCCGCGCCCGGGAGGCCAGAGCATGAGGCGGCTGCTCTGCCTGGCCTGCGCCCTGCTCCTGGCGCTGTCCGGCTGCGCCGCGCCTCCCCGGGCGGAGGACGGCGCCCTCCACGTCCTGGCCACCACCTACCCGGTATATCTGTTCACCACGGCGGTCACCGCAGGCGTGGAGGGTGTGGAGGTGGACCTGCTGGTGAATCAGCCCACCTCCTGCCTCCATGACTATACGCTCACGGTCACCGACATGAAGGCCGTCCAGCGGGCGGACGTGATCGTCATGAACGGCGCGGGACTGGAGGATTTCCTGGACGACGCCCTGTCCGGGGCGCAGGCCGCCGTCATCGACTGTTCGGAGGGGCTGGAGCTCCTGCCCGCCCAGGGCCATGAGGGCCACCACCACGACACGGTCTACGACCCCCACTTCTGGATGGACCCCGGCTATGCCTCCGACATGGTGGAGCATATCGTCCAGGGCCTGTCGGCGGCGGACGCCGCCGGGGCGGACCTGTTCCGTCTCAATGGGGACCTGGCCCGGCAGACCCTGGACGGGGCGGCGGCAGACTGGACCGGGCGGCTGGAGCCCTGGCAGGGCCGCTCCATCATCACCTTCCACGACGGTTTTCAGTACTTTGCATCTCTCTTCCATCTGGACATTTACAAGGCCATCGAGGAGGAGGAGGGGGCCACCGTCAGCGCCGGGGAACTCAAGGAGATCATCAGCTTTCTCCGGCTCAACGAGCAGAACGGCCTGGACCCCATTCCCGTCTTCACGGAGGTCAACGGCTCCGCCGCCTCCGCCGGCGTCATCGCCCGGGAGACCGGCTGTCCCCTGGGCCAGCTCACCATGGTCATGAGCGGAGAGGGCACGGGCATCCAGCCCTACCTGGACGCCATGGAGCAGAACATCCAAGCGATCACGGAGGCATTTTCATGAGCGTGCACAGACATGGACAGACCGGCCCCGGCTGCGCCGGGAGCTGCTGTTTAAAAGTAGAGGGGCTGGGGGTGAACTTCGGCCATGAGGAGGTGCTGCGGGACGTCTCCTTCCACCTCCACTGCGGGGAGATCGTGGCCCTCATCGGCCCCAACGGGGCGGGCAAGAGCTCCCTGTTCCGCACCATTCTGGGCCAGATCCCCCACACGGGGAGCATCGAGTTCCAGCGGGCGGGGGGCGGCCACGCCAGGCCCCTCATCGGCTACGTGCCCCAGTCCCCGGTGTTCGACCGGGGGGACCCGGTGAGCGTATACGACTTCTTTTCCGCCGCCATCTCCCGCTACCCGGTGTTCCTCCCCGCACCCAAAAGGCTGCGGGAGCGGGTGGCCGCCTGCCTGAGGCGGGTCCACGGGGAGGGGCTGCTGGACAAGCGGATGGGCGCCCTGTCCGGGGGGGAGCTGCAGCGGGTGCTGCTGGCCCTGGCCCTGGAGCCCGTGCCCCACATCCTGGTGCTGGACGAGCCCCTGTCCGGGGTGGACATCGACGGGGAGCGGCAGCTCATGGACATGCTGGACGAAGTGCGCACCACCTTTGACCTGTCCATCCTCCTGTCCACCCATGACTTTGCCACCCTGGGGCAGTTTGCCGACAAGGTGATCCTGCTGAAAAACCAGGTGCTCCGGGTGGGCACGCCGGACGAGGTGCTCTCCTCGCCCGAGTTCCAGGCCGTGTTCCACCTGGACCTGGGGAAAGGGGGCCGGGCGTGATGGAGCTTCTGTTTGCCGCCCTGCTGGAGCCCTTCCAGTGGCAGTTCATGCGCGCCGCCCTGCTGGCGGTGCTGGTGATCTCCCCGCTGTTCGGCCTGCTCTCCACCATGGTGGTCACCAGCCGCATGTCCTTCTTCTCCGACGCTCTGGGGCACTCCGCCTTTACCGGCATCGCCATCGGCACCCTGTGCGGCCTGGCCCGGCCCATGTGGATGGCGGCCGTCCTGGCGGCGGCCTTCGCCCTGCTCTTCACCTACGTGCGCCGCAGGTCCAACATGGCCAGCGACACGGTCATCGGCGTGTTCTCCTCCACCGCCGTGGCCCTGGGCATTTTCATCGCCACCTTCGGCGGCGGCAGCTTCACCCAGTACAACAGCCTGCTGATCGGCGACATACTCAGCGTGGCCCCGGGGGAGATCGCTCTGCTGGCCCTCATCCTGCTGGGCGTGGTCCTGCTGTGGCTGGGCAGCTTCAACCCGCTCATGCTCTCCGCCATCCACCCCGCCCTGGCAGACAGCCGGGGGATCCGGGTGTTCTGGCGGGAGGCGGCCTTCTCCGTGGCGGTGGCGGTGGTGGTCACCGTGTCCATGACCTGGGTGGGCCTGCTGGTCATCAACTCCCTGCTGGTGCTGCCGGCGGCCGCCGGGCGCAACGTGGCGAAAAATATGCGGCAGTACCACCTGGCCTCCGTGCTGGCCGCCCTGCTGGCCGGGCTCGGGGGGCTGATGGCCTCCTACCACCTGGGGGCCTCCGCCGGCGCGGCCATCACGCTCTGCCTGGCGGCCTGGTTCGCCGTCAGCTTCCTTTTCCGCCGGAGAGGGGCGTAAATGCAGGATACGCCCCTGCAAAATTCATGAATTTTGCAGTTTCTTCCTGTGAGATTTCCGGCGGCTGCTCCAATTGACGGCAGCCCGGGCCGGTGCTATACTGTTTGTAAAGAGGACAACGGCGTTCAGTTCGACGCCGTTGTCCTCTTTCCTTTTGCCGGTTTTCCTGCGCGCGGAGAAACACGGAAACCTTTTGTTTGGGAGGGAAGAGAAATGACATATTCCATCACGGACAGCCTTTGGGTCTTTCTGGCGGCGATCCTGGTGTTCTTTATGAATCTCGGCTTCGCCTGCGTGGAGGCCGGCTTTGCCCGGGCGAAAAACACCGTCAATATCCTGTCCAAAAACTTCATCGTCTTTGCCGTCTCGTCCCTGGGCTTTCTGCTGCTGGGCTGGGGGCTGATGTTCGGGGGCGACGGGCCGGTCCTCGGGACCGAGCATCTGTTCATCCTGGGCAGCCAGGACCTCTCCTTTTATGACGACACCCTGACCGCGTCCGTCCCCTTCTGGGGCAAGTTCTTTTTCCAGATGGTCTTCTGCGGCACCGCCGCCACCATCGTCTCGGGCGCTGTGGCTGAGCGTGTGAAGTATATCTCCTTTATCCTCTTTTCCTTTGTCCTGACGCTGGTGATCTACCCCATCGTGGGCCATTGGATCTGGGGCGGCGGCTGGCTGGCCGGCCTGGGCTTTCTGGACTTTGCCGGGGATACCGCCGTCCACTCCCTGGGCGGCTGGGCCGCGCTGGCGGGCGCCGTCATCCTGGGGCCCCGGATCGGCAAGTACGGCCGGGACGGCAGGCCCCAGGCGATCCCCGGCCACAGCATGTCCCTGGCCGTCATCGGCCTGTTCGTCCTCTGGCTGGGCTGGTTCGGCTTCAACCCCGGCTCCACCATGAGCTTCCAGTCCCCGGAGGACGTGTTCCACATCCTGATGACCACCAACACCGCCGCCATCGCAGCCGTCCTCACCTCCACGGCCGCGTCCTGGGCGGTGATGGGCAAGCCCGACCTGGGCATGACCGTCAACGGCTGCCTGGCCGGCCTGGTGGGCATCACCGGCGGCTGCGCCTACGTCAGCGTGGCCTCCTCCCTGCTCATCGGGGCCCTGGCCGGCGTGCTGGTGGTCTTTGCCGTGCTGTTTTTTGACCGCATCCACGTGGACGACCCGGTGGGCGCCACCTCGGTCCACCTGTGCTGCGGGGTGTTCGGCACCCTGTGTATCGGCCTGTTTGCCCAGGAGGGGGTCACCACGCTCTCTGTCCGAAACGGCCTTTTCTTCGGCGGCGGGACCTCCCTGCTGCTCACCCAGCTGATCGGCGTGCTGGCTGTGGGGGCCTTTGCCATGGGCGCCTCGGCGCTGGTCTGGCTGGTCCTCAAGCACACCATCGGCATCCGGGTCACCGCCCAGGAGGAGATCCGCGGGCTGGACATCGGAGAGCACGGCAACGTCGCATACCCGGACTTCTCCCCCGCCGCCGACTCCCTCTCCGCCTCCGAGGGCACGGCCGCCCCCGCCGTCTCCGCCGTCTCCAGGGATGCGGCCGTGCCGGTGGTCCACTGCGAAAGCCCCCGGGCCAAGATCACCAAGGTCACCATCCTGGCCAACCAGAGCCGCTTCGGCCAGCTTCAGGACGCCCTGGAGGGCCTTGGCATCACCGGCATCACCGTGACCAACGTGTTCGGCTACGGCGCACAGAAGGGCCACGAGATCTATTTCCGCGGCAGCCCCGTCAGCTCCCGCCTGCTCCCCAAGCTGAAGATCGACATCGTGATCTGCAAGATCCCCACGGAGATCCTGGTCAAGACCGTGCAGGATACCCTGTACACCGGGCATGTCGGGGACGGGAAGATCTTTCTCTACGACGTGGAGGACGTAGTCAAGATCCGCACCGGCGAGCGCGGCTATGACGCGCTTCAGGACGAGGACACAGGCGCGGGCTGAATCCCCGCCCTGCGCTCGGAGATGTGCGAAACTCCCCCGCAGGGAGAGCCATGCAGAGTTCCCGCGGCCGCAGCCGCAGGGATCAAATGAAAAATCGGTTTGACACGATAACGGCCCCGGGGGCGGAAAATGCCGCTCCCGGGGCCGTTTCCTCAGCCGCTGAAGCCCATCAGAAAGCCGTCGATCTCCCGGGCGGCCTCCTGCCCTTCCCGGATGGCCCAGACCACAAGGGACTGGCCCCGGCGCATATCGCCGGCGGCGAACACGCCGGGCAGGGCGGTGGCATATCCTCCCTGCTCCGTCTGCACGGTGGAGCGGGCGGTGCGCGCCAGGCCGAAGGCCTCGGGCACATAGGCCTGGGGACCCAAAAAGCCGGCGGCGATGAGCAGCATCTGGCAGGGCAGCGTCTCCTCCGTGCCGGCCAGCGGCCCCTCCGCCCCCAGGCGGACGGTCTCCACGCCGGTGAGCTTCCCCGCCCCGTCCCGTACCAGCCGGGAGACGGTGGTCTCATAGAGCCTGGGGTCGCGCCCGAAGAGGGCGATGGCCTCCTGCTGGCCGTAGTCGGTCTTGCACACCCGGGGCCACTCGGGCCAGGGGTTCCCGTCGGCGCGGCGGTCTGGCGCCTTGGGCATCATCTCCAGCTGGACGACGCTCTTGCAGCCCTGGCGGATGCAGGTGCCCACGCAGTCGTTGCCCGTGTCTCCGCCCCCGACGATGACCACGCTTTTGCCCCGGGCGGAGGGGCGGCCGTCCTGCTCCGGGCCGCCGTCCAGCAGGGTGCGGGTGCTCTCTTTCAGAAAGTCCACCGCGAACCAGACCCCCTCCCCCGCGCGGCCCGGTACGTCCAGGTCCCGGGGCTGGGCCGCGCCGCAGCAGAGGGCCACTGCGTCAAACCCGTCCCGCAGCTCCTCCGCGGTCAGGTCCCGGCCCACGTCCACGCCGGTGCGGAATTCGACGCCCTCCGCCTCCATCAGCGCCAGGCGCCGCCGGAGCACGGATTTTTCCAGCTTCATGTTGGGGATGCCGTACATGAGCAGGCCGCCGGGGCGGTCCGCCCGTTCAAAGACGGTGACGCTGTGCCCCCGGCGGTTGAGCCGCTGGGCGCAGGCGAGGCCCGCAGGGCCAGAGCCCACCACCGCCACCCGCTTCCCGCTGCGGCTCCTGGGGGGGTGCGGGCTCATAAGTCCGCTGGCCCAGGCATCCTCGATGACGCCCAGCTCATTGTCCCGGATGGTGACCGCCTCCCCGTTCAGCCCGCAGGTACAGGCCGCCTCGCACAGGGCCGGGCACACCCGGCCGGTGAATTCAGGGAAGCTGTTGGTCTTGAGCAGCCGCTCCAGGGCATGGCTGAACCGCCCCCGGTACACCAGGTCGTTCCACTCCGGCACCAGGTTGTGCAGCGGGCAGCCGGACACCATGCCCCCCAGCACCGCCCCGGACTGGCAGAAGGGCACGCCGCAGGCCATGCACCGCGCCCCCTGCCGCTGTCGCTCCTCCCGGCTCAGGGGCGGATGGAACTCATGGTAGTGCTTCACCCGCTCCTGCGGGGGCAGGCAGGGGTTTCCCCGGCGGGCGTATTCCAAAAATCCAGTGGGCTTTCCCATGGTCAATCCCCCTTTCCCCGGGCGTTTGCGGAAAAGGCCTCCGCCTCCGCCCGCGCGCGGTCCATGCCCTGGGCCTCATACCTGGCGATGGTGCGCAGCATGCGGTCATAGTCGTGGGGCAGGATCTTTTTGAATTTCGGCAGCCAGCACGCAAACTCCGCCAGGATGCGCGCGGCCTTGGGCGAGCCCGTGGCCTCCACATGGGCCTGAAGGAGGGCCTTCAGCTCGCCGATGTCGGCCTCCTCCGTAACGGGGAGCATGGACACCAGCTCCTTGTTCAGCCGGAGATAGAGCTCCCGGCTCTCGTCAAGCACATAGGCCACACCGCCGCTCATGCCGGCGGCGAAGTTGCGGCCCGTGGGGCCCAGGACCACCACCCGGCCGCCGGTCATATACTCGCAGCCGTGGTCCCCCACCCCCTCCACCACCGCGCAGGCGCCGGAGTTGCGCACGCAGAAGCGCTCGCCGGCCACGCCGTTGAGGAATGCCTTTCCGCTGGTGGCGCCGTAGAGGGCCACGTTGCCCACCAGGATGTTCTCCGCCGGATCGCAGGGGCTGGCCTGCGGGGGGCGGACCACGATGGTCCCGCCGGACAGGCCCTTGCCCAGATAGTCGTTGGCGTCCCCTTCCAGCAGCAGCGTGATCCCCCGGGGCAGGAACGCCCCGAAGGACTGGCCTCCGCCGCCGGTACACTTGACGGTGAAGGTCCCCTCCGGCAGCCCGTCCCCGTGCAGGCGGGTGACGTCGGAGCCCAGGATTGTGCCCACGGCCCGGTCGGTGGAGGTCACCGCCAGCTCCAGTGTGCGGGCCTCTCCCTTTGAAAGGGCGCGGCCCAGCTTCTTTTCCAGGACCCGCAGGTCCACCGTGTCCTCCAGGCGGAAATCGTAGGCGTCCGCCGGATCAAAGTGGGACTTGGGCGCGCCGGCATACCGGCTGTCCAGCACGGCGGACAGGTCCACGGTGGCGGCCCGCTCGTTCACCGCCGGCCGGCGCACGGAGAGGAGGTCGGTGCGCCCCACCAGCTCGTCCACCGTGCGCACGCCCAGGCGGGCCATGTGCTCCCGCAGCTCCCGGGCGATGAAGCGCATAAAGTTCACCACGTACTCCGGCCTGCCGGAAAAGCGCTTGCGCAGTTCCGGGTTCTGGGTGGCCACCCCCACAGGGCAGGTGTCCAGGTTGCACACCCGCATCATGACGCAGCCCAGGGTGACCAGGGGCGCGGTGGCAAAGCCGAACTCCTCCGCCCCCAGCATGCAGGCGATGGCCACGTCCCGGCCGCTCATGAGCTTGCCGTCGGTCTCCAGCACCACCCGGGAACGCAGGCCGTTCTGAATCAGGGTCTGGTGGGCCTCCGCCAGGCCCAGCTCCCAGGGCAGGCCGGCGTGGTGAATGGAAGTGCGGGGCGCCGCGCCGGTGCCGCCGTCGTGGCCGGAGATGAGCACCACCTGGGCCCCCGCCTTAGCCACGCCGGCGGCGATGGTGCCCACCCCCGCCTCGCTGACCAGCTTCACGGAGATCCGGGCCTGCCGGTTGGCGCACTTCAGGTCGTAGATAAGCTGGGACAGGTCCTCGATGGAATAGATATCGTGATGGGGCGGCGGGGAGATGAGGGTGACGCCGGGCGTGGCGTGGCGGCACCTGGCGATCCAGGGATAGACCTTGCCGGCGGGCAGATGGCCCCCCTCCCCCGGCTTGGCCCCCTGGGCCATTTTGATCTGGAGTTCCCGGGCGCTGACCAGGTACTGGCTGGTGACGCCGAAGCGGCCGGAGGCCACCTGCTTGATGGCCGAGCAGCGGGCCGGGTCGCGGAGCCGGTCCGGCTCCTCGCCCCCCTCGCCGGAGTTGGATTTTCCCCCCAGCAGGTTCATGGCCCGGGCCAGGCACTCGTGGGCCTCCCGGGAGATGGAACCGTAGCTCATGGCCCCGGTCTTGAAGCGCCGGACGATGGACTCCTCGCTCTCCACCTCCTCCAGGGGGATGGGCTCGTCCAGGTACTTCATCTCCAGCAGGCCCCGGAGGGTGTGGGGGCGGGTCTCGTCGTCCACCAGGGCGGTGTACTGCTTGAACAGGTCGTAGTCCCCCCGGCGGGCGGCCTGCTGGAGCAGGTGGATGGTCCGGGGGTCGTACAGGTGGTCCTCCCCGCCGGAGCGGGCCTTGTGCTCCCCCAGGCTGTCCAGTTCCAGGTCGGTCTCCAGGCCCAGTGGATCAAAGGCACGGTCGTGCCTGCGCTCCACCATGGCGGCGATCTCCTTCAGGCCGATGCCGCCCACCCGGGAGACGGTATTGGTGAAATAGCGGTCGATCACGTCCCGGTCGATGCCCACGGCCTCGAAGATCTGGGCGGACTGATAGGACTGGAGGGTGGAAATACCCATTTTGGAGGCGATCTTCACGACGCCGTGGAGCACAGCGTCGTTGTAGTCCGCCACCGCGGTGTGGAAGTCCTTGTCCAGCAGGCCCTCCTCAATGAGCTCCACGATGGTCTCCTCCGCCAGGTAGGGGTTCACCGCCCGGGCGCCGTAGCCCAGCAGGGCGGCGAAGTGGTGCACGTCCCGGGGCTCGGCGGACTCCAGCAGGATGGACACCGCCGTGCGCTTCTTGGTGCGGATGAGGTGCTGCTCCATGGCGGACACCGCCAGCAGGGACGGAATGGCCACGTGGTTCTCGTCCACCCCCCGGTCGGAGAGGATGATGATGTTGGCCCCCTCCCGATATGCGCGGTCCACCGCCACCGCCAGCCGGTCCAGGGCCCGGTCCAGCGGGGTGTTCTTGTAATACAGGATGGACACGGTGGCCGTGCGGAAGCCCGGGGCATCCATGGCGCGGATCTTCATCAGGTCGGTGGAGGTGAGGATGGGGTTTCGGATCTCCAGCACCCGGCAGTTCTCCGGCCGCTCCTGGAGCAGGTTCCCGTCGTCGGCCACATAGACGGCGGTGTCGGTGACGATCTCCTCCCGAATGGCGTCGATGGGCGGGTTGGTCACCTGGGCGAAGAGCTGCTTGAAATAGTGGGACAGGGGCCGGTCCTTATCGTCCAGCACCGCCAGCGGGATGTCCACCCCCATGGCGGCGGTGGGCTCGGCCCCGGTGGCGGCCATGGGGAGGATGGTGTCCCGCACGTCCTCATAGGTGTAGCCGAAGGCCTTCTGCAGGCGGCGCAGCTCCTGCCTGCCGTGCCGCTCCACCCGCTTGTTGGGAATGGGCAGCTCCCGCAGGCGCACCAGGCCCTGGTCCAGCCACTCGCCGTACGGCTGCCGGGCGGCGTAGCCCTCCTTGAGCTCGTCGTCCCCAATGACGCGGCCCTGCTTCAGGTCCACCAGCAGCATCCGCCCCGGCCGCAGGCGGGAGCGCTCCACGATATGGGCCGGGTCGATATCCAGAACCCCCACCTCCGAGGCGAGGATGAGCCGGCCGTCGTCGGTGAGATAGTAGCGGGCCGGGCGCAGGCCGTTGCGGTCCAGCACCGCCCCCACCACGTCTCCGTCGGAGAAGAGGATGGCCGCAGGGCCGTCCCAGGGCTCCATCAGGGTGGAGTAGTAGTGATAGAGGTCCCGGCGGGCCCGGGAGATGGACCTGTCGTTGCGCCAGGGCTCCGGGATACAGGCCATGACCGCCAGGGGCAGATCCATCCCCGCCATCATAAGGAACTCCAGGGTGTTGTCCAGCATGGCCGAGTCGGAGCCGGCGGCGTTCACCACCGGGAGCACCTTGTCCATATCTCCCGCCAGCAGAGGGGAGAACATGGTCTCCTCCCGGGCCAGCATGCGGTCGGCGTTGCCCCGGATGGTATTGATCTCCCCGTTGTGGGCCATGAGGCGGTTGGGGTGGGCCCGCTCCCAGGAGGGGTCGGTGTTGGTGGAGAAGCGGGAGTGGACGATGGCCAGGGCGGACTGGTAATCCCCGCTTTGCAGGTCGGGGTAGAAGGCCCGGAGCTGGCGGACCAGGAACATGCCCTTGTAAACGATGGTTCGGCTGGACAGGGAGACCACATAGGTGTCGCCGCCGGACTGCTCGAACACCCGCCGGGCCACATAGAGCCTGCGGTCGAAATCCAGCCCGGGCTCCGTCCCCTCAGGCTTGGCCACAAAGGCCTGGAAGATGCAGGGCATCCTGTCCCGGGCCCGCTGGCCCAGGATCTCCGGGCACACCGGCACCTGCCGCCAGCCCAGAAAGGCCATGCCCTCCTTCTCCGCCACGATCTCGAAGCGCTTTTGCGCCTGACGGCGCTGGAGGGCGCTCTGAGGGAAGAAGAACATGCCCACGCCGTAGGCGCGCGCGCCGGGCAGGGCGATCCCCGCCTCCGCCGCCGCCTTGGAGAAAAAGGCGTGGGAGATCTGCAGGAGGATACCCACGCCGTCGCCGGTCTTGCCCTCGGCGTCCTTCCCCGCCCGATGTTCCAGCTTTTCCACGATCTTCAGCGCGTCGTCCACCGTCTGATGACTGGCCCGGCCCTGTATGTCCACCACAGCGCCGATGCCGCAGGCGTCATGTTCAAATTCCGGGCGATAGAGCCCCTGTTCCCGTGCTGTCATGGCTTCTTCCCCTTTCCAGGCAGAACGGCGGCAGCCGCGCTCCCGACTGCCGCCGCGAGACCGCCTTGTCTCCCGTCCTTATTCCAGCTCTCCGCCGTCCAGGATCAGCCGGGCCGTCTGAACCAATTTTGCCCCGCTGTCCATGCTTTTTTTCTGGAGATAGTAGTGGGCCTGCTCTTCCGTCATGCCGCGGCGCTCTATCAGCAGGGCCTTGGCCTGGTCGATGAGCTCCTGCTCCTCCCCGCTGCGGCCGGGCCGCCCATACCGCTCCAGCCGGCGGCCGATCTGCAGCAGCATCCGCACCGAGGCCGCCAGATCCCCTCTGGAGGCCGGGGCGCACAGGCGGAAGATGTCGTCGTTGCCCATCAGCTCCAGCCGGTTCTTGGGGGCCAGCACCAGCATGGCGCAGGAGGCGGGCAGATCGTCGAAGAGCATCTCCGCAGTCTGATCTCCCAGCTTCCAGCCGCACACCACCGCCGGTATGCGGAGCTTGTGGATGGTCCGCCGAACCTGGTCGGCGGTGCGGCACACCAGGCAGGACGCCGCGCCGCAGGCCTCCAGCAGCTCCTTCACCCGCTGGGCGGTCCTTTCGTTTTCAAATGCTACGATGATCTTTTCCATATGCGCTCACTCCCATGCCGGGCGGCGGCGCTCAATAGTTGATGATGTACTTCTCCCGCTCCCAGGAACTGACGCGGGTGCGGTACTCCTCCCACTCCCGGCGCTTGCCGGCCAGGTAGTTGGCCACCACGTGCTCCCCCAGGGTGTCCAGCACCAGCGGGTCGGCCTCCAGCGCCTGGATGGCCTCCTCCAGGGAGCCGGGCAGGCTGTCGATGCCGTGGGCCTTCCGGGTCTGCGCGTCCATGGCAAAGATGTTCTCGGTGACCTCCGGCGGCGGGGTCATGCCCTTCTCGATGCCGTCCAGCCCTGCGGCCAGGCAGACCGCCAGCTCCAGGTAGGGGTTGCAGGACGGGTCGGGAGAGCGCAGCTCCACCCGGGTGGACTGCCCCCGGGCCGCGGGGATGCGGATGAGGGCGGAGCGGTTGGAGGCCGACCAGGCCAGGTAACAGGGGGCCTCGTACCCCGGCACCAGGCGCTTGTAGGAGTTCACCAGGGGGTTGGTCACCGCCGCCATGCCCTTCACATGGGCCAGCAGGCCGGCAATGAAGCTGTAGGCCTCCTTGGACAGGCCCCGGGGGTCCTTCGGATCGCAGAACACGTTCTTCCCGTCCCGGAACAGAGACATGTTGGTGTGCATGCCCGAGCCGTTGATGCCGAAGATGGGCTTGGGCATGAAGGTGGCGTGCAGGCCGTTTTTCTGAGCCAGGGTCTTGACGGCCAGCTTGAAGGTCATGATATTGTCGGCGGTGCGCAGGGCGTCGGCGTATTTGAAGTCGATCTCATGCTGGCCCTGAGCTACTTCATGGTGGCTGGCCTCGATCTCAAAGCCCATCTGCTCCAGGGCCATGCAGATCTCCCGCCGGGTCCCCTCCCCATGGTCCAGAGGACCCAGGTCGAAGTAGCCCGCCTCGTCGTTGGTCCTGGTGGTGGGCTTGCCGTCGTCATCGGTCTGGAAGAGGAAAAACTCCGCCTCAGGGCCCACGTTGAAGGCGTCATAGCCCATGTCCTCCGCCTTTTTCAGGGCCCGCTTGAGCACATTGCGGGGGTCTCCCACGAAGGGGGCGCCGTCCGGGTCGTGTACGTCGCAGATCAGGCGGGCCACCTTGCCGTGGCTGGGCCGCCAGGGGAAGATGGCAAAGGAGTCCAGGTCAGGGTAGAGGTACTGGTCTGACTCGTCGATGCGCACGAAGCCCTCGATGGAGGAGCCGTCGAACATGATCTGGTTATTTACCGCTTTTTCGATCTGGGACGCGGTGATGGCCACGTTCTTAAGCTGGCCGAAAATGTCGGTGAACTGGAGGCGGATAAACTCCACGTCCTCCTCCCTGACCATGCGGATGATGTCTTCCTTGCTGTACGACATTGCAAGACACTCCCTTCATTCTTTCAAATAGAAGAAGGACAAAGGCAAGCCGACCCACTGGTTCGGAACACCTTTGTCCTAAACTATGGTTGAAGTATACCCATATATCCGGGCTTTGTCAATCATTTTCTTGCAAGTTCTGCTCATTTTGGTTTCGTCTCCAAGGTGTCCCCGCAGAAGAGCGCCCCTCTTTGTGCAAGAAATATAAATATAACTTTCATGCCCTGCGCTTTCAACGCTTCCGACCGTCCCGCGCTGAAATTTTGAAAAAAGGGGCTTGACAGGGCGTGCCCCTTCGGGTATACTGTACCAAACTAAACAGGTAAACCAATGAAGAAGACGAGTAGTTCGGATACGGTGCCTTACAGAGAGCCGCGGCAGGTGGGAGCGCGGCAGGCAGCGGCCGGGCGAATGGACTTCCGAGGGCACAGCGAACGGCCTTTGGCCCAGTAGCGCGACGGGGACTCCGCCCGTTATCAGGGGAGCGTATGCTGGCTGGCATGCGAAAGCGAGTGGGCGTATGTCCGGCATACGTCAATCCGGGTGGCACCGCAGAGGTTACGGCCTTTGTCCCAGAGCAAGAAGATGGGACGAGGGCCTTTTTGCTGCGCAAAAAGCACAGCATAAAACGGCCAGGTACCGCTGAAAGCGGCACGGCCATAAAATCATGCCCTCCTCCCCAATCCAACGCCGAGAAAAAGGAGTGTGCGACATGAAAAAGACCCCCCACAAAGTCATCCTCACCGAAGACCAGATGCCCCAGCGGTGGTTCAACCTGCGCGCGGCCATGCCCGAGCAGCCCGACCCCATGCTTCGGCCCGACACCCTCCAGCCGGTGACCGAGGCCGACCTGGCCCCCATCTTCTGTGAGGAGCTGGCCCGGCAGGAGCTGGACGCCGAGCACGAGTTCACCGACATCCCGGAGCCCGTGCTGGAGATCTACAAGATGTACCGCCCCGCCCCCCTGATCCGGGCCTACGACCTGGAGCGCGCCCTGGGCACCCCCGCCCGCATCTACTTTAAATACGAGGGCAACAACACCTCCGGCTCCCACAAGCTCAACTCCGCCGTGCCCCAGGCGTATTACGCCAAGCAGCAGGGCCTGGCCGGCGTCACCACCGAGACCGGGGCCGGCCAGTGGGGCACCGCCCTCAGCGTGGCCTGCGCCTACTTCGATCTGAGCTGCCAGGTGTACATGGTCAAGTGCTCCTACGAGCAGAAGCCCTTCCGCAAGGCCATGATGAACGTGTTCGGCGCCGGCGTGACCCCCTCCCCCTCCATGACCACCGAGGCCGGGCGGAAGATCCTGGCGGAGGACCCTAACACCACCGGCTCCCTGGGCTGCGCCATCTCCGAGGCGGTGGAGGCCGCGGCGGCCAGCCAGGGCGGCAAGCGGTACGTGCTGGGCAGCGTGCTCAACCAGGTGCTGCTGCACCAGTCCATCATCGGCCTGGAGAGCAAGCTGGCTCTGGAGCAGCTGGGGGAATACCCCGACATCGTGGTGGGCTGCGCCGGCGGCGGGTCCAACCTGGGCGGGCTCATCGCCCCCTTCATGGCGGATAAGCTCCGGGGGGTGAAGGCCCCCCGCATCGTGGCGGTGGAGCCCGCCTCCTGCCCCTCCCTCACCCGGGGCAGGTACGCCTACGACTTCTGCGACACCGGCAGGGTCACCCCCCTGGCCCGGATGTACACCCTGGGCAGCGGCTTCGTCCCCGCCCCCAACCACGCCGGCGGCCTGCGCTACCACGGCATGAGCCCCATCCTCTCCAAGCTGTACCACGACGGGTATATGGAGGCGGTGAGCTACGAGCAGTCCAGGGTGTTCGAGGCGGCGGTGTTCTTCGCCAAGCACGAGACCATCCTCCCCGCCCCCGAGTCCGCCCACGCCATCCGCGGGGCCATGGACGAGGCCCTGAGGTGTAAGGAGACCGGGGAGGAGAAGGTGATCCTCTTCGGCCTCACGGGCACCGGCTTCTTCGACATGACCGCCTACGAGAGCTATCTCAGCGGGCGCATGACCGACTACGTCCCCACCGACGCCGATCTGCAGAAGGGCTTCGACTCCCTGCCCGACATCCCCCAGAACCGCGGGCTGTGAATTTCCCTCTTGACAGACGGCGCCGGGGCCGCTATAATACCCACAACAGCAAGGGCGCTGTGGCATCGGCCACAGCGCCCTTGCCTGTTTTTGCAGGAAGATACCGTCAAACGCCATGATGAAGAGGAGTACCGCGCAAACTCGGTCACAGAGAGCGGGGGCAGGTGAGAGCCCCGTACAGGAGCGCGCGGGAAAAACCCTTCGGAGCGGGAACCCGAACGCCGCCGGCCAGTAGGGGGAACGGGCCGCGACCGTTACATCGCGCCAGCTTGTCAGAGCTGAAGAGAGGCCGCAGAAAAGCGGCAAATTAGGTGGCACCGCGGAGCGCAGCATTCGTCCTAACATCAGGAGAAGAGCTGCGCACGTTTTTTGGAGGTGCTTTTTATGTGTGTCATCGTCGGTTTTACCAGCAAGAGCGTTTCCCGGGAGCAGGTCCTGGCCTGCCTGGACCGGGCCTGTACCCGGGGCCCCGACCTGGCCCGGACGGAGGAGACGCCCTCCGGCTGGCTGGGCTTCCGCCGCCTGTCCATCATGGGGCTGGATGAGCGGGGGATGCAGCCCTTCGCCCTGGGGGCGGACAGAGTGGTCTGCAACGGGGAGCTTTACGGCTGGCGCAAGCAGCGGGCGGAGCTGGAGGCGCGGGGCTATACCTTCCGCAGCGGCAGCGACTGCGAGATCCTGCTGCCCATGTACCGGGAGTACGGGCT
The DNA here is from genome assembly GCA_944387215.1 of uncultured Flavonifractor sp. Classification (GTDB taxonomy): domain Bacteria; phylum Bacillota; class Clostridia; order Oscillospirales; family Oscillospiraceae; genus Flavonifractor. The sequence goes on along the minus strand of CALXEB010000003.1, from coordinate 13,485 downwards.
GGATATGTTCGCCCGGCTGGACGCGGAGTTTGCCCTCATCCTCTACGACGGGCAGGCGGACGAGTACATCGCCGCCCGGGACCCCATCGGCATCCGCCCCCTGTTCTACGGCCGGGGCGCCGACGGCGGGCTGATCTTCGCCAGCGAGGCCAAGCAGCTGGTGGGGCTGTGCGGGGAGATCCTCCCCTTCCCGCCCGGGCACTATTACAGCCGCGGGCGGTTCGTGCGCTACGCTGACCCCGCCCATCCCAGGGCGTACCGCTCCGACGATGTGGAGACCGTCTGCCGGAACATCCACGATAAGCTCATCGCCGCCGTGGAAAAGCGGCTGGACGCCGACGCCCCCCTGGGCTTTCTCCTCTCCGGCGGGCTGGACTCCAGCCTGGTGTGCGCCATCGCCGCCCGCCTGCTGAAACGGCCCATCCGCACCTTTGCCATCGGCATGGACGTGGACGCCATCGACCTGAAATACGCCCGGCAGGCCGCGGACTTCATCGGCGCGGACCACACCGAGGTCATCATCAGCCGGGACGACGTGATCGGCGCGCTGCCGGAGGTGGCGGCCGCCCTGGGCACCTGGGACATCACCACCGTCCGGGCCAGCATGGGCATGTACCTGTGCTGCAAGGCCATCCGCGCGCGCACCGATATCCGGGTGCTGCTCACCGGGGAGATCTCCGACGAGCTGTTCGGCTATAAGTACACCGACTTTGCCCCCTCCCCCGCCGCCTTCCAGGCCGAGGCGGAAAAGCGGGTGGAGGAGCTGCACATGTACGACGTGCTCCGGGCCGACCGCTGCATCAGCGTCCACTCCATGGAGGCCCGGGTGCCCTTCGGGGATCTGGACTTTGTGGAGTACGTCATGTCGGTGGATCCGGCGCTTAAGGTCAACACCTACGGCAAGGGCAAGTATCTCCTGCGCCGGGCCTTTGAAAAGGACGCACTTCTGCCGGAGGACATCCTCTGGCGGGAGAAGGCCGCCTTTTCCGACGCCGTGGGCCACTCCATGGTGGACGACTTGAAAGAGTACGCCGGAGAACAGTACAGCGACGCCGCCTTCTGGAAGGGCTGCGCCCGCTACCGCTACCGGCCGCCCTTCACCCGGGAGAGCCTGCTCTACCGCGACCTGTTCGAGCGCTACTACCCGGGCCAGGCCCGGATGATCCGCGATTTCTGGATGCCCAACCGGGCGTGGGAGGGCTGCGACGTGGACGACCCCTCCGCCCGGGTCCTGAAAAACTACGGCGCCAGCGGCTTCTGAGCCGGCGGCACACACAATGGAAACGGGGGATGCAGCATGGCAAAGTACATATTTGTGACCGGGGGCGTGGTATCCGGCCTGGGAAAGGGGATCGCGGCGGCCTCCCTGGGGCGGCTGCTGAAGGCCCGGGGGCTGGGGGTGGCCCTTCAGAAATTCGACCCCTACCTCAACCTGGACCCGGGCACCATGAACCCCTACCAGCACGGGGAGGTGTTCGTCACGGAGGACGGGGCGGAGACCGACCTGGACCTGGGGCACTATGAGCGCTTCACCGACGAGGATCTGACGGTGGACTCCTCCGTCACCTCGGGCAAGGTCTACTGGTCGGTGCTCAGCCGGGAGCGGCAGGGCGCCTTCCTTGGGGGCACGGTGCAGGTCATCCCCCATATCACCGGCGAGATCAAAGAGCGCATCTACCGGGTGGGCCGCCGCCCGGGCGTGGACGTGGTCATCACTGAGATCGGCGGCACGGTGGGCGATATCGAGTCCCAGCCCTTTCTGGAGGCCATCCGCCAGGTGGCGGCGGAGGCGGGACGGCAGAACGTGCTCTACCTCCACGTCTCCCTGGTGGTCTCCATCCCCGGCACCGGGGAGCTCAAGAGCAAGCCCACCCAGCACTCCGTGAAGGAGCTGCTGGGCCTGGGCATCCAGCCCGACGTGATCCTCTGCCGCTGCGACGGCCCCGTCCCCCGGGAGTTGCGGGACAAGATCGCCCTGTTCTGCAACGTCCCGCCGGAGCGGGTCATCTCCAACGAGACCGCCCCCGTCCTCTACGAGGTCCCCCTGCTGCTGGAGCAGGCGGGGCTGGCCCGGGCGGTGTGCGGGGCGCTGTCTCTGCCGGCGCCGGAGCCCGACCTGGAAGATTGGCGGACCATGGTGGAGCGGGCAAAGCGCCCTCAGGGCCGGGTGGAGATCGCCCTGGTTGGCAAGTATGTGGCCCTCCACGACGCCTACCTCTCCGTGGCCGAGGCGCTGACCCACGGCGGCATCGAAAACGGCGTGGGGGTGGACATCCGCTGGGTGGACTCCGAGCGGCTGACCGATGAAAACGCCCCCCAGCTTCTGGACGGGTGCGACGGTGTCCTGGTGCCCGGCGGCTTCGGCAGCCGGGGGGTGGAGGGGATGATCTCCGCCATCCGCTGGGCCAGGGAGAAGCAGGTCCCCTATTTCGGCATCTGTCTGGGAATGCAGATGGCGGTGGTGGAATTCGCCCGCCACACCGCCGGCCTGGCGGACGCCCACTCCAGCGAACTGGCCGACACCCCCCACCCGGTCATCGACCTGATGCCCGAGCAGCGGGACGTGGCCGGCAAGGGCGGCACCATGCGCCTGGGGGCCTATCCCTGCCGCATCACAGGGCCGGACACCCGGGCCTTCCAGGCCTACGGCAGACAGGACATCTCCGAGCGGCACCGGCACCGCTATGAGTTCAACAACGACTTCCGCGGCCTGCTCACCGAAAAGGGGCTGGTCCTCTCCGGCCTCTCCCCCGACGGCCGGCTGGTGGAGATGGTGGAGCTGCCCGGGCACCCCTGGTTCGTGGCCGTGCAATTCCACCCGGAGTTCAAGTCCCGCCCCAACAGGGCCCACCCTCTCTTCCGGGCGTTCATCGCCGCGGCAAAGGCCTTCCGCAGCCGGCAGTAACGTCCCTCCCCTCTCCGGGCGGGACACCCGAACAAAAAAATGACCACACCCTTCGGTGTGGTCATTTTCTGGCAGCGGGAGAAGGATTCGAACCCTCACATACAGAGTCAGAGTCTGCTGTGCTACCCTTACACAATCCCGCTGTGTCGCCGGCGCTTCACAGCGCAGGTGTTATTATACGCAAAAAGCGGGAACTTGTCAATACTTCTCTCAGATATTTTTTTACTGAATACGGGGCGTATTTTTCACGCCGAATGGCGGAGGGATTGCACGGCTCAGGCGGCCAAAGCTGCCGGTCCGTCAAAAAGACGGGGGAAAAAGGTTCCCGTTCCTCCCCCTTTTTCCCGGTTCTGTGTGCTTTTTATCCATCCAACTCTTTTCGGAAAATTTACATAACGCAGGCAAATAACACAATCTACAATGCGTTATTCACATCATCCACCGGGTTATCCACAGGCATCCGCCCGGATACCTCGGGAATTTTTCCACTTTTCCACGCAGTTTTCCACAGCCCGTTCTCAGCATCCGCCCGTTCCCCGCCCGACTCAGGATTTACATAATCTTTTCGCCGTGTTTTTCTGCATCTTCTGCGTGCGGCTCCTTCACGGCGGGCTCAGCCGGCGGCGATATCCCGGGTGGCCCATGCGTTCAGGTCCAGCCCGCCCCGGCGGCCGGCCAGGTACTCGTAGTAGGCCTGGCAGCCGATCATGGCCCCGTTGTCCCCGCACAGGGAGAGGGCGGGCAGGTAGAGCCCGTCCCCCGAGGCGGCGCAGGCACGCTCCAGGTCGGCCCGAATGCGGGAGTTGGCCGCCACGCCGCCGGCCACCGCCACCTTGCCGTAGCCCAGCAGCCTGGCCGCCTCCATGGTGCGGGGCACCAGGGTGTCGCTGACGGCGGCGGCGAAAGAGGCCGCCAGGCCGGGCAGGTCCAGCGCCTCCCCCTTCTGGCCGGCGTTGTGGACCAGGTTGAGCACCGCCGTTTTCAGCCCCGAGAAGGACATGTCCAGCGGCGCGCCCTCCACATGGGCCCGGGGCAATCCATAGCGGCCGTCGTCCCCGCCCCGGGCCAGCTTGTCCATAGGCGCGCCGCCGGGGTAGCCGATGCCCAGCACCCGGGCCACCTTGTCAAAGCACTCCCCCGCCGCGTCGTCCCGGGTGGCGCCCAGCACCGCCATATCGGTGTAGGTGCGCACATCCACGATGGCGGTGGTGCCCCCGGAGATGCACAGGCAGACGAAGGGGGGCTCCAGGTCCGGGTGGGTGATGTAGTTGGCGGCGATGTGGCCCCGGACGTGGTGGACGGGGATCAGGGGCACGTTCAGGGCATAGGCCGCCGCCTTGGCGAAGTTGACCCCCACCAGCAGGGCGCCGATGAGGCCGGGGGCATAGGTCACCGCCACGGCGTCCACCTCCCCCCGGCCCAGCCCCGCCCGCTCCAGGGCGGCGTCCGCCAGGCCGGCGACGGCCTCGATATGCTTGCGGGAGGCGATCTCGGGCACCACGCCGCCGTAGATGGCGTGCATGTCCGCCTGGGAGGCCACCACGTCGGACAGGACGGTGCGGCCGTCCCGCACCACGGCGGCGGCGGTCTCGTCGCAGGAGGATTCAAAGGCCAGGATGTTCATGGGTATTCTCCCCTTTGTCGCTTTCATGGTCATTCAGCCGGAGGGTGCAGGTACGCCGTCATCAGCAGGGCGTCCTCCCCCTCCTCCCGGTAATAGTTCTTCCGCCGGCCCACCGCCTGGAAGCCCAGCTTTTCATACAGGCCGATGGCCGGGGCGTTGCCGGCGCGCACCTCCAGGGTGAGGAAGGCCAGCCGGTCTTTTCCGTCCTCCATCAGGCGGCGCAGCAGGGCCTCCGCCACCCCCTGCCGGCGGTATTGGGGGGCCACGGCGATGCGCTCCAGGGTGCCCTCGTCCAGAATGGCGCGCACCTCGGCCCAGCCCAGCAGGGAACCCCCGGGGGAACAGGCCCCCAGGAGGGTGAGCAGGTCGTTTTCCAGGTCGGCGGCCAGCTGCCCCTGCGTCCAGGGGTGGGAGAAGCAGGCCCGCTCCAGCTCCGCCGCCGCGGGCAGGTCGGCCCGGGTCAGGGGCCGCAGGAGGAATTCAGCCATGGTATCCCTCCGCCATCCAGAAGGGCTGGGCGGGCTCGGCCCCGGGGGGCGGGTCGATGACCACGTCGGGCCGGCCGGCGCCGTAGATGGCCCGGTGGGCAGCCTTGAGGGCCTCCCTGTCCTCCGGCACAGGACCCAGCACAAAGGCCTGGCAGCGGTTGCCGCAGGCGAAGGTGGGGTACACCGGGGTGCAGCCGTTGCGCCGGTAAAAGGCCAGCCGCCGCAGGCGGAGGGGGCGCTCCGCCTCCGGCCCGCCGTCCGGCCCGTCGGCCTCCACGATGACGGTGCGCCGTCCCGCCTCCCGGCGGGCCAGCTCGGCCAGGATCTGTCCCCCCAGGCCCCCGCTGCGCCGGGCGGCGGTGACCCCCAGGTAGTCCAGCATCACATAGCCGGGCCACTCCGGGTCGCTCCACAGCGTGGCATACCCCAGCAGAACCTCCCCGTCAAACAGGCCCAGCAGCTCATACCGCCCCTCCGCCGCCAGGGACAGCATGGTGGCCAGGGGCTTGCGCTCGTTGGGCGGGAAGGCCTCGCACAGCTCGTTTTGATACCAGGGCTCCCACCGGCTGGTGGGGATGCGGCGCAATTCCATGACAGAAGCTCCTTTCCAAAATATCGGCGCAGCACAGGCGGCAAAGACCCTTCCCCGCCCCGAAGCGCCCGCGTTTCAGCCCTTGGCCTGGGCCCAGGTGCGGCCGGCGTGGGCCTCGGCGGTGAGGGGGACGGCCAGCTCGGCCACGTGCTCCATCTTGTCGGTGAGCAGGGCCTTCACGGCCTCCGCCTCCCCCTCGGGGCACTCCACGATGAGCTCGTCGTGGACCTGGAGCACCAGCCGGGCCTCCAGGCCCTGTTCCTTCAAAGCCGCTGAGACGTGGATCATGGCCAGCTTGATGAGGTCGGCGGCGGTGCCCTGGATGGGCATGTTGAGGGCCACCCGCTCGCCGAAGGAGCGCAGATTGAAGTTGGAGCTTTTCAGCTCGGGCAGCCACCGGCGGCGGCCGAAGAGGGTGGACACATAGCCGTCGGCCTTGGCCCTCTCCACCACCGAGTCCATATAGGCCCGGACGCCGGAGTATTTCTCGAAATACTTCTCCATATACTCCTTGGCCTCCGCCCGGGTGACCCCGATGTCCTGGGACAGAGAGAAGTCGGAAATGCCGTAGACGATGCCGAAGTTCACCGCCTTGGCCCGGCGGCGCATCTCGTGGGTGACGGCCTCGGGGGGCACGCCGAACACCTGAGAGGCGGTGACGGTGTGGATATCCTCCCCGGAGCGGAAGGCGGCGATCATGTGCTCGTCCCCGGCGATGTGGGCCAGCAGCCGCAGCTCGATCTGGGAGTAGTCCGCGTCCACCAGCACCATGCCCGGGCCGGCCACGAACATCTTCCGCAGCTCGGCCCCCAGCTCGGTGCGCACGGGGATGTTCTGCAGGTTGGGCTCGGTGGAGCTCAGGCGCCCGGTGGCGGTGACGGTGTTCTGAAAGCAGGTGTGGATGCGCCCGTCGGCGGCGATGACCTTCATCAGGCCGTCCACGTAGGTGCTCTTCAGCTTGGCCAGCTGCCGGTAGTCCAGCACCGCCTCCACGATGGGGTGCCTGCCCCGCAGCTTCTCCAGCACCTCGGCGCTGGTGGAGTAGCCCGTCTTGGTCTTTTTCACCGGGGGCAGGCCCAGCTTTTCAAAGAGGATGCGGCCGAACTGCTGGGTGGAGTTGATGTTGAACTGCTCCCCCGCCAGCTCGTAGATGATGGCCTCGTCGGCCTGGATGCGGCCGTCCAGCATCTCCCCGAAGGCGGCCAGGGCCTGCCGGTCCACCAGCATCCCGGCCCCCTCCATCCCGGCCAGCACAGGGCACAGGGGCAGCTCGACGCCGTAGTACAGCTCGTGCATCCCCAGCTCCTCCAGCCGGGGGGCCATGGCCTGCTTCAGGGCCCCGATGAGGGCGGTGTGGCTCAGCAGGGCGCCCAGCACCTCTCCCTGGTCGGCCAGGGGGGTGAAGGCGTCGGGGGCGAGGTAGGTCTTTTTCGCCTTGGGGAACTCGTGGTTGAGCCAGGTCATGCCCAGCTTTTCCAGCTCGTAGCTGCCGTCGGTGGGGGCCAGGAGATAGGCGGCCAGGGCGGTGTCGAACACGAAGCCGCCCCCCTCGATCCCCTCGGCCAGCAGGGCGGACAGCAGGCTTTTCACATCGTGGGTATTCTTCCTGATGTCGGGGGCCATCAGGGCCTTCAGCACGTCGTGGTAACCCTCCAGCGCGCCGGCCCGAAGCACGGCGGCGCGGGCCAGGTCCTCCCCCTCCCACCAGGAGACCGCTGTCACGCTGAGATCGGGCAGGACCAGCACGTCCACGCTCTCCTGCCCCCGCCAGATCTCCAGCAGCTCCTCCGCCCGGGCCCGGTCGGCCACCTCCTCGCTGGTGCAGGTGCCGGAAAACGTCTCCTCCCCCACCGGGGCCTCCCCCTGGGGGGCCTTCAGGCCCAGCTTGTCGATGAGCTTGTTGAACTCCAGCTTCAAAAACAGCTCGTACAGGGCGGGGCCGTTGGGCTCCTTCCGCACATTGGCCCCGGGGGTGAAGTCGATGGGGGCGTCGGTGCGGATGGTGGCCAGGTCGTAGGACATCCTGGCCTGCTCCTCCCCTTCGGCCAGCTTGCTCCGCACCGCCGGCTTGACCTCCACGTGCTCCAGGTCGGCATAGATGGCCTCCACGCTGCCGCAGCGGCGGACCAGGTCCAGGGCGGTCTTTTCCCCGATGCCCCTGACGCCGGGGATGTTGTCGCTGGCGTCCCCCATGAGGGCCTTCAGGTCGATGATGTGGATGGGGTCGAAGCCGTACTCCGCCCGGAAGGTCTCGGGGGTCATGTCCTTCTCGGCGGTCTGGCCCATGCGGGTGGACACCAGCTTGACCCGGGTGGACTCCGTAATGAGCTGGAGGGAGTCCTTGTCGCCGGTGACGATGACGGTCTCCCACCCCGCCGCCGCGTCCTTCACGGAGATGGTGCCGATGAGGTCGTCGGCCTCCCAGCCGTCCAGCTCGTAGCGGGGGATGTTCATGGCGTCCAGCACATCCTTGAGGATGGGCAGCTGGGCGGCCAGCTCGTCGGGCATGCCCTTGCGCTGGGCCTTGTAGCCCTCGTAGGCCAGGTGGCGGAAGGTGGGGGCCTTGCGGTCAAAGGTGACGCACAGGGCCTCCGGCGCCTCCTCCCCCAGCAGCTTGAGCAGGATGTTCACAAAGCCGTAGACGGCGTTGGTGGGGGTGCCGTCCCTGGTGGTGAGCAGCCGGATGCCGTAAAAGGCGCGGTTGATGAGGGAATTGCCGTCGATGACCATGAGCTTCATGGGGAGCCTCCTGCCTCCGGGCGCGCCCGGGCGTACTGATTCATGTTATAGTATACCAGCTTTCCCCCGTCCCGGCAAGAAAAACCGGGCGGCCAAAGGCCGCCCGGTCCGGAGACTGGTTTTTGTTTATACCAGGGACATGAACCACTCCACGGTCTGGGGGTCGTAGTGGGAGAAGAACAGGCTCTCCCCCGTGTCCAGGGCCTGGATGGCCGCCATGTCCTCCGGGGAGAGGGTGAAGTCCAGCACGTTGAAGTTCTCCTCCATGCGCTCTTTGTGGGTGGACTTGGGTATCACCGCCACGCCGCTCTGGATGAGGAAGCGCAGGGCCGTCTGGGCGGCCGTCTTGCCGCACCTGGCCCCCACCTCCAGCAGCACGGGGTTGCGGAAGTAGTCGTTCTTCCCCTCGGCGAAGGGGCCCCAGGACATGATCTGGCAGCCGTGCTTCTTCATATATTCGCGGGCCGCCTTCTGCTGCTGGAACACGTGGGTCTCCACCTGGTTCACCGCCGGCTTGATGCGGGCGAAGTGGTCCAGGTCCAGGTAGCGGTCGGGGTAGAAGTTGGACACGCCGATGGCCCGAACCTTCCCGGCGTCACAGGCCTCCTCCATGGCCCGGTAGCTGCCGTAGTAGTCCCCGAAGGGCTGGTGGATGAGCAGCAGGTCCACATAGCCGGTGCCCAGCTTTTTCAGGGACTCGTCAATAGAGGCTTTGGCCCTCTCATAGCCGGCGTTGCTGATCCAGATTTTAGTGGTGATGAAGAAGTCCTCCCGGGGCAGGCCGCTGGCCGCCAGGGCCCGGCCCACCCCCTCCTCGTTGCCGTAGGCCTGGGCGGTGTCGATGGCCCGATAGCCGACGTCGATGGCCTGGCGGACGCAGCGCTCGGTCTCCTCCGGCGGGGTCTGATACACGCCGTAGCCCAGGACGGGCATTTTGACTGCGTTATTCAGTGTGACGTACTCCATAGCGGTCTCCTCCTGTTTTTTGATGATCACAGTTTACAGCAGCGGAGAAAAAATGTACAATATCAATACGGAAGCGTACCATTCAGATTTTGAATAGCAAGGAGGGCGTTCCGTGCTGGATTTAAACGATCTGGAGCAGCTGACCGCCTTTGCCGATTGCGGCACCCTCACCGGGGCCGCCGAGGCGCTGCACATCTCCCAGCCCACCCTCACCCGCACCATGAAGCGGGTGGAGGAGGACTTCGGCGTGCCCCTGTTCCGCCGGGGGAAAAACAGGCTGGAGCTCAACGAGACCGGGCTCCAGGCGGTGGCCCAGGCCCGGACGGTGCTGGCCGCCGCCCGGGGGGCGGAGGCCCAGGTGCGCGCCTTCCACGCCCGGCTGCACACCGTGGCCGTGGAGTCCTGCGCCCCCGCCCCGCTGTGGTCCCTCCTGCCCCTGCTCTCCCGCCACATGCCGGACAGGACCATCTCTTCCTCCCTGGCGGAGCCGGCGGACATCCCCGCCCGGGTGGCCGGCGGGGCCTGCGATATCGGCGTGCTGCCCTGGCCGGCGGAAGGGGAGGGCCTGCTCTGCCTGCCCTTTCTGCGGGAGTCCCTGTCGGTGTGCGTGCGCTCCGATCATCCCCTGGCCGGGCGGAACAGCCTAACCTTTGCCGAGCTCAACGGCTTCAATTTCCTGCTGCGGGCGGAGATCGGCTTCTGGACCGGGCTGTGCCGCCGGAGCATGCCCGCCTCCCGCTTCCTGGTCCAGACCGATGAGCAGGACTTTCTGGAGCTCATCCGGGCCTCCTCCCTGCTCTTCTTTACCACCGATCTGGCCTCGGACACCATGGAGCTGCCGCCGGACAGGGAGCGCATCCCCATTACCGATCCGGAGGCCAGCGTCACCTACCTCTTCCTCTGCCGCCGCTCGAACAAGACCTGCCGGGCAGCGGCGGAGGCCCTGCGGGGGCAGGCGGGGCAGAAAAGCGCCGGGGCAAAAAAATCGGAAGCCCTCTGAACAGAGGGCTTCCGCGACTTTTTCGACAGTCTCTGCTACCCCTGTTCCTGTTTTCCCAGGGGGCGGTAGACGGTGACGTACATGGTGAGGACGCAGGCCAGGCCGCCCAGCACATTGGAGATGGGCTCGGCCAGGAACACCCCGTCCACCCCCATGCCCAGGGCGGGCAGGAGGAGGGTCAGGGGGGCCACGATAAAGGCCTTGCGCAGCAGGGAGAAGAACACCGCCTGCTTCGACCGGCCCAGGCCCACGAACACCGACTGGCCGATGAACTGGAAGGACATGCAGAAAAAGGTGGCAAAGTAAATGCGGAAGGCCGGGATGCCGGCGGCGATCAGGTCGGCCTCGCTGTTGAAGATGCGGATGAGGGGGCCGGGCAGGAGCATCACCAGGGCCCAGGCGGCCAGGGAGTAGCCCACCCCCAGCAGGGCGGTGAAGCGGATGCCCTTCCGCACCCGGCCGTATTCCCCGGCGCCGTAATTGTACCCCAGCACCGGCTGGCAGCCGTTGGTGATGCCCTGGATGGGCATGGAGATCACCTCCCGGATGGAGTTGACCACCGTCATCACACCCACGTACAGGTCGCCGCCGGTGACCTGCAGGGTGGCGTTGCACAGCACCTGCACCAGGCTGTTGGTCATGGACATGGCAAAGCCGGACACGCCCAGGGACAAAATGCGCCTGACCCGGCCGGCCCGCAGCCGCAGGGCGGACAGGCGCAGGCGGAGGATGGCCCGCTCCCCCGTGAGGAATTTCAGCACCCACACCGCCGAGCAGCCCTGGGAGATCACCGTGGCCAGAGCGGCCCCCCGGGCCCCCATGTCCAGGGCGAAGATGAAGATGGGGTCCAGCACGATATTCACCACCGCCCCCAGGGCCACCGTCAGCATCCCGGTGCGGCTGAAGCCCTGGGCGTTGATGAAGGGGTTCATGCCCAGGCCGATCATGACGAACACGGTGCCCAGCACGTAGACGGTCAGGTAGGCCTCCGCGTAGGGGTAGGTGGCGTCGCTGGCCCCGAAGAGGTAGAGGATGGGCCGGCGGAAGATAAGGCACGCCGCCGTCAGCCCCGCGCCGAAGAGGAGCAGCAGGGTGAAGGAATTGCCCATGATGCGCTCGGCCTCCTGGTTCTCCCCCCTCCCCCGGTGGATGGAGCACAGGGGCGCGCCCCCCATGCCGCACAGGTTGGCAAAGGCCATAAGGATGGAGATGATGGGCAGGCACAGGCCCAGCCCCGTCAGGGCCAGGTGGCCCGGCAGCCGGCCCAGATACATGCGGTCCACTACGTTGTAGAGGATATTGATGAGCTGGGCCGCCGTCATGGGCACCGCCATGCGCACGATATTCCGGGCCATGCTGCCCCGGGAGAAGTCGTTCTGCGCCGCCTGCATCGTCCCCACCCCCTTGCGGTCCTGATATGCAAAGCCCCGCCCTCTCAGAGAAGGCGGGGCTTTATTATAACATGGCGATAAAAATCTTGTCAACGCAGCTCAGGCGCGGGTCCAGGTGGTGCCCTCCTTGGTGTCCTTGATCTCCACGCCCATGGCCTTCAGCTGGTCGCGGATGGCGTCGGCGGCGGCCCAGTCCTTGGCGCGCTTGGCCTCCAGGCGTTTGGCGATGAGGGCCTCGATCTCCTCCGCACCCTCGGCGGGGGCGGCCTGCTGTTCCCGCAGGGCGGCGGCCTTTTTCAGCAGGTCCAGGCCCAGCACCTGGTCGAAGCTGTCCAGCACGGCCAGCTTGGTGGCGCCGTTCAGATCGGCCTTGAGCACGTCGTACAGGGCGGTGACCCCCAGGGAGGTGTTGAGATCGTTGCCCACCGCCTCCACGAACTTGTCCTTCCACGCCGCCGCGGTCTCCGAATCCACGGCGCCGTCCGCCGGGTCCAGGGCGGCCACCCGGGCGATGAGCTTGTCGTAGGCGGCCCTGGCGTTGTCCAGGTTCTCCCAGGAGAACACCAGGCCCTTGCGGTAGTGGGACTGGAGGCAGAAGAAGCGGTACACCAGCGGGTCGTAGCCCTTCTCCTCCAGCAGGGAGACGGTGAGGAACTCGCCGCTGGACTTGCTCATCTTGCCGTGGCTGGTGTTCAGGTGGTGGACATGCATCCAGTACTTGCACCAGGGGTGGCCCAGGTAGGCCTCGGACTGGGCGATCTCGTTGGTGTGGTGGGGGAAGGCGTTGTCGATGCCGCCGCAGTGGATGTCCAGGTGCTCCCCCAGGTACTTCATGGAGATGCAGGAGCACTCGATGTGCCAGCCGGGGTAGCCCACCCCCCAGGGGGAGTCCCACTTCAGGGCCTGGTCCTCGAACTTGCTCTTGGTGAACCAGAGGACGAAGTCGTTCTTGTTGCGCTTGTTGGCGTCCTCCTCCACCCCCTCCCGGACGCCCACGGCCAGGTCCTCCTCGTCGTGGTCGTTGAACACGTAGTACTTGGCCAGCTTGGAGGTGTCAAAGTACACATTGCCGCCGGCGAAGTAGGCGTAGCCCTTGTCCATCAGGGAGGAGATGACCTTGATATACTCGCCGATCATCCCCGTGGCGGGCTGCACCACGTCGGGGTACTTGATGTTGAGCTTGCGGCAGTCGTCAAAGAAGGCGTCGGTGTAGAATTTGGCGATCTCCATGACGGTCTTGTGCTCCCGCTGGGCGCCCTTGACCATTTTGTCCTCGCCGGTGTCGGCGTCGGAGGCCAGGTGGCCCACGTCGGTGATGTTCATGACCCGCTTCACGTCGTAGCCGGCGTAGCGCAGCAGCTTTTCCAGCGCGTCCTCCATGATATAGCTGCGCAGGTTGCCGATGTGGGCGAAGTGGTACACCGTGGGGCCGCAGGTGTACATGGACACCCTGCCCGGCTCGTTGGGGATGAACTCTTCCTTCTTATGGCTGGCGGAATTGTAGAGATAGATGGTTTTCATGACTTCTGACTCCTTGCACTGTTCTCGTTCATGGCCTCTTTATCCAGCATCTGCTCCAGCCATTCCAGGCGGGAGCTGATGGCCTGCAGCTCCTTCTGCACCGGGTCGGTGACGTGGATCTGGTCCACCTGGCCGGCAAAGTCCACCTTTTCCCCGGCGATGCGCACCACCCGGGCGGGGACGCCCACGGCGGTGGAGTCGGGGGGGATCTCGCTGAGCACCACCGCGTTGGAGGCGATGCGGGAGTTGTCCCCCACCT
>CALXEB010000002.1 GCA_944387215.1 uncultured Flavonifractor sp. | reverse complement strand
AACTGGTTCGATTACGACGTGGTGGTGGCCAGCCCCGACATGATGGGCGTGGTGGGCCGTCTGGGTAAGGTCCTGGGTCCCAAGGGCCTGATGCCCTCCCCCAAGGCCGGCACCGTCACCCCCGACGTGGCCAAGGCCGTCACCGAGATCAAGGCCGGTAAGGTGGAGTACCGTCTGGACAAGACCAACATCATCCACTGCCCCATCGGCAAGGTCTCCTTCGGCGCTGAGAAGCTCACCGAGAACTTCAACGCCCTCATGGGCGCCATCGTCAAGGCCAAGCCCGCCGCCGCCAAGGGCCAGTACATTCGCTCCTGCGTATGTGCTTCCACCATGGGCCCCGGCGTGAAGATCAACGCGGCCAAGCTGATGTAATCGAAGCGCATCCATTGTGGTTATAAAAAACCGCGGCCCCGGATTCATCCGGGGCCGCGGTTTTTCTGCATTTTTTCGGAAAAAGCGCTTGACATTCTTCCGCTTCTGCGGTATATTATTAGCCGTGTTCAAAGACAGCAGGTGGGCGCAAGCCGGAAATCCTGCCGAGAATGCAGCCATAAAAAGAGTGTTTTTGTGCTGTTTTCGCCTGCTTTGAATGCGAAGACGGCTTTTTTCATGCCCAGCGCTGAAAAGGCCCGATCCAGCTTATCTGTGGAGGTGAAACACAAATGCCCAACGCAAAGGTCCTCAGTGAGAAGCAGGCCATCGTGGCCGAGCTCACTGAAAAGCTCCAGAATGCCGCCAGCGGCGTCCTGGTGGACTACAAGGGGATCACCGTGGCTGAGGATACCGCCCTGCGCGCCGAGATGCGCAAGAACGGGGTGGAGTACGCCGTGGTGAAGAACACCCTGACCCGCTTCGCCGTGAAGAACGCCGGTCTGGAGGAGCTCTCCTCCGTCCTGGAGGGCACCACGTCCCTGGCGGTCTCCGCCACCGACCCCGTGGCCCCCGCCAAGGTGGTCAGCGACTTCGCCAAGAAGATGAACGGCGCCAAGTTCACCATCAAGGCCGGCTTCGTGGACGGCAAGGTCATCAGCGTGGACGAGATCAAGGCCCTGGCCGAGCTGCCCAGCAAGGAAGTGCTGCTGTCCATGCTGCTCTCCGCCATGCAGGGTCCTGTCCGCGGTCTGGCCGTCTCTCTGGACGCCACCATCAGCGGCCTGGCCCGCGCGCTCCAGGCCGTGGCCGACCAGAAGGCCGGCTGAGCATCCCCTGCCCCCGCCGGAGGGTCTCTCCCTCCGAACAAAACCTGAAATCTATATCATATTTGGAGGTAATTTACCATGGCTAGCGAGAAAGTTACTGCTATTCTGGAAGAGATCAAGGCTCTGACCGTTCTGGACCTGTCCGAGCTGGTCCACGCCATCGAGGATGAGTTCGGCGTGTCCGCCGCCGCCCCCGTGGCCGTTGCCGCTGCCGCCGCCCCCGGCGCCGCCGCTCCCGCCGCTGAGGAGAAGACCGAGTTCGACGTGGTGCTGACCGACATCGGCGCCGAGAAGATCAAGGTCATCAAGGTCGTCCGCGAGATCACCGGCCTGGGCCTGGCCGAGGCCAAGGCCGCTGTCGAGGCCGCCCCCAAGGCCATCAAGGAGGGCGTGGGCAAGGACGAGGCCGAGGAGCTCAAGAAGAAGCTCGAGGAAGTCGGCGCCAAGGTGGAGCTGAAGTAAGTTTCTTTCCCCATCCACAGATCAGAAAAGGAGCCAGAGGCAGCTGCCTCTGGCTCCTTTTTGCGTTCCGGGCCGGTCCGCGCCGGCCGGCTATGCGGGCTCCCGCGCCAACTCATCGGGGCCCAGCTCGTCCACGGTGGTCTGGTAGAACTCATCAAAGCGCCAGCCCGCCTCCGTGCGCACCAGGCGCATGGGGAAGTCGATGGTGTAGTCCTCCCCGCCCTCCCCCATGGGGGAGTAGTAACCGGTGAGGGTAAAGGAGATCTCATCCTCCGTCTGTTCCACCAGGGTAAAGGTGTCAGGGCGGCTGTCGTCCCGATAATAGCCGCCGCCCCGGGACGCATCCAGGAAGCAGAGCTGCTCCCCGTTGCGCACGTAAATCTCCTCCATGCCCTGGGCCTTCCAGAAGGCGTCGGTAAACACCGCGCGGACGGCGGCGGCGAAGTCCTTCCAGGCGGCGAAGGGGCCCCGGGCCGCCAGGTAGGTCCTGCCGTTGAGCTCCACGGTCTCGCCGGGCCCCTCCTGGGGATAGAGCTCGCTGTACTCTACCCCGCCGGTCTCGCAGCCCAGAAGATGGGTATACAGGCTGTATGCCTGGCGGTAGAGCAGCTGCTGCTCCCCGCCCAGGAAGTCGGGCACCGGGGCGGTCAGGCTGGCCCCGTCCAGGGGGATCTCCGGGGCTGCGGGCCCTGTCTCTTCCGGCGGCGGGGCAGCGCTTTCCGCCGCCGGAAGAGTGGCGGTCTCCGTCTCCGCCGGCGGCTCGGAGGCCGGTGGGGCGGCGGGCCGGGCGGCGCAGCCTGCCAGCACCAGGACGGCCAGGGCAAAGGCAAGGGTCAGTTTGTCGATCTGCTTCATGTGCATCACCTCTACCCTATATACAAGCGGAATGGGAAAAATGTCACACAAAGCGGAAATTTTCCGCGGACGGGCGCCTCTCAACTCAGCTCGAACATGCCGTGATAGAGCTGATAGTACTCTCCTTTCTGCGCCAGCAGCTCGTCGTGGCTGCCCCGCTCCGCCACCTGGCCGTGCTCCAGCACCAGGATGGCGTCGGCGTTGCGGACGGTGGACAGGCGGTGGGCGATGACGAACACGGTGCGCCCCTCCATGAGCTGGTCCATGCCCTTTTCGATGAGGGCCTCGGTGCGGGTGTCGATGGAGGAGGTGGCCTCGTCCAGGATGAGCACCGGCGGGTCGGCCACCGCCGCCCGGGCGATGGCCAGCAGCTGCCGCTGGCCCTGGGACAGGTTGGCCCCGTCGGCGGTGACCAGGGTGTCGTACCCCTGGGGCAGGCGGCGGATAAAGGAGTCGGCGTTGGCGATGCGGGCGGCCCGCACCACCTCCTCGTCGGTGGCGTCCAGCTTGCCGAAGCGGATGTTGTCGGCGATGGTGCCGGTAAAGAGGTGGGTATCCTGGAGGACGATGCCCAGGGAGCGGCGCAGGTCGTCCTTTCTGATGTCCCGCACGTCGATGCCGTCGTAGGTCACCCGGCCCTCCTGCACGTCGTAAAAGCGGTTGATGAGATTGGTGATGGTGGTCTTGCCCGCACCGGTGGAGCCCACGAAGGCGATCTTCTGCCCGGGCTTGGCGTAGAGGCTCACGTCCTTTAAGATGGGCTGCCCCGGCTCATAGCCGAAGCTGACATGCTCGAAGCGCACGTCCCCCCGCAGGGGCGTCAGCGTCCCGTCCTGCCTGCGCCAGGCCCAGCGGCCCGTCTTTTCCCGGCAGGCGGCCAGGGCGTCCCCCTCCTGCCTGACGTTGACCAGCTCCACCGTCCCCTCGTCGGTCTCCCCTTCCAGGTCCATGACCCGGAACACCCGCTCGGCCCCCGCCAGGGCGGCCAGGAGGAAATTGGACTGCTGGGTGAACTGGTTGATGGGCAGGGCGGCCTGACGGACGAACACCAGGTAGCTGGCCAGGGCCCCCACGTCCATGTCGCCGCGGATGGCCATGATCCCGCCCAGCACCGACACGACGGCGTAGTTGACATAGGAGATGGCCACCACCGCCGGCACCATGGTGGCGGCGTAGCCCTGGGCGCCGGTGCCCGCCCGGCGCAGGGCTTCGTTCTTTTCCCGGAAGGCGGCCAGGCTGGCCGCCTCGTGGTTGAACACCTTCACCACCTTCTGGCCCGCCATCATCTCCTCGATATAGCCGTCCAGATCCCCCAGGCTGGCCTGCTGCCTGGTGTAGTAGGCCTTGCTGCGCCTGCCGCTGAAGCGGATGTAGGCGAACATGACCACATAGCACACCGCCGCCACCAGGCTCAGCCGCCAGTTGAGGATAAAGAGGATGGTCAGGGTCCCCACCACCTGGATGAAGCTCTGGATGACCATGGCAAAGCTGTTGTTCAGCGCGTCGGCGATGGTGTCCACGTCGTTGGTGAAATAGCTCATCACATCGCCGTGGCGGCTGGTATCGAAAAACCGCAGGGGGAGCGTCTGCAGATGGGCGAACAGGTCCCGGCGGATATCCCGCAGCACCTGCTGGGCCGCCCGGGCCATGATCTGGGTATAGCCCAGGGCCGCGGCCGCCCCCGCGCCGAAGATGGCCGCCGCCAGTGCCACGCCGGAGACCAGCCCGCCCACGTCCCCGCCGGCCAGGGTATTGACCACCGGGCGGATCATATACGTCCCCACCAGATTGGCCAGGGCACTCACCGTCACCAGCACCGCCACCGCCAGCAGCAGGAGCTTGTGCCGCCCCAGATAGGACAGGAGGGTGCGCAGGGTGTACCCCAGGTTTTTAGGCTTTTTCGCACTGAGCTGACGGGCCGCCATCCTCATCCCCTCCTTTCATCTGGGACGCGTAGATCTCCTGGTAGATCGGGTCGGAGGCCAGCAGGCTCTCGTGGGTGCCCACGGCGTGGACCCGTCCGTCCTCCAGAATGATGATCCGATCAGTGTGCATCACCGAAGTGATGCGCTGGGCGATGATGAGCTTGGTCACCCCGGTCATGGCGGCCAGCGCGGTGCGGATAGCCGCCCCGGTGGCGGTGTCCACGGCGGAGGTGGAGTCGTCGAAAATGAGCACCTTGGGGTGCTTGAGCAGGGTGCGGGCGATGCACAGCCGCTGCTTCTGCCCGCCGGAGACGTTGACGCCCCCCTGGCCCAGATCGGTGTCCAGCCCCTTGGGCATCCGCGCCAGGAACTCGTCGGCCTTCGCCGCCCGGCAGGCCGCCCACAGCTCCTCGTCCGTGGCCTCCGAATTGCCCCACTTCAGATTGTCCCGCACGGTGCCGGAGAAGAGGACGTTCTTCTGGAGCACGATGCCCACCGCGTCCCGCAGGGCAGCCAGGTCGTACTCCCGCACGTCCCTGCCCCCTACCCGCACCACGCCCTGCGTGGCGTCGTACAGGCGGGGAATGAGCTGCACCAGGGTGGTCTTGGCCGAGCCGGTGCCGCCCAGGATGCCCACCGTCTGCCCCGCCTCGATGTGCAGATCCACATCTGCCAGGGCATACTCCCGGGCGTCGGCACGGTACTTGAAGCAGACGTGCTGGAAGTCGATGGACCCGTCAGGCACCTGGACGGCCCCGCCTGCGGGGGAGGACAGGGTGATCTCCTGGTCCAGCACCTGGGCGATGCGGCGGGCGCTGGCCAGGGAGCGGGTGAGGAGCAAAAACATGTTGGAGATCATCATCAGCGCGTTCATGACCTGGAGCACATAGCTGAGCACCCCCGTCAGGTCTCCCACCTGGAGGGTACCCGCCAGGATCATGTTGCCCCCGAACCACAGGATGAGCACCGTGGCGGTATACATGGTCAGCTGGAAGGCGGGCAGGTTGAGCACCGCGATGCGGAAGGTCTGCTGGCTGGTCTCGGTGAGCTCGTCGTTGACAGCGGCGAACTTCTCCTCCTCATACTCCCCCCGGACAAAGGCCTTTACCGCCCGGATGGCGGCCAGCCCCTCCTGCACCACGTTGTTCAGCCGGTCCACCACGGCCTGGAGGCGGCTGTACATAGGGGCCACCTTGCGCACGACGGCAAAGAGGATGAGCCCCAGCACGGGGGTGCACACCAGGAAGATCACCGCCAGGCCGGCGTTCATCCACAGGGACAGGCCGATGCCCATCACCAGCATCACCGGCCCCCGGACCAGGGGCCGCAGGCCGCCGTTGACGGCGTTTTGCAAAACGGTGACGTCGGTGGTCATGCGGGTGACCAGAGAGCCGGTCTCAAAGCGGTCCAGGTCGGAGAAGGCGTACTGCTGCACCCGCTCGAACTGGGCCTGCCGCACCCGGGCGCCCCAGCCGTAGGCCGCCCGGGCGGCAAAGCGGGCGTACAGCAGGCCGGTGACCAGGGCGAGCAGGGCGCATACCGCCATCTGCACGCCCTTGTGGATGATGAACGTCACGTCCCGCTGTGCCACGCCGACGTCGATGATATCCGCCATGAGCACGGGGATGAACAGCTCAAAGGCGGTCTCCACCAGCACCAGCAGGCCCCCCAGGACCATGTCCCGCCGGTAGGGGCCCAGATAGGCCAGCAGCCGCTTCAGCTCGTGCACGGCCGGTCTCCCCCTCTCTCCGCCCGGAAATTCTCATAGGCCCGGGCCAGGTACTGGGCAAAGCGCGCCCGCTCCTCCTCCGTGAAGCCCCGAAGCATCACGTCCTCCGCCTCCTGGCTGCGCAGGCGCCAGCGGGCCACGGCCTCCCGTCCCGCCGGTGTCACCTCCACCAGGTCCCGCCGGCGCCGGGCGCCGTCCACCCGCCGGACCACATAGCCCCGCTTCTCCAGGCTGGACAGCATCCGGGACACCGCCGCCGGGTCCACCTCGAAGTAGTCCGAAAGCTCCCGCTGCCGGCAGGGGCCACGGCGGTCCAGGTAGTCCACCAGCTTGGGCTGCCCGCTGCCAAAGCCCAGCTCCTTCAGGCTGGGGCCAAGATAGCTGCGCCGGGCGTGGAAGGCCCGAAAGAGCAGCATATGGAAGCTGCGCTCCATTCCGCTCCCTCCTTCTTGATATATCAATAGTTGACGTGTCAATATTATACCCCCCGCGGCGGCCCTGTCAACCCCGGCCTTTTCCCCTTGCAAGCGGCGGCGGAACGTGGGATAATGGGAGCAGGCAGCCGCCCCGCGCGGCGCAGAAGGAGGTCCCCGCCATGGAAGAGAAAAAATCCTATCGCCCGGAAAATCTCCACTATCTGAAAATGCTGGCCCGCCAGTATCCCAACGTCCAGGCCGCCAGCACCGAGATCATCAACCTGCACGCCATCCTCAACCTGCCCAAGGGCACGGAGCACTTCATCTCCGACGTGCACGGGGAGTACGAGGCCTTTCTGCACATCCTCAACTCCGCCTCCGGGGTCGTGCGGGAGAAGCTGGACGACCTGTTCGCCACCACCGTGTCCAAGGCCGACCTGGATCAGCTGGCCACCCTCATCTACTACCCCAAGGAGAAGCTGGAGGAGATCGAGCGGGAGACCGAGGACATGCGGGAGTGGTACCGCATCACCTTCCACCGGCTCATCGAGCTGTGCCGGGTGGTCAGCTCCAAGTATACCCGCTCCAAGGTGCGCAAGGCCATGCCAAAGGAATACGCCTACATCCTGGACGAGATGCTCCACACCCACTATGAGGACAGCGACAAGCGGGACTACTACGAGAACATCATCTCCACCATCATCGACATCGACCGGGCCTCCAACTTCCTGGTGGAACTGTGCGAGCTCATCAAGCGCCTGGCGGTGGACCACCTGCACCTGGTGGGGGACATCTTCGACCGGGGCCCCCGGGCGGACATCATCCTGGACTCCCTGCTGGGCTATCACAGCGTGGACATCCAGTGGGGCAACCACGACGTGCTGTGGATGGGCGCGGCCTCCGGCTCCCGCACCCTGGTGGCCACAGTGCTGGCCAACTCCCTGCGCTATAACAACCTGGAGGTCATCGAGACGGGCTACGGCATCTCCCTGCGGCCCCTGTCGGTGTTCGCCAACGAGGTGTACCGGGACTGCGACGTCAGCCGCTTCGAGGTCAAGCTCACCGGGGACGACGCCGCCAAATACACCGAGAAGGACAAGCTTCTGGCCGCCCGCATGCACAAGGCCATCACCATGATCCTCTTCAAGCTGGAGGGGCAGAAGGTGCTGCGCAACCCCTGCTTCCACATGAACGACCGGCTGCTGCTGGACAAGGTGGACTACGAGCACAAGTGCATCACCATCCAGGGGGTGACCTACCCCATGGAGGACACCGACTTCCCCACCGTGGACCCCAAAGACCCCTATACCCTCACCCAGGAGGAGAGCACCCTCATCAACCAGCTCACCCGCTCCTTCCGCCACAGCGAGAAGCTCCAGCGGCACGTGCGCTTTCTCTACTCCAAGGGGAGCCTGTACAAGATCTACAACGGCAACCTGCTCTTCCACGGCTGCATCCCCATGAACGCCGACGGCGCCCTCACCACCTTCACCATCGGCGGGCAGAGCCTGTCGGGCAAGGCCTTCCTGGACTACGCCGACCTCACCGCCCGCCGGGCCTATTACAGCAAGCGGGGCACGGAGGAGCGGGAATTCGGCATGGACTTCCTCTGGTTCCTCTGGGCGGGCCGCAACAGCCCCATCTTCGGCCGGGACCGCATGACCACCTTCGAGCGGCGCTTCATCGCCGACGAGGACACCTGGACCGAGCCCAAAAACGCTTACTACCAGCTCTACAACGACCCGGCGGTGTGCGAGGCCCTGCTGCGGGAGTTCGGGCTGGAGGGCCCCCACTGCCACATCATCAACGGCCACATCCCCGTGAAGTCCAAAAAGGGGGAGAGCCCCGTGAAGGGGGGCGGCAAGCTGCTGGTCATCGACGGCGGCTTCTGCAAGGCCTACCAGAAGACCACCGGCATCGCCGGATACACCCTGATCTACAACTCCGCCTGTTACCGCCTGGTGTCCCACCAGCCCTTCGCCGGCCGGGCCAACGCCATCCGCAGCAACCTGGACATCGCCTCCACCTCCGTGGTGTTCGAGCGGCTGGACGCCCGGCTGAAGATCGCCGGCACCGACGTGGGCCGGCAGCTCAAGGAGCAGATCGACGACCTGTCCGCCCTGCTCCAGGCCTTCCGCAGCGGCGAAATCGTGGAGGACCACAAGCAGTGAGCCGCCCCCATGATCCCATGTTCAGAAGCAGGAGCTTCCGTGCGCAAAAGGACAGGGGTCTGAATCGGCCTTCACGCGCAAAAAGCCCCCGGCCATGGCCGGGGGCTTTTTGCTGTGCCTGTGTTTTACTGGAGCTCCTCCTGACCGTCGGCCAGGGAGAGGCACACCTCCGCCAGGCCGTCCTTCAGGGCGTGGACCTCCTCCGGATCCAGGCCGGCCAGGATGGTCCCCTCCAAATGCTCCACCGCCTGGCGGACCTGGCGCTGCTTCTCCCACCCAGCCTCGGTCAGGCAGAGGTAGGGCGCCCGCCAGCCCTTGCCGCCGCCCCGGCGGCGGACCAGCTCCTTCTGCTCCAGCCGGGCCAGCGCGTCCGCCGCAGCGGCCGGATCCATCTGGCAGCCCGCGGCGATGTACTCCTGGAGGCTTCCGTCATGCTGGCCCAGGTAGTCCAGCACCCGGAACTGCTCCTCCGTCAGATCCATGCCGCTCAGTTCAGTCATGGCAGTCCGCTGGAACAGCCCCTGGGCCGCCAGCAGAAGATAGTGAAAACTGCGATCCATTTACTCTTCACCTTCATGCATGCATGAAATACTCAGGTCATTGTTCCATCCTCCATAGGCCGCGGCCTATGACCACGTCATTATAGGAACATGGATCGCACTTGTCAAGCTTTTTTTCTTCTCCCGGCCGGCGGGAGCGGGAAGGCGCGCCGAGGCGGCCGCCCATGCCGCCTGCAGGGGCGGCGCTCCGTCAGCCCGCGCCCCCCGCGGAAAAGGAGGGGATCACCACGGGCACGCCGTCCAGCTCCCGCACCTCCGCCTCCATGCCGTACACGTCCCGGATGGCCCGGGGCGTCACTACGGAGGGATCTCCCTGGGCGTACACACGCCCCCCGTGGAGCAGGAGGAAGCGGCCGCAGAACCGCAGGGCCAGATTCAGGTCGTGGAGGACCACCACGGCGGTGAGCCTCTTCTCCCGGCACAGCTGGGACACCAGGCCCAGCACCTCGTACTGGCTGCGCAGGTCCAGGCTGCTGGTGGGCTCGTCCAGCAGCAGCAGGCGGGGCTGCTGGACCAGGGCCCGGGCCAGCTGGACCTTCTGCCCTTCGCCGCCGGAGAGCTGGTCGGCGTATCGCAGGGCCAGGCCCTCCAGGCCCAGCCGCTCCAGGGCCTCCTCCGTCAGGGCCCGGTCGGCGGCGGTGAAATCCCACTTCAGGTAGGGCCGCCGGCCCAGGAGCACCATGTCGTACACCGTCAGCCGGCTGGCGGGGGCAAACTGGGACACCAGGGCCACCGTGCGGGCAGCCTGGGCGGCGCTCATGGCCAGCAGGTCCTCCCCATCCACCAGGGCCCGTCCCCTCTGGGGCCGCAGCAGGCGGGCCAGGCAGCCCAGCAGGGTGCTCTTCCCCGCCCCGTTGTTGCCCAGTACGGCCAGGCAGGCCCCCGAGGGGACGGAAAAGGAGACGTCCTCCAGGATCTGCCGGCCGCAGCGGTAGGCAAAGTTCAGGCTCTTTACCTCCAGCATCCGTGACGGCCCCCTTTCAGCAAAATGGACAGGAACACCGGCGCGCCCAGGAAGGCGGTGATGGACCCGATGGGCAGGACGGTGGGCGGGATCACCACCCGGGAGAGCACGTCCGCTCCCAGCAGCACCGACGCCCCCGCCAGGGCAGAGCCGGGGATGAGGAAGCGGTAGTCGCTGCCTGTGAAGCGGCGCACCATGTGGGGCGCCAACAGGCCGATAAAGCTGATACACCCGGCAAAGGCCACCGCCGCCGCGGCCGCCAGGGCGCACACGGTGAGACTGGCCAGGGTGAGGGCGTCCACCCGCACCCCCAGGCTGCGGGCGGCCGCCGAGCCGCTCTCCAGGGCGTTATAGTTCCAGCGGTTCCAGAAAAAGTAGCAGAAGGCCAGCAGGCACAGGGCAAAAATGAGGCCGATCTCTCCCCAGCCGGCCCGGCCCAGGCTGCCGAAGGTCCAGTACACCACCGAGGCCACCGTCACGTCGTCGGCAAAATACTGCACCAGCGCGGTGGCCCCGGTGAACATGGAGCTGATGGCCACCCCCGCCAGGACCAGGGCGGAAGGGGAGGCGCCCCCCACCCGGGAGAGCAGGAGGATGGCCGCCGTGGTGGCCATGCCCCCCAGGAAGGCGGACAGGGTCACCAGCCCCGGGTGGGCGGCGGTCACGCTCCCCCCGGCGCTCGTCCCCAGGGCCACAATGGCCGCCGCCGCCCCGAAGGAGGCCCCCTGGGTCACCCCCAGGGTGGAGGCGGAGGCCAGGGGGTTGCGCAGCACGCTCTGCATGACGCAGCCCGACATGGCCAGGGCAAAGCCCACCCCCACGGCGGTGGCTGCCCGGGGCATGCGCACGCTCCACACGATGGTGCGGCTCTCCGGCGTGCCGCCCCCCAGCAGGGCCGCCGCCACCTGCCCCGGCCCCAGGCCGGCAGACCCGGCGCAGACCGACAGCAGGCAGGCCAGCAGCAGGATGCCCAGCAGGACCAGCAGCGTCAGCCGCTTCCGGCCCAGATGGCGGCGGTAGGCCCGCCCGGTATCGACTGTGGTGGGCTTCATGGTCATCACGCTCCCAGGTCGATGGTCCCGTACCAGAGGCCCCCGGCCTCCATGGTCTCAAAAATGTCCTCCCCCAGGAAGGCGGTGAGGATCTCCCCACCCTTTTCCGCCATATCCACGTCGGCAAACTGCTCGGGGAAGAGAACGCACCCGGCCCAGTAGGCGTCCATGAGGGCGTAGGAGATGTTCATGCCGCAGTTGTTGAAGGAGGGCATGGTGTACACATTCCCCTCCTGCACCGCCCGGAGGGAGGAGAAGTAGCCGGGGAAGGAGGCCTGCTCCTCCCCCACCAGGTCCAGATTGCCCGGGTCCAGGAAGATGTAGTCCGGGTCCCAGGCGAGCACCTGCTCCCGGTCGGTCTCGTAGTAGCCCTCCTGGCTGTCGGCGTCCGCCGCGTTCACCGCCCCCACCGCGTCGAAGGGGCCGAAATGGGAATAGGTGCCGGTAAAGCCGTGGCGGCCGCTGAAGGTCACCGCCCCGGCATAGGCCGTGGGCCTGTCCACCGCCGGAACGTCCGCGGTGCGCCCGGCCAGGTCGGCCCTGCAGGAATCGATATAGGCCAGCAGCTCCTCGCAGCGGGCCTGGGCCCCCACCGTCTCGGCAAAGACACGCAGGGCGGCGTAAAAGCTCTCGTCCGCCAGGCCGTTGCTGATGTAGCGCACGCACACCACCGGGATGCCGGTCTGGCCCTGGAGCTCGTCGGCGGCCTCGGCGGAGAAGCCCGCCAGGATCACGTCGGGGGAGAGGGTAATGAGTTCCTCGGGATAGGCGTTGTTGGCCCCGCTGCCCCCGCCGGCCCCCACGGAGGGCAGGTCCTTCAGGGCGTCGTACCACACGGGGCTGTAATCCCGCAGGACGGTCATGGCCTCGATGTCGTGGTCCTCCGCCCCAACCAGCCGATCCATCACCCCCAGATAGGCGGCCATGCGGGGGGCGCCGGAGCCCACGCAGGCGATGGTCTCCACCGTCTCAGGAACGGACACCTGCCGCCCCCACACGTCGGTGACGGTGCGGGCGGCTCCGCCGGTCTCCGAAGCGCCAGAGGGGGCGGCGGTACAGCCGGCCAGCAGGGCCAGCAGCAGGATCAATACAGTCAGTTTTTTCATGAAATATGCTCCAAATCAAAGGAAATTTGACGCCGGGCGGGTTTTTACCATCCCCGGCTGTACCCGTCAAAGCAGTCCAGGCACAGGGTCTCCCCGTCCCGCAGCCGGGCCCTGTCCTCGGCCACGGACTCGCCGCAGCGGGCGCAGGTGACGCTGCGGAACAGCCGGGCCTTCTCCGGCAGGGGGCGGGCGGTCTGCTTCACCTGATAGACCTGCTCCGCCGGGGCCTCCAGGATGAACCGCCGGCGGGCCTCCCGGTCCAGCCGGGGCAGGTCGCGGAGCACCAGGCGCACCGATTTGCCCGTGTCCCGGACGTAGAAGGAGAAGGCCATCTTCCCGGTGTTGTGGAAGAGCAGGTTGCCCTTGCCCACGGTGCAGCCCGTCACCACCTGCACCCCGTCCACGCCGCAGGCGTCGTTTTCAGTGATGCACACCAGCTCTTCATCCCCGGCGGCCCGTACCCCCAGCAGTTCCAGGGCGATCTCCGCCGCCCGGGCCCCGATGGCCAGGCCGGGGCAGGAGTGGCCGTGGAAGGCCACGCACTTCTCCCAGAGGATCTGGTCCATGCTCACTCCCCCTCCTTCATGCGGGCCAGCGTCCCCTCCCACACCGTGGAGAAGGGCACGCCCGCCCTCTGGGCGGCGGCGGCCACGTCGCCGTACTCCGGCTTGGCCCGGCGCAGGCCGAAGCCCTCCGCCGTCTTGACCCCGATCTTCCCCCAGGGGGTGTCCACGGCGGAGGCCCCGGGAGTGAGGAAGTACTTCCCGCACCGGCGGGCCCGCAGGCCGTTGGTGGAGGTCTGCTCCAGCACATGGCGGGCCAGCTCCCCCTCCCGCTCCGGGGCGCACAGCACCGTCAGCACCCAGCCGGGGCGGCCCTTCTTCATGGTGCCCGGCTGGACGTACACGTCCAGGGCCCCCAGCTCCAGCAGGCGGGCGGCGGCGAAGGACAGGGCCTCGGGGGTCATGTCGTCGATGTTGCACAAAAGCTCCGTGATCTCTCCGTTGGCCGCCCCGGCGCTCTCCCCCCAGAAGGCCCGGACGCAGTTGGCCCGGTCAAACTGACGGGTCCCCACGCCCACCCCCACCTGCTTCACCTGCATGGCGGGCATGGGGCCGAAGGAGTCGGCAAAGTGGGTCAGCAGGGCCGCGCCGGTGGGGGTGCACAGCTCCCCCCGCACCTCGCCGCCGTAGACGGGCACGCCGGTAAGCAGGTTGGCCGTGGCCGGGGCGGGCACCGGCATGACGCCGTGGGCGCAGCGCACCGTGCCGCTGCCCACGTGGACGGGGGACACCACGATCCGCTCCGGCCCCAGCAGGGACAGGGCCAGGCACACCCCCGTCACGTCGGCCACCGCGTCCAGGCCCCCCACCTCGTGGTAGTGGACCTCCCCCACCGGGCAGCCGTGGGCCTTGGCCTCGGCTGCGGCGATGGCGTCGTACACCCCCCGGGCGTGGGCCTTCACACTATCCGGCAGGGCCAGGCCGTCGATGAGGGCGGCGATGTGGCCGGGGGAGGCGTGGTGGTGGCCGTGGTCACGATCGTGCTCATGGTCATGATCGTGATGATGATCATGCTCGTGGCAGTGCTCATGGTGGTGATCGTGGTCGTAGCTATGGTTGTCATGGTCGTGGTGATCATGGTCATGGCAATGGCCATGACCATGATGATGATCGTCCTCCTCCAGGCCGTCCACCGTCACCGCCATGTGGGTGCCGGCGATGCCGCAGGTGGCGGCCTCCCTGGCCTCCAGGCGCACCCTGGGCAGGCCCAGGCCGTTCATGGTCCGAAGGAAGCCCTCCTTGTCCTCCAGCAGCTCGTACAGGGCGGCCATGAGCATGTCCCCGGCGGCCCCCATATTGCACTCGATGTAGAGCGTTTTCATTCCTCACTCAGTCCTTCCATCTGATTGATCATGCTGGCCAGGTAGCCGGCGCCGAAGCCGTTGTCGATGTTGACCACGCTGCACCCGCTGGCGCAGGAGTTGAGCATGGCCAGCAGGGCGGACAGGCCGCCGAAACTGGCCCCGTACCCCACGCTGGTGGGCACGGCCACCACCGGGCAGTCCACCAGCCCGCCGATGACCGAGGCCAGGGCCCCCTCCATCCCCGCCACGGCAACGACGCACCGGGCGGACATGAGGGGCTCCAGGTTGCTCAAAAGCCGGTGGAGCCCCGCCACCCCCACGTCGTAGAGCCGGGTGACCCTGTTGCCCAGGGCCTCGGCGGTGAGGGCGGCCTCCTCCGCCGCCGGCTGGTCGCTGGTGCCGCCGGTGGCCACCACGATGTGGCCCAGGGCGGGCCGCTCCCCGGGGAAGGCGATCCCCAGCCGGGGGACGGGGCGGTAGTCCAGGGGGACGGCCCCGGCCACGATCTCCGCCGCCGCCGCGTCCATGCGGGTGATCAGGATGTTCCGGCACCCCCGCTCCCCCATGGCGGCGGCGATGCCGGCGATCTGCTCCGCCGTCTTGCCCGCGCCGTAGATCACCTCCGCCGCCCCCTGGCGCAGGGAGCGGTGGAAGTCCACCTTGGCGTAGCCCAGGTCGCGGAAGGGCTCGGTCTTCAGCTCCAGCAGGGCCTGCTCCGGCGTGGTGCGGCCGGCGGCCACGCCGCGGAGCAGCTCCAGAATCTCGTGCTTGTTGTCCATGTCTGCCTCCTATCTCCCCGCCAGGTCCAGCAGGACGTCGGGAAAGTCGCTTCCAAGGGCCCGGAGGAGCTCCTCCCGCAGGGCGGCGGCCCGCGCCGTCTGCTCCGCCGGCACCTGGATCCGGGCCGCGCCGTGGAACAGCCGCAGGCGGAAATCGGTGAAGCCCAGCCGGAAGAGGGCCTCCTCCCCCCGCTCCACCCGGGCCAAATCCTCCGCCGTGATGGGGGTGCCGGTGGGCACACGGGTGGCCAGGCAGGCGTAGGCCGGCTTGTCCCAGGTGAACAGCCCCGCCTCCCTGGACAGCCGGCGCACCTCCTGCTTGGTAAGGCCGCACTCCCGCAGGGGGGAGCGGACGGCCAGCTCCGCCAGGGCCTGCATCCCCGGCCGGTCCCCCGCGTCGTCCGAGGCGTTGGTGCCGTCCAGCAGCAGCTCGTATCCGTCGGCTGCCGCCGCCTGCCGCAGGGCGGTGAACAGGGCCCGCTTGCAGTAATAGCACCGCCGGGGCCCGTTGGCCGCCGCCTCCGGCACGGACAGGATGTCCACCTCCGCCACCTTCAGGGGGACGGCCAGCGCCCCGGCCAGCCGCTGGGCGTCGGCCAGCTCGAAGGCCGGCTGGAAGAGGCTGCGGACATAGTAGGCCGTCACGTCCGCGCCGTACTCTTTGGCCGCCCACAGCACCAGGGTCGAGTCGGTCCCCCCGGAAAAGGCCACCGCCGCCCGGGGATGTTGGGCAAAAAATTCCTTCAGCGTCATTCCGCCGCTCCTTTCCCGTCCAAAAAGGCAACAAAAAAAGCATACCACAAATCGGTATGCCTACAGGCACTTCCCACGCCCCTCGCGGGCGGGCAGATATCGTGCGTTCCAAAGCCAAAACGGAGGGCCTACGGGCCCCATGCGCGGCTTCTGCCGCGTCCCGGTTATTATACCAGACCCTCCCACCTTTGACAAGCCCTATTTTCCAGGGGAAAACAGTTGCAAAGCGGCCCCGTCTTCGGTATGATAGCAGGGAGAACGTCAAGCAGAAAAGGGGGTTTCCCATGTTCATCACCTACGACATGGTGCGCCAGTCCCAGGAGATCCGCACCTACATCACCCAGGCCGACCAGTCCCTGTCCGCCCTGGGCTTTACCGAGCACAGCTTCGCCCACGTGACCCGCTGCGCCGAGTATGCCGCCCGGATCCTGGAGCAGCTGGGCTACCCGGAGCGGGACCGGGAGCTGGCCCGCATCGCCGGTTATATGCACGACATCGGCAACGTGGTCAACCGCCATGACCATGCCCAGACCGGGGCGGTGATGGCCTTCCGCATCCTGGACAACATGGGCATGGACCCCGCCGACGTGGCCGCCGTCATCACCGCCATCGGCCACCACGACGACCCCACCGCCTTCCCCGTCAACCCGGTGGCCGCCGCCCTGATCCTGGCGGACAAGACCGACGTGCGCCGCAGCCGGGTGCGCAACAAGGACCCCCACAGCTTCGACATCCACGACCGGGTGAACTACGCCGCCGAGCGCTCCGAGCTGGGGCTGGACCCGGAACAGCGCACCGTCACCCTCTCCCTGTCCATCAACACGGAGTTCTGCGCCGTGATGGACTACTTCGAGATCTTTCTGGAGCGCATGCTCCTCTGCCGCCGGGCGGCGGAGCGCCTGGGCCTCACCTTCAAGCTGGACATCAACGGCCTGGCGCTGCTGTAACGGCCAGGCAGGATAAACCGCACCCCGGGGCGGCCTTGAAGTGCCCCCGGGAATTTTACGAAAAAGCCCCATATACAGCACAACCCCCCGGCCATCCAACGTGACCGGGGGGCTACTTCTGCACCTGGGGTTCTATCACTGGTCCTACCTCTTCTTTCTACGGATTTGCCGTTGCTGGGTCAGCTCGCTTGAAACATGCCTTTGTCCCGGTCTCTCGCAACACATCGGCACCGGGACCTGCTTGGTGCTGGTACACGCTGAGGTCGCTCTTGGTGCATTTCATCACATGAAAGGGTTGGGTACACGTGGAAACCTGGTGTTTCAAGGGCTGCCGGCCTTGTGCCCCGGCATTGGGAAAGAACGAATGGAGCTAGCCCATTGGGCCCACCTCTTTCTTTTCTTTCTGGCTATATTGTACTATAGGCTTTGGGGATTGTCAAGGGCTTTTTGTGTTATTTCACTCAATTTCCTGCGGCAATTTCCGCGCCCGGCCCCTCTTGCCCTTTTCCGGCGTTTGGTATAAAATAATGTCTGCTGAATGAACCGCAGCGCGGTTTATCCGCGCGGCGGCCCGCAAAAGGAGGTTTTTGAATGAGCGACTGCCTGTTCTGCAAGATCGCGGCGGGGGAGATCCCCTCCAACAAAGTCTATGAGGACGAGCTGGTGTACGCCTTCCACGACATCGATCCCCAGGCCCCCACCCACTTTCTGGTGATCCCCAAGGCCCACATCGCTTCCTGCGGGGAGGTCACGGCGGACAACTCCGCGGTGGTGGCCCGCGCCTTTGAGGTCATCGCCCGGGTCACCCGGGAGCTGGGCATCACCGACTTCCGGGTGGTGTCCAACTGCGGGCCCCAGGCGGGGCAGACCGTGCCCCATCTCCACTTCCATGTCCTGGCCGGCCGGGACATGACCTGGCCCCCCGGCTGATGAAGCCCGTCAAGCTCCGGCCCCTCCCCCTTCTGGCCTGGGGAGGGGCCTGGGTCTGCCTGTCCGGGCTGGCGCTGGTGCGGCTGTGGGCCCTGCTGTACGGGCGCTTGCCCAGCCTGGCCATACCCGCCCTGGCCGCCCTGCTGACGGGGGCCGTCCTGCTGGCGGCCCGGCGGCTGGACGTGCCGGGCCGGTTCCTGCTCCCCTTCGGCCCCACGTGGAAAACCGGGTTGCTGGCGGCGGCCGCCTTTGTTGTGGGCGCGGCGCTGGACACCAGCTATGCCCTCTTCACCGTGGGGGACATGGCCATCGGGCGCGCCCCCTTCCGCCTTTTGTGCGCCGCGGGCAGCGGGGCGTTCTTCACCGCGGCCGTCCTGGCCCTGGTGTGGGCGGTCAGGTCCTTCGGCGGGGTGGCTCTGCCCCGGGGGGCCGTCATCCTGGCGGTGGTACTGGTGGTGAACGTGGCGGCCGCCCTCTACTATGCCGGCACGGCCACGGTGTACTACTGGGACACCAATATTTACTGGAGCTCCAGCACCATGCTGGCCGGCCAGCCCCTGGACCTTGCCCAGCTGCGGCTGGTGGCGGAGAGCGTCATCACCCAGGAGTACAACTACCTGCTCGCCTTCCCCATCTCCCTGGTGATGCGGGTTCTGGGCACCGGGCGGTACGTGTTCCTCTTCGCCACGGTGAATCTGTACGTGCTCCCCGCCCTGCTGGGGATGCTGGCGCTGGGGCGGAGGAGCCGCCACGGCGGGATCCTGCTCTGCCTGGCCACCCCCATGCTGCTCTACACCGCCCTCACCGGCTTTGTGGACGTGGCCGCCGCCGGGGCGGGGATCTGGGCCTTCCTCCTCTACACCGACGAGACCCGGCCCCAGGCCGCCCGGGGCGTGCTTGCCGGCGGGCTGCTCACCCTGGTGTTTTTGCTGCGGCGGTACTTTTTCTTCTTCACCGTCTCCTTCGGCCTGGCGGCGCTGGCCGCCCTGCTGGTCCGGCGGAGCCAGTGGAAATCTTTCCTGGCCATGGCGGTGACGGGGATTGGCTTCAGCCTGTTCTTCGGCCAGAGCTTCGTGGTGCGGCAGGTGCTGTCGGCCAACTATGCCGACACCTACTCCGCCTACGACCAGGGCCGGTGGATCGACCTGGTGATGCTGTGCCGGTACTACGGCTGGGTGCTGATCCTGGCGGCGGCGGTATGCGTTATCGCCCTGCTGGCCCGGCGGGGGAGCCGGTACGCCGGCCTGCTGACCCTGGTGCAGCCGGTGCTGTGCCTGCTGCTCTTCACCCGCATCCAGTCCCACGGGCAGCAGCACACCCTGCTCTACCTGCCCGCCTTCTGCATGGCCCTGGCGGGGGGCATGGAACTGCTGCCGGCTCGGCGGAGCGTTCGGTGGGCGCCCTGGGCCCTGGCCCTGTGCGCCCTGGGCTCCTCCCTGCTGCCCCGGCCCCAGCCCTCCCACCCCTCGGAGATCGCCGTGCCCGACCCGCTGCCCTCCTTTACCTACGCGCCGTCCCGGCGCACCGACCTGGCCCAGCTGGTGGCCCTGCGGGCCTATGTGGACGGCCTGTCGGCGGAGGAACCCAAAACCGCGGCGGTCATCGCCTCCTCCTTCACCTTCAACTCCAGCATCTACGACAACACCTACCGCTCCCTGAACATCCCCCAGCCGGAGGGGCAGACTACAACCATCACCTACTTTGCCACGGTGGACAAGCGGGACGGCTTCTCCTGGAGCGCCCTGGAGGCCGACTACCTCATCGTGGCCGACCCGGTGCAGACCCACCTGGGGGAGGACAACCAGCACCTGGTCACTGTCCTGGCCCGGCCGGTGCTGGAGGGCACGGGGATCGGCACTGCCTACGAGCGGCTGGACGCGTCCTTCCCCCTGGAGGACGGGGTCACGGTCTACGTCTATGAACGTACCCGGGACATCACGCCGGAGGAGTACCAGGCCGTCTCCGACGCCCTGGTCTCCCTCTACCCCGATTACGCCGCCCAGTATCAGCCGCCCTCCGCGCCGTGAGGGCCGCCTGTTTTCCCCCAATATGTCAAAATCATGGGCCTGTCACCATCTGGTGACAGGCCCATGATCTATGCGCCGAACAGGACCAGGATCAGGCCGTAGACCACGCTGGCGGATATCCCATATACCAGCACCGGCCCGGCGATGGCAAAAAGCCTGGCCCCCACGCCGGTGACCAGCCCCTCGGAGCGGAACTCCAGGGCGGGGGCGGCCACGGCGTTGGCAAAGCCGGTGATGGGCACCAGGGTGCCCGCCCCGGCGTGCTTGGCCAGCTTGTCGAACCAGCCCAGGCCGGTGAAGAGGACCGCCAGAAAGATGAGGGTCACCGATACCGCCGTGGAGGCCTCGTCTTTCTCCATGCCCAGGCGCTGGTACCCGTTCAGAAGAGCCTGGCCCAGCGCAGAGATGCCGCCGCCCACCAGGAAGGCCCATGTCAGATCCTTCCCCATGGGGGAGGGGTTCGACAGCTTCCCCACCAGGCGGCCATATTCCTCATTTGTCATGCTTCCGCCTCCCTGTGCGGGAGTTTGTCCTGCACAGCGGCGTATTATGCATCCGCTACGGCGTGTGTTCCAGCTTTTCCCGCAGGATCCGATGCACCACCGCCGGGGCCGCCTGGCCGCGCAGCTCCCGCATGACCTGGCCCACCAGAAAGCCGAAGGCCTTCTCCTTTCCGGCGCGGTAGTCCGCCGCCGGCCCGGGGCAGGCCGCCAGAACATGCTCCACCGCCTGCGCCACCACTTCGGCGTCGGACACCTGCTCCAGGCCGTGGGCCTTTACATACTCGTCCACGTCCCCGTCGGCGTCGAACACCGCCTCAAACACCCTCACCGCCGTGTTGCGGTTGAGCTTTCCCTCCCCCACCAGGGCGATGAGCCGGGCCAGGGTCGGGGGCGTCAGCGGCATCCGGGCGGCCTCCATCCCCCGGGCGGACAGGGCGCCCAGCACCTCGCCCATGACCCAGTTGGCCGCCTGCCTGGGGGGCGTGCCCAGGGCCGTCAGGGCCTCGAAAAACTCCGCCAGGGCCCGCTGGCCGGTCAGGGTGGCCGCGTCGTCGGCGGACAGAGCCCAATCCCGCTGATACCGAGCACGCCGGGCGGGGGCCAGCTCGGGCTGCTCCCCCCGCAGCCGGTCCAGGTACGCCCCGTCCAGTTCCACCGGCGGCAGGTCCGGGTCGGGGAAGTAGCGGTAGTCCCGGGCGTCCTCCTTGGCGCGCATGGCCAGGGCAAGCTGCCGGTCCTCGTCCCAGCGGAGGGTCTGCTGGGTCACCTGCCCTCCCGCCTCCAGCAGCGCCGCCTGCCGGCCGGCCTCCCAGGCGATGGCCCGGGAAATGGCGCGGAAGGAGCTCAGGTTCTTCATCTCCGTGCGCACGCCCAGTTCCGTGCTGCCCGCAGGCCGCACGGACAGGTTCACGTCGCACCGCAGAGAGCCCTCCTGCATCTTGCAGTCGGACACACCCAGATACTGCAGGGTCTCCCTCAGCCGCTCCAGGTAGGCGATCACCTGATCCGCCGTGCGGAGATCGGGCTCGGTGACGATCTCGATGAGGGGCACGCCGCAGCGGTTGAAGTCCGCCAGGGTCTGCCCCCGTCCGCGGTCGTGGACCAGCTTGCCCGCGTCCTCCTCCAGGTGGAGCTCGTGGATGCCGACCACCGTCCCGTCGTCCAGCTCCACCGCCCCGTTCCGGCCCAGTGGGGCGTAGAACTGGGAGATCTGGTAGGCTTTGGGCAGGTCGGGGTAGAAGTAGTTCTTGCGGTCAAAGCGGCTGACGGGGGCCACCGTGCACCCCAGGGCCAGGGCCGCCTTTGCCGCCAGCTCCACCGCCCGGGCGTTGAGGGCCGGCAGGGTGCCCGGCATGCCCATGCACACGGGGCAGCAGTGGGTGTTGGGCGCCCCGCCGAACGCGGTGGTGCAGGCGCAGAACAGCTTCGCCGCCGTGGCCAGTTCCACATGGGTCTCCAGCCCGATGACCGTTTCCCAGGTCACAGAGATCCCCCCTTTCGCTCCGGCTCAGCCGGACTGGGGGAGCGCTCCGCAGTCTTCCGCGCAGGCGGCCGCCTCTTGTGCCAGTCGGTCTCCTGCTGGAAGGCGTGGGCCGCGTCCAGCACGGCCAGCTCCCCCCCGGCCGGGCCCAGCAGCTGGGCCCCGATGGGCAGGCCGTCCCCGTCAAAGCCGCAGGGCATGGACAGGGCGGGCAGGCCCGCCAGATTGGCCGGGACCGTATACACGTCGCTCAGGTACATTTTCAGCGGGTCGGAGAGGCTCTCCCCCAGCCTGGGGGCGGCGGCAGGGGCCACCGGGGTAAGGAGCAGGTCGTACTTCTGAAAGGCGCGGCCGAAGGCCTGCCCGATGGCCGCCCTGGCCCGCAGGGCCCTTTTATAGTAGGCGTCATAGTACCCGGCGGAGAGGACGAAGGTACCCAGCAGGATCCGCCGCCTGACCTCGCTGCCGAAGCCCTCCGTCCGGGTGCGGCGGTAGAGCGTCTCCAGGTCTCCTCCGCCCTCCGCCCGCCAGCCGTACCGCACCCCGTCGAACCGGGCCAGGTTGGAGGAGGCCTCGGCACAGGCGATGACATAGTAAGCGGGCACCGCATAGCTCATCACCGGCAGGTCAAACCACTCCAGCTGCGCCCCCCGCTCTTTCAGCACGCCGGCGGCGGCCAGGACGGCGGCGCGGACGGCGTCCTCCAGGCCATCCCCGAAGCACTGCCGGGGCAGGCCGATCTTTTTGCCCCGCAGCCTGCCGGTAAGGGCGGCCAGCAGGCCCCCGGCGGGCAGGTCCAGGCTGGTGGGGTCCCGGGCGTCCCGCCCCATCATGATGTCCAGGACCGCGGCGCAGTCGGCGGCGGAGCGGGCAATGGGGCCCAGCTGGTCCAGGGAAGAGGCGTAGGCCACCAGGCCGTACCGGGACACGGCCCCGTAGGTGGGCTTCATGCCGGTGACGCCGCAGTGGGACGCCGGCTGGCGGATAGAGCCGCCGGTATCCGAGCCGACGGCGTACCACACCTCCCCCGCCGCCACGGCCGCCGCCGCCCCGCCGGAGGAACCGCCGGGGGAGCGCGACAGGTCCCAGGGGTTCTTCACCGGGCCGTAGAAGGAGGTCTCGGAGGTGGAGCCCATGGCGAACTCGTCCATGTTCAGCTTCCCCATGGATACCGCCCCGGCCCGGCGCAGCCGCTCCGCCGCCGCGGCGTCATAGCAGGGGGTGAAGTTCCCCAGGATCTTAGAGGCACAGGTGGTGGGCATGCCTTTGGTGCAGATATTGTCCTTATAGGCCATGGGCACCCCCGCCAGAGGGGAGGCGGCCAGGTCCGGGGCGGGCGCGGGGCCCTCCGCCACGGTGAGAAAGGCGTTGTTGTCCGGCTGGGCGGCGGCAATGGCCGCCCGGGAGGCGGCCGCCGCCTGGGCGCAGGTCACCTCGCCGCTCCGCAGGAGGGCGCCCAGTTCCAGGGCCGTCAGTTCACGCAGATCCATGTCCGCCCCCTCACTCCACCGTCCTGGGCACCAGGACGGCCCCGTCCCGTACCGCCGGCGCGGCGGCCAGCAGCGCCTCCCGGGGCACGGAGGGCCGCGGCACATCGGGCCGCAGCCCGTCCCCCTGCCGGGGCTGAGGGCCGGCCTGCCGGGCGTCTGCCGCGTCCAGCCCGGCCAGCATGTCCATATAGGCCACGATGCGTCCCAGCTCCGCCGCCAAGGCGGCCCGCTCCTGTGCCGGCACCTCCAGCCGGGCCAGCCGGGCCGTATCCTCTACCAGCGCTTCGGTGATCTTCATGTCCGTCCTCCCTCTCTGCCGGTCATTTGTTTTTCATTATACCACGGGGGAGAAAATTGTGATATAATGAAACGCAGAAAAGCCGGACGGGAGGTGCGGGCCGTGCTGGGGTGGGACGCGCTGTATGAGGCGTGCAAAAACTGCAGGAACTGCGATCTGGCAGATACGCGGCACAATGTGGTCTTCGGCGAGGGCGCCAGGGACTCTGAGGTCATGTTCATCGGCGAGGGCCCCGGGGAGCAGGAGGACCTGACCGGCCGGCCCTTTGTGGGGCGGGCCGGTCAGCTGCTGGACGATATGCTGTCCATGATCGACCTGCGCCGGGAGCGGGTGTTCATCGGCAACATCGTCAAGTGCCGCCCGCCGGGAAACCGGGACCCGCTGAACATCGAGCAGGAGGCCTGCATCGGCTATCTGCGCAATCAGGTGGCCCTGCTGCGGCCCAAGATCATCGTCTGCCTGGGCCGCGTGTCCGCCATGAAGCTCATCCGTGAGGACTTCAAGATCACCCGGGAGCACGGCCAGTGGACGGAAAAGGCGGGGGTGTGGATGACCGCCACGTACCATCCCGCCGCCCTGCTGCGGGACCCGGGCAAGCGCCCGGATTCCTTCGCGGATCTGCGCGCCCTGCGCGCCAAGATCCGGGAGGTCTGCGACCATACATACTGAACAGAAAAAGGAGTGGGACGGCGCCGTCTCACTCCTTTTTTGTAGTCACCCGCTTGATGACCTTCAGCCGGACGAACTCCTCCCGCTCCTTCTCCTCCAGGGCGTCGGTAATGAAGCGGATATCCTCGTCCAGGCCGGGTATGACGATGTTCTGCAGGGCGTTGGCCCGCTTCTGGGCCTTCTTGATGGCCTGGGCCAGGCGGTATATGGAGGTCTCCACCTCGGCAAGCTTCCGGGTGAGCTCTTTCACCCGGTGGAATTTCAGGTAACACTCGTCCAGCTGCGACGCGGTCTCCGACAGGCCGTATTCCGGCCGGGGCGCCGGGGATGCGCCCGGGATATGGGGCAGCTCCACCCCCATTACCGAGCGGTACTGGAGGGAGAGGGTATCGTCCACCTCCACCGTCTCGGCGATGCGGTCGCAGATGCCCAGGCGGATGTTGGCCGCCCGGAGGGCGGCGTAAGCCTGGGTAAAGACCGTGTCGATCTGGCCCTGGAGCTCCTGGGCGGTATCCATAAGGGTCATGAGCTCCCGGATGAGGATGTTGCGCTTGCGGTCCATAAGCTCATAGCCCGTCCGGGCCAGGGTGCGGGACCGCTTGGCAGTCATCAGGTTCCCCTTGGTGGGCAGCACATTGGCCATGGGTTACCCCTCCTGCCCGTCCTGGGCCGCCGCTTCCGTCCCCAGCTTCTCCCAGGCGCCCTCATGGTAATAGGCGTCCAGCAGCCTGGCGGATACCCGGTCCAGCTCGCCCCGGGGCAGCAGGCTCAGCAGCTGCCAGCCCATGTCCAGGGTCTGCTCGATGGTGCGCTCCTCGCCGGGGTCCTGGGTAATGAAGTATTTCTCCAGCGCCGCGCCGAATTTCAGGTACTGCTTATCCACCTCGCTGAGCTCATCCTCGCCGATGACGCTGGCCAGGCTGCGGGCCTCCTGCACCTTGGAGTAGGAGGCGAATAGCTGGTTGGACAGGTCGGAGTGGTCCTCCCGGGTGAGGCCCTTGCCCACGCCGTCCTTCATCAGGCGGGACAGGGAGGGCAGGATGGCCACAGGGGGGTAGATCCCCTTCTGCTCCATCTCCCGGTCCAGCACGATCTGGCCCTCGGTGATGTAGCCGGTGAGGTCGGGGATGGGGTGGGTGATGTCGTCGTTGGGCATGGTGAGGATGGGCATCTGGGTCACGGACCCCTTCCGCCCCCGGATCATGCCCGCCCGCTCGTAGAGAGAGGCCAGGTCGGAGTACAGGTAGGCGGGGAAGCCCTTCCGGGAGGGGATCTCTCCCTTGGAGGAGGAGAACTCCCGCAGGGCCTCGCAGTAGGAGGTCATGTCGGTCATGATGACCAGCACATGGTACCCCAGGTCAAAGGCCAGGTACTCCGCCGCCGTCAGGGCGCAGCGGGGGGTGAGGATGCGCTCGATGATGGGGTCGGAGGCCAGGTTCAGGTACATGACCACCCGCTGGAGGGCGCCCGCCTCCTCGAAATTGCGCCGGAAGAAGTCGGCGGTGTCGTTTTTCACGCCCATGGCGGCAAACACGATGGCAAACTCCCCGTCCTCCCCGGCCACCTTGGCCTGGCGGACGATCTGGGCGGCCAACTCGTTGTGCTTCATGCCGGAGCCGGAGAAGATGGGCAGCTTCTGCCCCCGGACCAGGGTGGAGCAGCCGTCGATGGAGGAGATGCCCGTCAGGATGCAGCTGCGGGGATACTGGCGGGACACAGGGTTGATGGCCGAGCCGTTGATGTTGCGGCGCAGCTCCGGCAGCAGCTCGCCCAGCCCGTCGATGGGCCGGCCGGTGCCGTCGAACACCCGGCCCAGCATCTCCCGGGACAGGGCAAGATCCATGGGCTTTCCGATAAACCGGGTACGGGCGTTTTCCAGGGAAATGCCCTTGGCCCCCTCAAAGACCTGGAGCACCACCCGGTCGCCGTCCACCAGGATGACCCGGCCGCTGCGGCGCTCCCCGTTCTCCAGGGTGATCTCCGCCATCTCGTCGTACCCCACGCCGTGGACCCCCTCCAGGGCGATGAGCGACCCGGACAGCTCCGACAGGCCGATATATTCCAAACGCATAATCTCACCTCTGCGGCGTGTCAGGCCCGCGCCTGTCCACGCAACCGATATTCAGCTCACCGATTCGCCTGGTCCACCTGGGCCAGCGCGGCGTCGACGGCCTGCTCGTACTCTGCAAACTTCTCCTGATGATCGTTGGGCACCTCGTACTTCATCTTGGCCAGCTCGTCGAAAATGCCGGTGGCCTTCAGCTGGGACAGGGGGATGGAGCGGGCAACCAGGGCCTTCGCCCCGTCGTGGAGGCGGAGGATGAGCTCCATCATCTTCAGCTGTTTGTCCAGGGGGACGTAGGTGTCCACGTCGTGGTAGGCGTTCTGCTGGAGGAAGCCCACCCGGATGAGCTTGGCCGTCTCGATGGTGAGCTTCTGGTCCTCGGGCAGGATGTCCGCGCCGATGAGCTTGACGATCTCCATGAGCTTGGACTCCTCCTGGAGCAGGGCGGCCACCCGCTGGCGGCAGGTGATGAAGGCCCGGCCCACGTGCTCCTCATACCAGGGGCGCAGATCGTCGGTATACTCGGAGTAGGAGGTGAGCCAGTTGATGGAGGGGAAGTGCCGGGCGTAGGCCAGAGAGCGGTCCAGGCCCCAGAAGGTGCGCACATAGCGCTTGGTGTTCTGGGTCACCGGCTCGGAGAAGTCGCCGCCCTGGGGAGAGACGGCGCCGATGACGGTGACGGACCCCTCCTTCCCCTCCAGGGTCTCCACATAGCCCGCCCGCTCGTAAAACTCCGCCAGGCGGGAGGCCAGGTAGGCGGGGAAGCCCTCCTCGGCGGGCATCTCCTCCAGGCGGCCGGAAATCTCCCGCAGGGCCTCCGCCCAGCGGGAGGTGGAGTCGGCCATGAGGGCCACATGGTAGCCCTGGTCCCGGTAGTACTCGGCGATGGTCATGCCGGTGTACACCGACGCCTCCCGGGCGGCCACAGGCATGTTGGATGTGTTGGCGATGAGGGTGGTGCGCTCCATCAGGGGCTTCTGGCTCTTGGGGTCCAGCAGCTCGGAGAACTCCTCCAGGGCCTCGGTCATCTCGTTGCCCCGCTCGCCGCAGCCCAGGTAGACGATGATGTCCGCGTCCGACCACTTGGCCAGCTGGTGCTGGGTGATGGTCTTGCCCGCGCCGAAGGGGCCGGGGATGGCGGCGGCGCCCCCCTTGCCGATGGGGAACAGGGTGTCGATGACCCGCTGGCCGGTGACCAGGGGCCGGTCGATGGGCAGGCGCGCCTTCATGGGCCGGGGCGTGCGGATGGGCCAGCGCTGGGCCAGCTTCAGCTCGTGGGTCTGCCCCGCCTCGTCGGTGAGCTTCACCAGCACGTCCTCCACGGTGTACGCCCCGTCCTCCGCCGCCCAGGTGACGGTGCCGGACAGGCCGGGAGGGGTCAGGCAGCGGTGGGTGATGAGCTCGGTCTCCGGGCAGCTGGCATAGAGCCGGCCGGGCTCCAGCGCGTCCCCCGCCTTCACGGCCAGGGTCACCTGCCACCGCCGGCTGTGGTCCAGGGTGGGCAGGTCCAGGCCCCGGGTAATGAAGGGCCCCGCCTGGTCCTGGATGACCTGCAAGGGCCGGGCGATGCCGTCAAAAATATTGTGGAGCAGGCCGGGCCCCAGCTCGATGGACATGGGAGCGCCCTGGCTGGTCACCGGCTGGCCGGGCATGAGGCCCGCCGTGTCCTCGTAGACCTGGACGGTGGTGGCGTCGCCGTCCACCCGGACCACCTCGCCGGTGAGACCCTGCTCCCCCACGTTGACCATGTCCATCAGGGCCAGGCCCCGGCCGCCGACCACGGTGACCACCGGGCCGTTGACCCCGTGGATGGTATATGTTCCTTGGCTCATAGGGAGATCCACCCTTTCTTGCTCATTCGTCGGACAGGGAGAGGCCGAACAGCTCGGCAAAGTGGCCGGAGAGGTCCCGGGCGGCGCTGTCAAAAGAGCTGTCCACCCGCAGGCCCAGGCCGGCGGAGCGGGCCACCAGCCCGCCCATGCGGAAGCTCCCCGTGCGGAAGGTCAGCTTTCGCTCCCCGGCGGCGGCCGCCAGCCGGGACTGCCACGTCCCGTCCTCCGGCCGCAGTTCCACCTCCACGTCCTCCGCACCGGGCAGCTGCTCCAGGGCTTCCGCCAGCAGCTGCTCCAGCCGGCGGCCGTAGGCCGGCGTCCGGGTGAAGGCCTCCACCTTCTCCCGGACCTGGTCAAAGGTCTCCCGGGCCATTTCCTCCCGGCGGAGGTAGAGGGCCCGCTGGTCCTCCATCATCCGGCGGGATACGCCCCGCCCGGCCTCCGCCTTCACCCGGGCCAGCTCCCGGCTCAGGTACCGCTGTGTCTCCAGCCGGGCCTGTTCCCCGGCCTTGTGGAGCGCGGCGGCCCGCTCCTGCTGGGCCTGGTCCACGGCCTGCTGGGCCTCGGCAGACGCCTCGGCCAGCATTTTGGCGGTGAATCGGCCCAGCTTATCTGTCATGTCAGGCATAAAAGGGCACTCCTTTCCCTTCTCAGAGCTTGACCCCGATGGCCTCCCGAATATAGCGGGTAATGGAATCGGGGGCCCGCCCGGGGCTGTGCCGGTCGGGGATCTCCACCACCAGCGGGCGCTGGGCAGTGAGCTTCATGGGGTCGATCAGGTCCCGGCACTGGGCGGCCAGCTTCTCGGTGATGAGAAGCACCGCCACCTCCCGGTCCGCCGCGGCGGACTGGACGGCGGCGCGGACCTGCTCCGGCTCCCGCACCACCACCCCCTCGATCCCCGCCAGCCGCAGCCCCACCTGGGTGTCGGTGGAGTCGGTGATGACAAAATATTTCATGGCAGTTTTCCTCACACTGGGGCGGGCGGCTGATAGCCGCCCCTACATATAAACCAGAGTCAGGTGCGCTTTTGTAGGGGCGGTCATCGATCGCCCGGCCTCGCAGAGTTTTGCCGGCTCCGCCGGCAAAATAAATTTCAAATCGTTTTTGGGGGAATTCACTTCCCCCAAAAACACCCCGACCCGCGCCGCGGGGCGCGAAACCAGGGGTATCGCGGGCATTGTGCCGCCCGCGGCGGCGCGGTGCCCGCGTATCCAGGGGGCCCGGGGCCCCCTGGAGTTCGTCACACGAACAAAAGCAGCAGCGCCACGATCAACCCGTACAGGGCCACGCCCTCGGCCAGGCCCACGAAGATCAGGGCCTTACCAAAGGCCTTGTCGTTCTCGGAGATGGCGCCCAGGGCGGCGGAAGCGGAGGAGGCCACGGCGATGCCGCCGCCGATGCCGCTCAGGCCCACGGCCAGGGCGGCGCCCACGTACTTCAGTCCCTCGGCCATGCCGCCGGCGGCGTCGGCAACGGCCCCGGCCTCCGCGGCGGAGGCGCTGCCGCCGATGCCCACCACGCTGGCCAGCACCAGGAAGGCGAAGAACGAGGCGATGTTGGCCCCCAGGGCCCGCTTGGCCCGCTGGCCGGTGTACTTGCGGATCCCGATCAGGAACAGGGGGGAGAACACCGCAAAGGCGGCAAAGAACAGCACAATGAATTTCAGCATAACGCTACCTCCTCAAATCACCCGTTGCTGCGGGCGGTGTAATCAATGGTTTTCGGCGCAAAGGGAGTGCCGCCGTCGTCATAGAAGCGGCCAAAGAGCTCATAAAACTCCAGACGGAGCACCTGGATGCCCACCAGCAGGCCCTCAAATCCCATGACGAAGGCGTTGCCCAGCACCAGGATGAGGATGCCCACCGGGCCGCCCACCCCGCCGGCCAGCTCGGCCAGCATGTGGACCACCAGCATCAGGCCCACGTGGGTAATGGCATAGGCGCCCACACGCATGAAGGACAGGGTGTTGGTCAGGTAGCTCAGCAGGGTCTCAAACAGCTCAAAAAACCCGGTGACCAGCAGTTCTCCCAGCGAGACTCTCTTCCAGTTGGGGTCCCCCGCCAGCAGACGGGACAGGGGTTCCTTGAAGAGCATGAGCACCAGGGGCAGGACGAGCACCGGCAGCACATACAGGGGAGTGAACAGGTCCACGCCGAAGGCCAGGGAGGCCAGAGCCGCGAAAATGAGCCCGCCGTAGAACAGGATGCCGGCCACGCCGTTGTGGCCGAAGAGGATCTTCTCGAAATTCTGCTGCCGGACGCCGTTGATGATGTTGATGACCATCACCAGCAGCAGCATGAACACACCCAGCGCGATGGACATCACCAGCAGCAGCAGCACGTTGCTCACCGGGCCCATCCCGGCGAAGGTGGTGGTCTCCATGATCTTGAAGCCGGGCAGCACGTGCTCAAAGCCGAACACCGACCCGTAGACGCAGCCGAACAGGGCCCCCGACAGGCCGCAGCAGGTGATGATCCCGCCCAGCCACATCTTCTTCCACTTGGCCAGCACCAGGCCGATGAGGGCCAGGCACAGGCCCTGCCCCAAATCGCCGAACATGATGCC
Source organism: uncultured Flavonifractor sp. (assembly GCA_944387215.1). GTDB lineage: Bacteria > Bacillota > Clostridia > Oscillospirales > Oscillospiraceae > Flavonifractor. The sequence continues at coordinate 21,233 of CALXEB010000002.1, read as the reverse complement.
GAAGAACAGGCAGTAGGTGATGGCCATAAAGAGGGAGGGGTCCACCTCGTTGTAGGAGGGCAGGCCGTACATCTCCAGGAAGGGCTGGAACACCCGGCCCAGGAAGGGGTTTTTCAGCTTGGTGGGCGGGGTGAAGTGGGCCGGGTCGTCTGCCACGTCGATGACGCAGGCCAGCTCCTGGAACTGGGCCATCTTTTCTTGGAGGCCGGCCACCGCGTCCGCCGGCACCCACCCGGTGAGGTAAAAACTCTCCCTGGTGTGGCAGGCATACCGGCGCAGATCCCGGCACGCGCTGTGATAGCGCAGATAGGAGTAGCTGGCGGCCAGCCGCTCCCCCTCCTGCTCCCGCAGGGCGGCAAGCGCCTGCTCCACCTGGCTGGTCTCCTCCCCGGCCTTGCGCACCTGGTCGTGGAGGTCCGCAATGGCCTCCTCCACCGTGCCGTGGAGCTGGACGTCCATGCTGATGCGGGTGAAGTGCAGGGAGTTGAATAGGGTATCCACCCGGCTTTTCGCCTCTTTGGTGGTGAAGTACACCCCGTATACCCGCCGCTCGCCCAGCGAAGTGGGCACAAAGAGCACGTCCTCATCCTGCTCCAGGGCGTTCAGGAACCCGTCATAGGTCTCCCGGGGCAGATAGCCGTAGCAGAACCGGGAAAACTCCAGGGCGCCCAGCTCGTCCAGGTTGGCCCCGATGCCCCGCAGATACTCCAGCTGCTCCACCACCGCGGCAGACTCTCTGGAGATGCGCTCGGCGTCTTCCCGCCGGTGGGACAGCTCCTTCACCTTGGCCTCGATCTGGTCGAAGTAGTCGGCCAGCTCCTTCCGGGCCAGCTTGTCCGGGAATGGGGCGTAGCCCAGGGGGACATCCGCCGTCCTGGCCACCTCCTCCACCCGCCGGAGCAGGGGGGCGTAGGGGTCGCTGCTGTCCATGGGCAGCACCCCCCGCACATCCCCCATGAGCCGGAGCGTATTCTCCGGGTGGAAGGGCTGGTCGATGACGCAGGCGCTCACCACCTGTTCAAACCGCTCCAATGGTCCTGCCAGGGTGAGCAATTTCATGGGGACGACTGACATGGCCTCATCTCCTTTGCCTTCGAGAGATCAGCTCCCCACCAGCTCCGCCATGGAAGCGTGGTAGGGCACCGCATATTTGACCGATTCGATAATGTTCACCAGCACCCGCATCTCGGCCTCCTTCAGATCCAGGTAGGCCATGGCGGTGTGGACGCAGGCGGGCCCCGCCACCAGCTGGTGGCGGTTGAAAAGGTAGATGGCCCGGCTGTAGTAATCCTCCACGTCCCGCACCTGCACGCCCTGGAAGCAGTCCCGGTACGGGGTATCCTCCAGCAGGTGGAACACCTCCCCGGCGTCGGCCGCTCCGCACAGGCGGCGGGCCAGCTCCGGCTTGAGGCGGTAATGGAAGGGATAGAGGATGGACAGGTAGTCCTCCCGGGGCGTGGCGGGGAAATAGGTCTTCAGCCGCAGGATGTGGATGATGTTCAGAAGGTCCACCTGCTCCCCCAGGGCGCGGAGCAGGATCTTTCTGACCGGGCCGTCGTACTGCTGCCGGACGATGCGGTACATGTGGGAATAGTAGGCCGTGCGCAGCAGGCACTCGGTAATGGTATAGTCCGGCAGGCTCCCCCCCGGCGCCGGCCGCAGATGGGCCAGGGCCGGGTAGTAGATGCTCCCCCGGGCGGCCGCCAGGAGCTGGTCATAGCTGACGCAGCGGGACAGAGCGGCATAGTCCACCCGGCTGTGCAGCAGGATGCCCGGCACCCGGGTCTCCCCGTCGGCGGAGACCCGCCCGGCCTTCAGGTCCCGCAGGGCGGTGAGCAGGGCGGTGCGCTCAGCCATGCGGACCATGAACTGCATCAGGGCCCGGTCCTCCCGCGGGACGTAGTGGGACAGGGCCTGGTACTCCAGGCGCAGCTCCTCCCACAGGGCGTTCTCCACCTCCACCCGCCCCACATAGCTCCAGTCGTCGGGCGCGGCCTGGGTCAGGGCCCGGCTCCAGCCGGGCTGCTGGCGGAGGTCGTTGAGGATCTCCGCCGGGTCTTTCATAGCCGCCAGGCGGGCAAAATCCGCCGTGCGCAGGCGCTTGCCGTACAGGGCGTGGACCTTGGCCGACAGCGCGCCGTACTTCATCTCTGCACCGATCACGGCTCTACCCCTGTGATCATGGTGAACAGGGTGTCGGTCCAGCCGGCCCGGTTTTTCTCATAGACCTCTTCCATGCGGGCCAGCGCCTGGCGCTGGGCCTCGTCCAGGCGGGCGATCTTCCGCTCCGCCTTGGCCTGCTCGGCCTGCCGGACCATCTCCACCCGCGTCTTTGCCCGGGCCAGACAACTCTCCCTGAGGGAGGCCTTTTCCTGCTCCAGGCCGGCGCGCAGCTCCTCTCCCCGCCGGGCGCCCTCCTGGGCCAGCGCTTTGGCCCGGTGCTCCGCGGCGATGATCTGCCCCACCATATCGATATATTCCATAGCAGCGCCTCCTCCGCCGGTCCGGCCGAGCCGCCCGGCCATTGAGCCTGTTGATCTTGGCATACTGTTCTATAATATACCACATCCCCCGGCATATTTCCAGTGGAAAGCGCAGAAAATTTGTCCCCTCCCCGCCGGCCCGGTTTCCCGCGGGAGTCTTGTAATTCTCTCCATGGTCGTATATAATAGATGGAACCATCGCGCTGCGGCGCAGACCAATGGTAGGGAGGAATCACGCGCATGAAGCTGCTTCAGCTTTTGGAAGAGGATTGCACCCTGACCCCCGAACAGCTGGCCTCCATGGCCAACATGACGGTGGACGAGGTCAAGGCTTCCATCAAACGATATGAGGAAAACAAGGTCATCCTGGGCTACAAGGCCATCGTGGACTGGGACCGCACCGACCGGGAGGCGGTCACCGCCCTCATCGAGGTGAAGGTGACCCCCCAGCGGGGCGAGGGCTTCGACCGGGTGGCCGAGCGCATTTACCAGTACGACGAGGTGGAGAGCGTCTACCTGATGAGCGGGGCTTATGACCTGACGGTCATCATCTCCGGCCGCACGCTGAAGGAAGTGGCCCAGTTCGTGGGAGAGCGGCTGTCCACCCTGGAGGATGTGACGGGCACCGCCACCCACTTCATCCTCCATAAATATAAGGAAAAGCACCTGATCTTTGAAAAGCAGGAATCCCAGCCGAAGGAGTGGATCTTCTCATGAATTACGACGAGATACTGTCCCAGCGCATCCAGGAGATCAAGCCCTCCGGCATCCGCCGCTTTTTCGACATCCTGGAGGAAATGAAGGACGCCATCTCCCTGGGCATCGGGGAGCCCGACTTCGTCACCCCCTGGCACATCCGGGACGCGGGCATCTACTCCCTGGAAAAGGGCTTTACCAAGTATACCGGCAACGCCGGCATGGCCGAGCTGCGCCGGGAGATCGCCGCTTACCTCAACCGCCGCTTCGACCTGCAGTACGACTTTGCCAGCCAGATCATCGTCACCGTGGGCGGCAGCGAGGCCATCGACCTGGCCCTGCGCTGCCTGGTGAATCCCGGGGACGAGGTCATCGTCCCCGTGCCCTCCTTCGTGTGCTACGGGCCCCTGGCCTCCATGGCCGGCGGCACCCCGGTGTACCTGGAGCTGAAGGCGGAAAACGAGTTCCGCCTCACCCCCGAGCAGCTGCGCGCCGCCATCACCCCCCGCACCAAGGCCCTGGTGCTCCCCTTCCCCTCCAACCCCACCGGCGGGATCATGGAGCGCGCCGACCTGGAGGCCATCGCGCAGGTGCTGCGGGGCACCGACATCATGGTGATCTCCGACGAGATCTACGCCGAGCTCACCTATGGCCAGCGGCACGTGTCCATGGCCAACCTGCCTGATATGTACGATCGGACCATCGTGGTCAACGGCTTCTCCAAGAGCCACGCCATGACCGGCTGGCGCATGGGTTACGTCTGCGGCCCCGCCCCTATCGTCCAGCAGATGCTCAAGCTCCACCAGTTCGGCATCATGTCCGCCCCCACCACCAGCCAGTACGCCGCCATCGAGGCCATGCGCAACGGCGACGGGGACATCGAGAAGATGCGGGACGAGTACGACGGCCGCCGCCGCTACCTGGTGGAGGGCCTGCGGCGCATCGGCCTGCCCTGCTTCGAGCCCAAGGGCGCCTTTTATGTGTTCCCCGACATCCGGGGCACAGGCCTGAGCTCTGACGACTTCTGCGAGCGGTTTTTGATGGAGGAGAAGGTGGCGGTGATCGCCGGCTCGGCCTTCGGCCCCGGCGGTGAGGGCTTTGTCCGCTGCTGCTACGCCACCAGCATGCGGGACATCGCCGAGGCCCTGACCCGTATGGACAACTTCCTCACCAACCTGAAAAAGAAACAGGCCCGGGAGGGCTGACGCACAGCCAAACGGCGGCCGCCTTCCGGCCGGACGGCCGGAACACATAGGATGATAAAGGGGGAAAACGCTATGTACATCACCTGTCTGGACATGGAGGGCGTCCTGGTGCCCGAGATCTGGATCGCCTTCGCCGAGGCCAGCGGCATCCCGGAGCTCAAGCGCACCACCCGGGACGAGCCCGACTACAACAAGCTCATGGAGTACCGGCTGGGCATACTCCGCCAGCACAAGCTGGGTCTGAAGGAGATCCAGGCGGTCATCGCCACCATCGACCCGCTGCCCGGGGCGAAGGAGTTTTTGGACGAGCTGCGGGCCGAGACCCAGGTGATCATCCTCAGCGATACCTTCGAGCAGTTTGCCCAGCCCCTGATGCGCAAGCTGGGCTGGCCCACCCTGTTTTGCAACAGCCTGGAGGTGGCGCCCGACGGGGCCATCACCGGCTTCCACATGCGCTGCCCCCAGTCCAAGCTCACCACCGTCAAGGCCCTGCAGTCCATGGGCTTCACCACCATCGCCGCCGGGGACAGCTTCAACGACCTGGGCATGATCCAGGCCAGCAAGGCGGGTTTCCTCTTCAAGAGCACCGACGCCATCAAGGCCGCCCACCCGGAGCTGCCCGCCTATGAGCGGTTCGACGATCTCCTGGCCGCCATCCGGCGGGCCATGGACTGAGGGGGGCGCGGCATGAGAGACCCCTTCGCTTCCCTGCCCTTCCGCCCGGCGGACATCCTGCTGCCCCGGGACTGCGATCTGACAAAGTGGTCCGTGGTGGCCTGCGACCAGTACACCTCCCAGCCGGAGTACTGGCAGCGGGTGGAGGAGTTCGTGGGCCCCGCCCCCTCCTCCCTGCGCCTCATCCTGCCGGAGAGCTGCCTGGACGGCCCCAATGTGGAGACCGACATCATGGAGGTCAACAACACCATGACCCGCTATCTGCGGGAGGGGCGCTTCCGCCCCCTGCCGGCCAGCCTTATCTATGTGGAGCGCACGCTGGACGACGGCAGGCTCCGCCGGGGCCTTGTGGGCATGGTGGACCTGGAGCAGTACGACTACGAGCCCGGCTCCCCCGCCGCCATCCGGGCCACCGAGGGCACGGTGCTCTCCCGCATCCCGCCCCGGGTGGCGGTGCGCAAGAACGCCCCGCTGGAGTTGCCCCACGTGATGCTCCTGGCCGACGACCCTGAAAAGACCGTGATCGAGCCTCTCACCGCCCGGAAGGGCGGCATGGAGCCCCTCTACGACTTTGACCTGATGGAGCGGGGCGGGCACATCGCCGGCTGGAAGCTGGACGAGGAGAGCGCCGGGCTGACGGCCGCCGCGCTGGCCGCCCTGGCCGACCCGGAGGCCTTCCGCGAAAAGTACGGCCTGGCCGACGGGGCGGTGATGCTCTTCGCCGTGGGGGACGGCAACCACTCCCTGGCCACCGCCAAGGAGTGCTATGAGCGGCAGAAGGCCCTGACCCCGCCGGACCAGTGGGCCTGCCTGCCCGCCCGGTACGCCCTGGTGGAGCTGGTGAACCTGCACGACGGCTCTCTGGAGTTCGAGCCCATCCACCGGGTGCTCTTCGGGGTGGAGCCGGCCGCCCTGCTCTCCGCCCTGGCCGCTGCCTTCCCCGGCGCCCATGAGGGGGAAGGGAAGGGCCACGTGCTCCGCTACATCCACGCCGGGGGCCAGGGGGCCATTACCGTGCCCCATCCCACCGCCCAGCTGGCGGTGGGCACCCTCCAGCCCTTCCTGGACGGGTACGTGAAGGCCCACGGCGGGCGCATCGACTACATCCACGGGGACGATGTGGCCCGGCAGCTGGGCCGCCAGCCGGGGAACCTGGCCTTCCTGCTGCCCGCCATGGGCAAGGACCAGCTCTTCCCCACCGTCATCCACGACGGGGTCCTCCCCCGCAAGACCTTCTCCATGGGCCACGCCCATGACAAGCGGTTCTATTTGGAGGCGCGGAAAATTCGGTGACTTAAGGCGGGCGACCGCAGGTCGTCCCTACGAATAGGTGTGTAGGGGCGACCTGCGGTCGCCCGCACTTCAAATCCACTCTCACGGGAGGCGACCGCCATGCCAACGCTGGAGGTACTGGCCTATGCCAAACTGAATCTCTCCCTGGACGTGCTGGGCCGGCGGCCCGACGGGTACCACGACATGCGCATGGTGATGCAAACCGTGGCCCTGTGCGACGCCATCCGCCTGGAGACGGGCACCGGCAGGCCCCTGTCCATGCGCAGCAGCCTGGGCTTCCTCCCCGCCGACGGCCGCAACCTGGCCGCCGCCGCCGCCCTGGCCCTGGCGGAGGAGACCGGGGCGGACTACGGCGGGCTGGCCATCGCCCTGGACAAGCACATCCCCGTGTGCGCCGGCATGGCGGGGGGCAGCGCCGACGCCGCCGCCGTGCTGCGGGGGCTCAACGCCCTGTCGGGGCTGGGCCTGACCCCGGAGCGGCTGGAGGAGATCGGGGCCAAAGTGGGCTCCGACGTGCCCTACTGCGTCCGGGGCGGCACCGTGCTGGCGGAGGGGCGGGGGGAGGTCCTCACCGACCTGCCCCCCCTGCCGGCGTGCTGGGCGGTGATCTGCAAGCCCCCCTTCCCCGTCTCCACCCCGGAGCTCTTCCGGGCTCTGGACGCCCTGCGCATCCGCCGCCGGCCGGACACCGCCGGCCTGATCGCCGCCCTGGATGCGGGGGACCTGGCCGGGGTGGCCCGGCGCATGTACAACGTGTTCGAGGACGCCCTGCCCCCCCGGCGGGCCGGGGAGATCCAGAGACTGAAAAACGAGCTCGTTCAGCAGGGGGCCCTGGGGGCCTGCATGACGGGCACCGGCTCGGCCGTGTTCGGGCTCTTCGGCAGCGAAGCGCCCGCCCGGCAGGCGAAAGCGGCTCTGGAAGAGCTCTGCCCCACCTGTTTTGCCGTGAAAACCGCGGGAAAGCTGGTATAAAAATGGAGATCACCGTCCACAATGTAGGCACACTACATAGCGGACGGTGATTTCGCCATTTCGGGAACGCGGCGGGGCCGCCTTCCCGAGAAAGGCCGCATGAACATCCCGCCTCGATTTCCTGCGAAATAGTCGGCGGAATGTTCATGAGAGGCGTCCTTTCCGACGCGCATGTCGCCGGAAAGGACTGATTCCCATTTGCTTCCCGCGGCTGCGGCCGCGGGAACTCTGCGAGGCCTCCCTGCGCGGGAGGGCTTCGGCAGGCCGGCCGCCCGCGATGCAGGCAAATCCACATGGCGGACGGTGATTTTTTATGATGACTTCTTCCAAAAAGCTGCGGCGGTGGGAGCTGGCGCTGCTGCTGGGGCTGGCCCTGGCCGCCCTGCTGGGGGTCCGGCTGGACGGGACCCAGGCCGCCCTGGCGGACAAGGTGCTCCGCCTCCACGTGCTGGCCAACTCCGACTCATCGGAGGACCAGGCCCTGAAGCTTCGGGTGCGGGACGCGGTGCTGGCGGAGGCGGAGGGCCTGCTGGCCGGGGCGGAAAGCCGGGCGGAGGCGGAGGAGATCCTGGCCGCCCATCTTCCCGAGCTGGCCGGGGCGGGGGCGGAGGCCGTGGGCGCGGCGGGATACTCCTACCCGGTGACCGCCTCCCTGGAGGAGCGCTGCTGGTTCCCCACCAAAGCCTATGGGGACTTCGCCCTGCCGGCGGGGCAGTACACCGCCCTGCGCCTGGAGATCGGGGCCGGGGCGGGGCAGAACTGGTGGTGCGTGGTGTTCCCGCCCCTGTGCCTTGCCCCCACCGGCGGGACCTGGGCGGAGACCGCCGCCCAGGCCGGGCTCACCGAGCAGGAGGCCGCCCTTGTCACCGGCGGCAGCGACGGGTACGAGATCAGGTTCCGGGCCCTGGAGCTGGTGGAGCAGTTCCGGCGCTGGCTGGAGGGGTGAGGCCGCCGTGCCTCACCCCTCCGGGCTCCCGTCGCTGAACTTCACCAGGTGGAGATGGTCCTCCCACACGCCGTTGATCTTCAGATACCTGCGGGACAGGCCCTCCTCCTCGAACCCCGCCTTTTCCGCCGCCCGGCGGGAGGCCAGGTTCCGGGGCATGATGTTGGCCTCCACCCGATGGAGCTTCAGCACCCGGAAGGCCCAGTCTGCCGCCGCCCCGATGGCCTCGGCGCCGTAGCCCCGGCCCCAGAGGGTCCGATCTATCTTATAGGAGAGGAAGCAGGAACGGAAGGCCCCCAGGACGATCTCATTCAGGCCCACCAGCCCCACCACCTTCCCCGGGTGCCGGGGCCGGACCAGCAGGAAGCGGAAGGACCGGCCCTCCGCCGCCCGCTCTGCCGCGGCGGCCAGGCTCTCCGCCTGGCCCGCCGCAGTGAAAAAGTCCTCGGGCTGCACCGGGTCGAAGGGGGCGAAAGCCGCCCGGTTCCGCCGGTAGAAGGCCGCCGCCGGCCCCGCCAGGTCCGGCCCCGCCGCCAGATACCACAGCCGCTGGGATCGGAATACATACCGTGCCATGACGCAGCGCTCCTCTCTTTGCCGGGCCGCCGGAGCAGGGCAGCGAAGGCGGCTCCCCGCCGGCTGCGCAAGGCTCCGGACGCACAGCTTCATCCGTGTTTGTCCATTGTACCATATTTCGTCCCGTTCTGGCAATCAGGGGTTGACAGGCCGGGAACGAAGGCGCTATACTGACCAAGGCAGAGGTTTTGCCTCTGCCTCTTTTTGCTGTGCCTTTTTCTGGGCGCTGCCCGGTCATTCACCATATGAAGGAGTGCTCCTATGCTCGTAAAAGAGGATAAGCAGAGCCGGAAGTCCTCCTCCGGCCCCCGGCGCATTCTTGCGCTTTTGATCCTGTGCGCCGCCGTTCTCGCGCTGGTGCTCATCGCCCTCCTGCTCCCCCGGGGCGGGCAGCCCGCCGCCGTCCAGACCCCCACGCCGCCCCCGGCGGACACCGCGCCGCCGGTGATCTCCGGCACCCACGACCTGACGGTGGCCGTGGGCGAAAGCCTGAGCTACCGCGCCGGCGTCACCGCGGCCGACGAGGTGGACGGGGCCGTCACGCTCCATGTGGATTCCAGCGAGGTGAACCTCACCCAGCCGGGCACCTATACCGCCCTCTACTGGGCGGAGGACGCCGCCGGCAACCGCGCCGAGGCCCCCGTGACGGTGACCGTAGTGGAGGCCGTCACCGTGGAGGACGGGGACGGCGAGGCCACAGCGGACGACGTGGTGGACTCCGCCGCCGCCCAGGCCACGCCCGAGGCGGTCAACGCCCTGGCCGACGAGATCCTCTCAGAGATCACCACCCCCGGCATGAGCCGGTACGAGGTGGCCCTGGCCATTTACAACTACGTACATAACAACATTTCCTACACCGGCACCTCCGACAAGTCCAGCTGGCTGGTGGGGGCCTATGTGGGCTTCACCCGCCACAGCGGGGACTGCTACAACTACTTCGCCTGCTCCAAGGCCCTGCTCACCCGGGCGGGTATCCCCAACGTGGACCTGACCCGGGTGGGGGGCAACTCCCGGCACTACTGGCAGCTGGTGGACGTGGGCGAGGGCTATTACCACTTCGACGCCTGCCCCCACCCCAACAGCTACCCGCTGTACTCCTTCCTGCTCACCGAGGCAGAGGTGCGGGCCTACACGGAGCAGTGCGCCAGCGTGCGCAAGAATTACTATGTCTACGACTACGATGCCTGTCCGGTGGAGGTGGTCCAGGGCAGCGCCCCGCAGGTCCCGGCGGATACGCCGGCGCCCACCCCCGCCCCCACGCCGGAGGTAACGGCCACGCCCGCGCCGACGCCGGACCCCACGCCCACCGCCACGCCCATATCCACCGCTGCGCCCGAGCCGCCGCCCACCGCCACAGCGGAGACCGGCGGCCCCGCCCCTGAGACAACCCCGCCGGCGGAGACGGTCCCGCCCGTTCAGTCCGCCGCGCCGTCGGTGGATCCGCAGGCCGTGGCATACTGGGAGTCCCTGGGCCTGCTCTGGCTGGAAGAGCACCCGGAGGGACTGGAAGAGTGGGACGCCTGGATCCGCTGGCTGGATGAGCACCCGGAGGACGTGATCTACTGGGAGCAGTGGCTGGGGGAGCGCATGGAATTTCAGCCCTGGGAGGGACAGCCCTGATGCAGCGCAACGTACTGGAATATCTGGAGGCCACCGCGCCCCGCCTGCCGGACAAGGTGGCCTTCAGCAACGGCGCCGATGCCCTGACCTTCGCCCAGCTCCACCGGGCGGCCAGGGGCATCGGCACCCGCCTGGCCCGGGAGGGCCTGGACCACGAGCCGGTGGTGGTGTTTATGGAAAAGCACCCCCGCTCGGTGGCCGCCTTCTTCGGGGTGGTCTATTCCGGGTGCTTCTACGTACCCATTGACGAGGAGATGCCCCCCTACCGGGTGGAGCTCATCTTCCAGACCCTGAACCCCCGGGCGGTGATCTGCGACGAAAAGACCCGCCCCGCCGTGGAGAAGCTGGGCTATGCCGGCCTGCTGCTGGATTATTCCGATGCGGCGGAGACCGAACCCGACGACGGCCTGCTCTCCGCCATTCGGGACAGGCAGCTGGACACCGACCCGCTGTACATCGTCTTTACCTCCGGCTCCACCGGGGTGCCCAAGGGGGTGGTGGCCTGCCACCGCTCGGTCATCGACTATATCGAGCAGCTCTCCGCCACCCTGGGCTTTTCGGAGGAGACGGTGTTCGGCAACCAGACGCCGCTGTACTTCGACGCCTGCCTGAAGGAGCTCTACCCCACTATCAAATTCGGGGCCACCACCTACCTGATCCCCAAGAGCCTGTTCCTCTTCCCCATCAAGCTGGTGGACTACCTCAACGAGCACAGGATCAACACGGTGTGCTGGGTGGTGTCCGCCCTCACCATGATCTCCGGCTTCAGGGTGCTGGAAAAGAAGGTGCCGGAGTATCTGCACACCATCGCCTTCGGCAGCGAGGTCTTCCCCATCCGGCAGTTCCGGCTGTGGCGGAAGGCCCTGCCTGAGGCCAAATTCACCAACCTCTACGGCCCCACCGAGGCCACGGGCATGAGCTGCTTCTACCACGTGGACCGGGACTTTGCCGAGGACGAGGTGATCCCCATCGGCCGGCCCTTCCCCAACACGGGCATACTCCTGCTCACCGGGGACGACCGCCCCGCCGCCCCCGGAGAGCTGGGGGAGATCTGCATCAAAGGCACCTGCCTGACCATGGGCTACTACCGCATGCCGGAGAAAACGGCGGAGTGCTTCGTGCAGAACCCCCTCAACGACACCTATCCCGAGCTCATCTACCGCACCGGCGACCTGGGGCGGTACAATGAGCGGGGGGAGCTGGTATTCGTCTCCCGGAAGGACTACCAGATCAAGCACATGGGGCACCGCATCGAGCTGCAGGAGATCGAGGTGGTGGCCGCCATGCACCCGGAGGTGGCCCAGGCCTGCGCCGTGTACGAGCCGGAGAAGGACCACATCCGCCTTTATTATACCGGCGGGGCGGAGGCCGCCGCCCTCACCGCCTTCCTGAAGGAGAAGCTGCCCCGGTACATGCTGCCCAACCGCATGGAGGAGCTGGAGCGCATGCCCCTGACCCCCAATGGCAAGGTGGACCGGAAGGCATTGGCGGGGGAGTAAATCTCACCGCCCCCTCATCCGTCATTTGCTTCGCAAATGCCACCTTCCCCCCTGTGGGGGGGAAGGCTGATAAAACCCCGTAGGGGCGAACTGTGTTCGCCCGTCCCCCTCGCCCCCCGTAGGGGCGACCCTTGTGGTCGCCCGCGGGCGGCCATAAAGGCCGCCCCTACACAGCGCCGCATCCTCGCCGATGCCCACATCGGCCCGCCCTCTGTTTGACATTGAAAGGAGATCTTATACCATGGAAGAACTGCTGGACATTCTGAAATCCCTCCACCCCGACGTGGACTTCGAGCACTGCGACAGCCTCATTGACGACAAGATCCTGGACTCCATCGATATCGTGTCCCTGGTGGCCGAGATCAACGACGCCTTCGACGTGGCGGTGCCCGCCGAGGAGATCATCCCGGAGAATTTCAACTCCGCCCAGGCCCTCTGGGAGATGATCCAGCGGCTGGACGAGGCGTAAGGGGCCCAGATGAGCTTCGCTTCCGCCCAATTCCTGGCCTTTTTCGCCGTCCTCTTCGTCCTGTACTACCTGATACCCAGGCGGCACCAGTGGAAGCTGCTGCTCGTGGGCAGCGTCTTCTTCTACTTCTTCGCCGGGTGGTACTGCCTGGTGTACATCGGGGTCACCGCGGTGACCACCTGGCTGGCCGCCCGGAAGATCGGCGCCCTTCAGGCCCGGCAGGACGCCTGGCTCCGTGAGCGCCGGGAAGAGCTGAACAAGGAGGCGCGCAAGGCCCGCAAGGCCGCGGACAAGAAGGTCCGCTGGCGCTGGGCCCTGGGGTCCATGCTGCTCAACTTCGGCATACTGGCGGTGGTGAAATACACCGACTTTGTGCTGGGCAGCGTCAACGGCGTGCTCTCCGCCGCCGGCGCGGGGACGCAGCTGCCCCTGGCCAACCTGGTGCTGCCCATGGGCATCTCCTTCTACACCTTCCAGTCCATGGGCTACCTCATCGACGTGTACTGGGGCAAGTACCCCCCGGAGCGCAGCCTGGGCAGGTTCGCCCTCTTCGTCACCTTCTTCCCCCAGCTGATCCAGGGTCCCATCAGCCGCTATAACGACCTGAGCCAGACCCTGTACGCCGAGCACCGCTGGGATTCCCGGCAGATCGCCATGGGCGGCATGCGGGCCCTGTGGGGCCTGGGCAAGAAGCTCATCATCGCCGACCGGCTGGCCATCCCCCTGCGGGAGCTCACCGCCGCGCCGGAGGAGTACGCCGGGCTCTACGTGCTGGCGGTGATGTTCCTCTACGCCGTGCAGCTCTACGCCGACTTCACCGGCGGCATCGACATCACCATCGGCGTGGCCCAGATGCTGGGGGTGAAGGTCACCGAGAACTTCGAGCGGCCCTTCTTCTCCAAGAACATCGCGGAGTACTGGCGCCGGTGGCACATCACCATGGGCACCTGGTTCCGGGACTACGTGTTCTACCCCCTTTCGGTGAGCAAGGGCGTGCTCAAGCTCCACCAGAAGGCAAGGGCCAGGCTGGGCGAGGCGGGCAAGCGGGTGTCGGTGTACCTGTGCACCATGATCCTCTGGTTCGTCACCGGCCTGTGGCACGGGGCCAGCTGGAACTTCATCGTCTGGGGCCTGCTCAACGGCGTGGTGATCCTGGTCTCCCAGGAGTGCGAGCCCCTCTACGCCAGATTCCACGGCCGCTTCCCCGGCCTGAAGGGCACCTTCGGCTACCGCCTCTTTGAGGTGGGCCGCACCTTCGTGCTCATGAGCGCCATCCGGGTGCTGGACGTGTACCGGGACGTGCCCCTCACCTTCCGGCAGGTGGGCACCGTCTTTACCTCCTTCCGCCCCTCCGTCCTGTGGGACGGCTCCTTTTTGGAGCTGGGCCTGTCCGCCGGGGACTGGCTCATCGCCGCCCTGGGGGCGGCGGCCCTGGTGGTCTGCTCCCTGCTGGGCCGGCGGGAGCCGGTACGGCAGCGGCTGGTCCGCCGGCCCAGCCTGGCCTGGGGCGGGTGCGCGGCGCTGGTGGTGTGCATGGTGATCTTCGGCGTGTACGGCATCGGCTTTGACGCCACGCAGTTCATCTACAACCAGTTCTGAGGAGGCCGGCATGAGAAAAAAGCTGATTTTTACCGGCGTCCTCTGGTGCGTCCTCCTGGCCGTGGCCCTGTGGCTGCTCAACGCCCTGTTCATGCCCAAGTACATGAGCGAGATCCCGGAGGGGGCCCTCATCGCCGAATACTACAACGAGACGGCCGACCACGACGTGGTCTTTATCGGGGACTGCGAGGTGTACGAGAACTTCTCCCCCGATGTGCTGTGGCGGGAGTACGGCATCACCAGCTACATCCGCGGCTCCGCCCAGCAGCTGATCTGGCAATCCTACTACCTCATGGAGGAGACCCTCAAGTACGAGACCCCCAAGGTCATGGTGTTCAACGTGCTGTCCATGCAGTACGGCGAGCCCCAGAGCGAGGCCTACAACCGCCTGAACCTGGACGGCATGCGCCTGTCCCCCCAGAAGCTGGCGGCGGTGGAGGCCTCCATGACCGAGGAGGAGAGCATGCTCTCCTACCTCTTCCCCCTGCTGCGCTACCACACCCGCTGGAGCGAGCTGACGGCGGAGGACGTCAAATACATGTTCCACCGGGACCCGGTGTCGGACAGCGGCTATCTGATGAACGTGGAGGTCCGCCCGGCGGAGAACGTGCCCGAGGGCGCGCCCCTGGCCGACTACCAGTTTGCGGAGGTCTGCTACGACTATCTGGACAAAATGGTGGAATTGTGCGAAAATCACGGTGTGGAGCTGGTGCTCATCAAGGCCCCCAGCCTCTACCCCTACTGGTACGGCCAGTGGGAGGAGCAGATGGAGGACTACGCCGCCGAGAAGGGCCTGAAGTACATCAACTTCCTGGAGCTCATCGACGAGGCGGGGCTGGACTTCAGCACCGACACCTACGACCACGGCCTGCACCTGAACCTCTACGGTGCGGAGAAGCTCTCCCACTGGTTCGGGTCCTGGCTGCGGGAGAACTGCCCCCAGGTGGCCGACCGCCGGGGGGAGGAGCCCTATGAGACCGTGTGGAACGAAAAGAGCGAAGCCTACGCCCAGCGGAAGGCGCAGCTGGAGGCGGCCTGGGCCGCCGAACAAAAGGAGGAACCTGAAGCATGAAACAGAAATTTGCCGCCCTGGCTCTGGCCCTGGGCCTTACCCTCTCCCTGGCCGCCTGCGGCGGCGGGAACGCACCCGCCGGCGGGGAGAGCCCCGCCCCTCAGAACAGCGCGGCCCCCCAGGCCGCCGGGGCCTATGTATTCACCACCGGCGACGGGGTGACGGTCAGCGTGGACGAGGACATGGCCCAGGTGCTGACCGACCTGGGCGAGGCCCAGAGCTACTTCGAGGCCGAGTCCTGCGCCTTCGAGGGCCTGGACAAGACCTATACCTACCCCGGCTTCGTCATTACCACCCGGCCCGACGGGGAGAATGATTATGTCAACTCCATCCGCCTCACCGACGACAGCGTGTCCACGGTGGAAGGGGTGTACATCGGCAGCAGCGAGGCCGACGTGAAGGCCGCCTACGGCGAGGACGGCGGCGCCGACCAGGGTATGCTGAGCTACACCGCCGGCGGCGTGTCCCTCAACTTCATCCTGGAGGACGGCGCAGTCATCTCCATCGAGTATCTGCCCGCGTAAAACATGCAAGGCGGGCGGCATCGGCCGCCCGCCCTGCTTTTTGCCGGAACCATGCGTGTTTTGCATGGTAAGGATTCCATTTCCGATGGTTGACCCGCCACCGGGTTTTTTGTAAAATAAGATTACAACAGAAGGAGCCGTCCAGACCTGGGCGGCTCCGCCGTTGCCAAGGAGAGCAAAACAAGCATGCTGAACCGAGAGGAAGAACTGCGCTTCTGCAAAGCCCGGCGGGCGGCCATCGCCCTGGATTTCCCCAATTTGAACGCGGAGCAGAAAAAGGCCGCCCTGGCCACAGAGGGGCCCCTGCTGCTGCTGGCGGGGGCGGGCAGCGGCAAGACCACGGTGCTCATCCACCGCATCGCCAACCTGATGAAGTACGGCCGGGGCTCCGACTGTGACGAGGTGCCCGACTGGGTCGCCCCGGGGGACCTGGCCTTTCTGGAGGACTACGTCAAGCGCCCCGACCCCGCCAAAAAGGCGGAGCAGGAGCGGCTGTGCCGGGTGGATCCGGCGGCGCCCTGGTCCATCATCGCCATCACCTTCACCAACAAGGCCGCCGGGGAGCTGAAGGAGCGGCTGGAGCGGATGCTGGGCCCGGAGGCCAACGACATCTGGGCCTCCACCTTCCACTCCGCCTGCGTGCGCATCCTGCGCCGGGACATCGAGCGGCTGGGCTACGGCAAGAGCTTCACCATCTATGACACCGCCGACTCCGAGCGGGTGATCAAGGACATCGTGAAGGACTTCAACCTGGATGAAAAGGCCTTCGCCCCCCGCTCGATCCTGGGCTACATTTCCCGGGCCAAGGACGCCATGAAGCTGGGGGCGGACTACCTGGCCGAGTGCGAGAAGGCCGGGGACTTCCGCCTGACCCGCATCGCCAAGGTCTACGTGGAGTACGAGCGGCGGCTGAAGGACGCCAACGCCCTGGACTTCGACGACATCATCCTGCACACCGTCCGCCTGCTCCAGAATTTTGAGGACGTGCGCCGGTACTACCAGCGGAAGTTCCGCTACGTGCTCATCGACGAGTACCAGGACACCAACAACCTGCAGTATCTCCTGGCCTCCACCCTGGCCGGGGGGTACGAGAACATCTGCGTGGTGGGGGACGACGACCAGTCCATCTACCGCTTCCGGGGCGCCACCATCGAGAATATCCTCTCCTTCGAGGGGCAGTACAAAGGCGCCCGGGTCATCCGGCTGGAGCAGAATTACCGCTCCACCAGGAACATCCTGAACGCCTCCAACGCGGTGATCCGCAACAACCAGGGCCGCAAGGGCAAGGAGCTGTGGACCGACCACGGCGACGGGGATAAGGTGGTCAACTACACCGCCATGAACGAGCACGACGAGGCCCAGTACGTGGCCGCCCAGATCCTGGCCGACTACTCCGCCGGGCGGAAGTGGAAGGACCACGCGGTGCTCTACCGCATGAACGCCCAGTCCAACCAGATCGAGCAGGCCTTCAAGCGCAACGGCGTGCCCTACCGCATCATCGGCGGCATCCGCTTCTTCGACCGGGCGGAGGTCAAGGACATGCTGGCCTACCTGTGCGTGGTGAATAACCCCAATGACGACCTGCGGCTGAGCCGCATCATCAACAATCCCCCCCGGGGCATCGGGGCCGCCACCATCGAGCGGGCCCAGGCCATCGCCGCGGCGGAGGGCCGCTCCCTGTGGGAGGTGGTGAGCCGGCCCAGGGACTGGCCGGAGCTGCAGAAGGCCGCCCCCCGGCTGGGGCAGTTTGCCGAGCTCATCGGGGAGCTGCGGCGGCTGGCCGGGGAGATGGACCTGCCCGATTTCTACGAAGAGCTGGTCCAGCGCACCGGCTACGCCGTCATGCTGGAGCAGAAGAACACCGTGGAGGACCGCACCCGGCTGGAGAACGTCCACGAGCTGCTCTCCTCCATCCAGAACTACCTGGAAAACGCCGGGGAGGAGCCCTCCCTGGCGGGCTTCCTGGACGAGATCGCCCTGTACACCGACCTGGACGCCCACGACCCCAGCGAGGACTGCGTGGTGATGATGACCATGCACTCGGCCAAGGGCCTGGAGTTCCCCGTGGTGTTCGTGGTGGGCGTGGAGGAGGGGATCTTCCCCGGCATCCGCGCCATCGGCGAGCCGGAGGAGATGGAGGAGGAGCGGCGGCTGTGCTACGTGGCCATGACGCGGGCCAAGGAGAAGCTGTACATGACCTGCGCCGCCCAGCGGATGCTCTTCGGCCGCACCAACTCCAACCGTCCCTCCCGCTTCCTGGGGGAGATCCCGGCGGAATATATCGAGCGCACCGGCCGCCTGCCCTACGCCGAGCGGCCGGCCCACGAGCGGGAGCGGCCGGCCCGTCCTCCCCGGCCCGTCTTTGACCGGGGCTATTCCCTGGGCGCCCCCTCCGCCCCTCCGGCGGGCCGCTCGCCGGCCCCCGACTGGAAGTCCCCCGCGGCGGGCGCGGCGAAAAATCCCCCGCCCCAGTTCCGGGCGGGGGACAGCGTGGTCCACAAGGCCTTCGGCCGCGGGCTGGTCACCAAGGTGACCCCCATGGGGGGCGACGCACTGGCGGAGATCGCCTTCGACACTGTGGGCACCAAGCGCCTTATGCTCAAGTCGGCGGCCCAGTACATGAAAAAGGCATAAACGCAGGCCCCCGCAGGGCGCGCCGTTTCCGCCCGCCCCGCTTACAGCAATTCCGTGAAGCTTTGGATATACCTGTCGCAGAACGAGCGCATCTCGTCCTCATAGTGGGCGTAGAACGGGTCGTGCACCCCCACCACCGTGAGCCCCGCCGCTTTGGCGGTGCGGCACACGCCGGGGGAGTCCTCATAGAGGGTGCAGCCGGCCGCCTCCTCTCCCAGCTCCTCCAGGGCCAGGGAGAAGGCCCGGGGGTCCCGCTTCTCCACCCCCAGCTCCTGGACGAAGATCACCCGCTCAAAGTACCCCGTCAGCCCCAGGCGCTCCATGGCCGCCCGGCAGAACTCGGGTACGCAGGCGGTGAAAAGGACCAGCCGCTCCCCCGCCGCCCGGCACCGGGCCAGGTATTCCCCCGCCCCCGGCTTCAGGGGGACCTGACGGGCGTAGGCCGCCCGGCCCAGCTCGGTCCACTCGGCCATAATGGCCTCCGGCGCCTCGGCCAGGCCGTAGTAGTCCTTCGTGAACTGCGCGGCGATGGGGAAGATGGAATGGCCCACCGTCTCGCTGTACTCCCGCGTGGGCTCCAGGCCCCGGCGGGCCAGGAAGGTGTTGTCCACCTCCACCCACACCCCGTTGGAGTCCACCAGGGTGCCGTCAAAGTCAAAGAGCTTCATAGATAAAACCTCCAGGGAAAGTCCGCCGCCTCTTCGGCGTAGTCGATGCCGATCCGTTTGCCGGTGCGGAAGGCCGGCGCGGGGGAGCCGTCGTCCCACAGGAAGAGCTCCTCCCCCGTCAGGTCCAGGCCGTTCTGCGCCCGGGTGAGGCCCAGGGCCATGCACACCTTGCCCGGCCCGTCCAGAAAGTGCCTGCGCTGATATGCCGACAGCCCGTCCAGCCCCCGCCCGAACCGGCGGCGGGCCATCTCCTCCGCCCCCAGGGCGGGCTCCAGCCCCCGCAGGAGCACGGCGGCGGGCTCCCCCGCCGGCTCGGTGACGAAGTTCAGGCAGTGGTACATGCCGTAGATCAGATAGATATAGGCCGTGCCCGGCGGGGCGAACAGGGTCTCGGTCCGGGCGGTGCGCCTGTAGCCATAGGCGTGGCAGGCCTTGTCCATCCGGCCCACATAGGCCTCGGTCTCGGTGATGCGGCCGGCCAGGAGCAGGTCCCCCTCCCGCCGCACCAGGTATTTCCCCAGCAGGTCCCGGGCCACGTCCAACGTGTCCCGGTCAAAGAAATCCCGTTCCAGCTTTCCCATGTCCGTCCCCTCCCCCGCCGGCCGTTCTCCGGCTATCTTATCACAGGAAAAGGAGAGATACAACTATGAGCGAACACAAAGAGGGCGGGGTGCTGGCCCGCTTCGCCAGCCCCCTGATCATCCTGGCCACCATCATCTGGGGCAGCTCCTTCGTGGTGATGAAAAACAGCGTGGACGTGCTGCCGACCTACTGGCTGCTGGCCATCCGATTTTCCTTCGCCGCCCTGGTGCTGGCCATCGTGTTCATCAAGCGGTGGAAGGTGCTGGACAGGCAGTATCTCATCGGCGGCACGGTCATGGGCTTCTGCCTCTTTGTGGCCTACGCTTTCCAGACCTTCGGCCTGGAGGAGACCACCCCGGGCAAGAACGCCTTCTTCACCGCCGTGTACTGCGTCATCGTCCCCTTCCTGTACTGGATCATCGCCCGGCGCCGGCCGGATAAGTTCAACGTGCTGGCCGCCCTGCTGTGCATCGCCGGCATCGCCCTGGTGTCTGTGACGGGGGAGAACGCCACCGCCTTCAACATCGGCGACGTGCTCACCCTCATCGGCGGCTTCTTCTTTGCCGCCCACATCGTGGCGGTGGCCAAATATTCCGAGGGGCGGGACATCTTCATCCTCACCACGCTGCAGTTTGCCTCCTTCGCCGTCTTTTCCTGGATCGGCGTGCTGGTCACCCGTCCGGCGCTGGACGTAGCGGTCTTTGACCAGGACCTGGTGCTTGGGCTGGCCTATCTGGTCATCTTCTCCTCCTGCGGCGCCCTGCTGTTCCAGAATATCGGGCAGAAGTACACCGCCCCCGCCACCGCCGCGGTGCTCCTGTCCCTGGAGGCCCCCTTCGGCGTGCTCTTCTCCATCCTGCTGGCCAACGAGCGGCCCACCCCCCTCATGTTTGTGGGCTTCGCCCTGATTTTCCTGGCGGTGGTGTGTTCCGAGACCAAGTTCTCCTTCCTGCGGCGCAAAAAAGAGGTTGACAAAGTCTGAACGGGCGCGTATAATGCCTCATAACAAGTGAATCACCAAAACCTGCGAGGAAGAGAAGTACCCGGCGCGCCCGACGCAAAGAGAGCCCTGGACGGTGAGATCAGGGCCGGAGGGACCCGGTGAATGGACTTCCGAGGGCGGCTTGAACGGGCGACCTAGTAGATGCCGACGGGATCCCACCCGTTATCCATCGGGCACGCATGATGGTGCGTGAAGCGAGCGGACGTCTCTGACGTCAATTTGGGTGGTATCGCAGAAGTGTTTTCAAACGCTTTTGTCCCAGAAATGGGGCAAAAGCGTTTTTTATTCCCTCTGCACCATCTGCCTCCCGAAATACATGTTTAGGAGGAAAACTGTCATGAAAAAGCTGAACCGAGTGCTCTCCCTCTCCGCCGCGGCCGCCCTGGCCCTGTCCCTCACCGCCTGCTCCGGCGGCGCCTCCGGCACCGCCGACAGCCCCGCGGCCAACACCAGCAGCTCTACGGAAAGCGCCCCCGCCGGCGGCGCCTATACCGTGGCCATCATCAAGCAGATGGACCACGCCTCCCTGGACGAGATCGCCGACGCCATCACCGCCCGGCTGGACGAGATCGCCGCCGAGAACGGCGTCACCATCCAGTACGAGGTGACCTCCGGCCAGGGGGACCAGACCATCCTGCGCCAGCTGGCCGACCAGGCCATCGCCGACGGGGTGGACGCCATCATCCCCATCGCCACCACCGCCGCCCAGGTGGCCGC
>CALXEB010000001.1 GCA_944387215.1 uncultured Flavonifractor sp. | reverse complement strand
CGTCTGTAGCTGGCCACCCCCCACCGCAGCGTCAGCCGTGAGCTGCGGGCCCTCATGCAGGAGGCGGGCTTCGACCCCAGGGAGAGCCGGCGCAAGGCCAACTATATCACCTATTTCAAGCAGAGCGAGGCCATTGAGGAGTTCCTCACCGCCGTGGGCGCGCCGGTGGCCGCCATGGAGCTGATGAACGCCAAGGTGGAAAAGGACCTGCGGGGGAGCGTCAACCGCCGGGTGAACTGCGACGCGGCCAACCTGGACAAGGCGGTGGAGGCCGCCCAGAAGCAGATCGAGGCCATCTGCCGCCTGGAGGAGCGGGGTATGCTGGCCGAGCTGCCCGACAAGCTCAAGGAGGCGGTAGACTTGCGGGTGGCCCACCCGGAGCTCACCCTGGCCCAGCTGGCCGAGCTCTGCGACCCGCCGGTCACCAAGCCGGCCTTCAGCAACCGCCTGCGCAAGCTCATGGCCCTGGCGGAGCAGTGAGCCGCCGAACGGCTGGGACCGGGAAACATGGACGACGGGATCTGAGCGGCGGGGCGTCCCCGCCTGAGCAAAAGAAGGGTAGGATGAAAATGGAAAAGGGAACCGTGCGGAAGATCTGGAAAAAGGCCTTTTGGGGCTGCTGCGCCGCGGCGATCCTGCTTCTGCTCCCCGGGCTGGTGTTCACGCTGTCCATGCCGGTCTACCTGGCGCTGGGCATCGCGGCGGCCGTGGTCTTTGTGGCGGGGCTGGTGCTGGCGGTGCGGGGGCTCAGCTGCCCCTTCTGCAAAAAGACGGTCTATCACCAGGCTATGCGGGCGCAGGAGGGCATCCCCTTCACCTGCCCCAAGTGCGGCCGTTCCCTGAAGCTGGAATAAGGCGGTATGCCGGAAAGAGAGGAACGCGGTATGGTCACCATCGGTGAAAAGTGGAAAAAACTGTTCTGGGGCTGCATGGGGGCGGTGGCGGTCCTGGTGCTGCTGGGCCTGACGCTGCGGGTCATCGTGTTCTTTGTCCTGGGCCTGCTGGCCGGGTGCGCCGTGGCCGTGCTGGGCGCGGCCAAGCTACGCTGCCCCCACTGCGGAAAGGTGCTTTTCCAGGAGGCGGTGAAGCTCCGCCTGGCCGGGGAGACCACCTGCCCCAAATGCGGAAAGTCCGTCACCTTTCAGTAACGGGATCGGGTCGATCCCGCCGCCGGCCGCTGCTGGACGGGCTGTGCCTTTGCAGGGCAATTCTCACCAGATCTGTAGCCAGATGGAGATAAAAGAAAGAAAATAATAAGCTAAATGGAGGCGTCGCCATGTCCTTTGTCCACCTGCATGTGCATACGGAATTTTCCCTGCTGGACGGGGCCTGCCGGATCCCCCTGCTGGTCAAGCGGGTGAAGGAGCTGGGCCAGACTGCCGTGGCCATCACCGACCACGGGGTCATGTACGGCGTGGTGGACTTCTACAAGGCCTGCAAGGCCGAGGGGATCAAACCCATCATCGGCTGTGAGGTCTATGTGGCCCCGCGGAGCCGGTTCGACCGGGTCCACGAACTGGACGCGGCCATGAACCACCTGATCCTGCTCTGCCGGGACGAGGAGGGCTACCGCAATCTGTGCTACCTGGACTCCTGCGCCTTCACCGAGGGCTTTTACATCAGGCCCCGGATCGATAAGGATCTGCTGCGGCAGCACGCCCGGGGCCTCATCGCCCTGTCCGCCTGTCAGTCCGGGGAGGTGCCCCGGAAGCTTCTGGCCGGGGATTACGAGGGGGCCAAGGCCGCCGCCCTGGAGATGCGGGAGCTGTTTGGGGAGGACGGCTACTACCTGGAGCTGCAGGATCACAAGCTGCCCAACGACCCGGTCATCAACCAGGGGCTCATCCGCATCCACCAGGAGACGGGCATCCCCCTGGTGGTGACCAACGACGCCCACTACCTCCGCCGGGAGGACGCGGAGATGCAGGACACCCTCATGTGCATCCAGATGGGCAAGACGGTGGACGACCCCAACCGCCTGAGGATGGAGACCAGCGAGCTCTACCTCAAGTCCAGCGAGGAGATGGAGGCGCTGTTCCCGGACCACCCGGAGGCGGCGGCCAATACGGCGAAAATTGCCGAGCTGTGCAACATGGAGTTCCAGTTCGGCACCTACCACCTGCCCGAGTTCAAGCTGCCTGAGGGTTACACAGACGGGGACGCCTATTTTCAGAAGCTGTGCGAGGAGGGGTTTGCCCGCCGTTACCCCGATGCGCCGGAGGGCTACCGGGAGCGGCTGGACTACGAGATGGGGGTCATCCGCCAGATGGGGTTTGTGGACTACTTCCTCATCGTCTCCGACTTCATCGGCTACGCCAAGGGGCAGGGGATCCCCGTGGGCCCCGGCCGTGGCTCCGCCGCCGGCAGCATGGTGGCCTACTGCATGGACATCACCGACGTGGACCCCATGAAGTACTCCCTCTATTTCGAGCGGTTTTTGAACCCTGAGCGGGTGACCATGCCCGATATCGACATCGACTTCTGCATCCGCCGGCGGCAGGAGGTCATCGACTACGTCCAGCGGAAATACGGGGCCGACCACGTGGCCCAGATCGTCACCTTCGGCACCATGGCCGCCCGGGGGGCCATCCGGGACGTGGGCCGGGCCCTGAACATCCCCTACGCCGAGGTGGACGTGGTGGCCAAGCAGGTGCCCAGCGGCCCCGGCGCCCTGCACATCACCCTGGACGAGGCCCTGAAGCTCTCCAAGCCCCTGCGGGAGCAGTATGAGGGGGACGAGCGCATCAAAACCCTCATCGACACCGCCAAGGCCATCGAGGGCATGCCCCGCCACGCCTCCACCCACGCCGCCGGCGTGGTCATCACCCGCCGGCCGGTAGTGGACTATGTGCCCCTGGCTAAAAACGACGAGTCGGTGGTCACCCAGTACGTCATGACCACCCTGGAAGAGCTGGGCCTGCTGAAAATGGACTTTCTGGGCCTGCGCAACCTGACCATCCTGGACGACACGGTGAAGCTGGTCAGGCGCGGCCGCCCGGGCTTTTCCCTGGCCGATGTGCCCATGGATGACCCGGCGGTGTTCAAAATGCTCTCCGACGGGCGCACCTCCGGGGTGTTCCAGATGGAGTCGGCGGGCATGACGGGGGTGTGCGTGGGCCTCAAGCCCCAGAACATCGAGGACATTACCGCCATCATCGCCCTCTACCGCCCCGGCCCCATGGACTCCATTCCCCGGTTCATCGCCTGCAAGCACAACCCGGACCAGGTGAAGTACAAGCACCCCCTGCTGGAGCCCATCCTGTCGGTGACCTACGGCTGCATCGTCTACCAGGAGCAGGTCATCGAGATCTTCCGCCGCCTGGCGGGGTACACCATGGGCCAGGCGGACATGGTGCGCCGGGCCATTTCCAAGAAGAAAAAGGCCCAGATCGAGAAGGAGCGCCACACTTTTGTCCACGGGGACCGGTCGCGGGACATCGCCGGCTGCATGGCAAACGGCATCCCCCAGCAGACCGCCGAGGACATCTATGACGAGATCGAGGCCTTCGCCCAGTACGCCTTCAACAAGGCCCACGCGGTGAGCTACGCCATCGTGGCCTACCACACCGCCTGGTTCAAATGCCATTACACCCGGGAGTATATGGCCGCTCTGCTCACCTCCGTGCTGGACTCCAGCGAAAAGGTGGCCGAGTATATCGCCGAGTGCAGGGACTGCGGCATCGCCCTGCTGCCCCCTGATATCAACGAGTCGGAGGCCGACTTCACCGTCTCCGGGGAGAACATCCGCTTCGGCCTGGTGGCGGTGAAGGGGGTTGGCCGGGGCTTCGTCAGCGATGTGCTCAAAGAGCGTGAACAGGGAGGAGCCTTTACAGACTTTGCTGATTTTTGCCAGCGGATGTTCGGCGCGGACCTGAACAAGCGGGTGCTGGAGAGCCTCATCAAGTGCGGCGCCTTTGACTCCATGGGGGCCCGCCGCTCCCAGCTGTTGGACGCCTTCGAGTCCCTGGTGGACGCCATCGCCCAGAACAAGCGCAAGAACCTGGAGGGGCAGTTCGACCTCTTCGGCGGTGGGGAGGAGGGGGGCGGCGCCCCGGAGCTTCGGCTGAAAAATATCCCCGAATATTCCCGCTCGGAACTCATGGCCATGGAGAAGGAGACCACCGGCCTCTACCTCTCCGGCCACCCCATGGATGAGTATCGGGAGGTCGTGAAGCGCTGCGGAGCGGCCGCCATCGGCCCGATCCTGTCCTCCTTCTCCCAGGAGGGGGAGGGGGCCTATCAGGACGGGCAGCGGGTGCGGATCGCCGGAGTGGTCTCCGCCGCCCGGACCAAGACCACCAGGAACAACTCCCTTATGGCCTATGTAACAGTGGAGGACGACTCCGGGACCATGGAAATGCTGGTGTTTTCCCGGGTGCTGGGGGAGTGCGGCCCCTATCTGAAAGAGGGCGTGGCCATTCTGGCTGAAGGCCGCATTTCCGTCCGGGACGAAAAAGCCCCGCAGCTCATGTGCGACCGGGTCCTTCCTCTGGCGCAGGCGGAGGTGGTCTCCGGCACCGCCGCTGCGGAAAACAGCACGCAGGGGAAGCGCCTTTACATCCGCATCCCGAGCCTGGACGACCCCCGCTGGGAGAAGATCCGGCTCATCCTCACCATGTTCCCCGGCACGCAGCAGATGAAGGTGCGCTGCGCCGACACCGGCAAGCTGCTGGGCGCCCCCTGCCTGGTCCACCCCGCCCTGGTGGACGAGCTGCGGGAGCTGCTGGGGGCGGAGAACGTGGCTGTGAAATAGCGAGGTCTGTCCTATGAGATCCATGAACATCAAAAAACTGACGTCGATCCTCTTCCAGCGCCGCGTGATCGTGGCGCTGCTGATCCTCATCGAATCGGTGGCGCTCCTGGCGGCCACGGCGCTTTTTTCCGGCGTCTATGTCTATCTGTACTGGACCTATGTGGGCCTTTCAGTGCTGGCGGTCCTGGTCATCGTCAGCAGGCAGACGGATCCGGGCTACAAGATCGCCTGGATCATCCCCATCCTGCTCTTTCCCGCCTTCGGATGGCTGGTCTACCTGCTCTGCGGCGGGAACAAGCTCTCTGCGCGCCTGCGCAGGAAGATGCAGGGCATGGATCGGACCATGCTGGAGCAGCTGTCGGGGGACTACAAGGCCGGGGCGCTGTCGGTCTACGGCGACGACGCGGTGAACCAGACCCGCTATCTGGAGCGCTACGCCCGCTGCCCGGTCTATACCAACACCTGGACCCGCTATTTCCCCCTGGGGGACGACGCGTTCCCGGTGATGCTGGAGGAGCTGAAAAAAGCGGAGAAGTATATCTTTCTGGAGTACTTCATCATCGCCCCCGGCGTATTCTGGGATTCCATCGTGGAGGTGCTCAAGGAAAAGCATGCCGCCGGCGTGGATGTGAGAGTGATCTATGACGATGTGGGCTCTCTCAATACCCTGCCCATGAACTACGCCAGGAAATTCGAGGCCGAGACGGGCATACCCTGCTGCTTTTTCAACCGCTTCCTGCCGCTGATCTCCATTCGGATGAACAACCGCGATCATCGGAAGTTCTGCATCATCGACGGACATACCGCCTTCACCGGCGGCATCAACCTTGCCGACGAGTATATCAACCAGAAGCTCCGCTTTGGCCACTGGAAGGACAGCGCCATCCTCCTGAAGGGGGAGGCGGCCTGGAGCATGACGGTGATGTTCCTCACCATGTGGGAGTATGTGCGGGACACCAAGGTGGACTATGGGGCCTTCCGGCCCGCCGCGCTGCCCGCCGAGGCGGCCCTTGGCAAGGGCCATTATGTGCAGCCCTATACGGACAATCCCCTGGACAATGAGCCGGTGGGCGAGACGGTATATCTCAACCTCATCAGCAAAGCCAGGAAATATGTCTATATCATGACCCCCTACCTCATCGTCAGCGACTGCGTCAATACTGCCCTGTGCGCCGCCGCCAAGGCCGGCGTGGACGTGCGCATCATCACGCCCCACATCCCGGACAAGCCCCTGGTGTTCGAGCTTACGCGGTCTCACTATGAGGAACTGCTGGAGGCGGGCGTACAGATCTTCGAGTACACCCCCGGCTTCGTCCACGCCAAGAACCTGGTGTCTGACGACGTATATGCTGTGGTGGGTTCCATCAATATGGACTACCGCAGCATGTTCCTCCACTTTGAGGATGCGGTGTGGCTGTGCCACGACCCGACGGTGCTGGATGTGAAGCAGGACTTCCTGGCCACCCAGGTCAAGAGCCAGCCGGTGACCCTGGAGCAGTGCCTGGACCACTCCTGGCTGCGCCGTCTCTTCCGCTCCATCCTCCGCGTACTGGCCCCTCTGCTTTGACCGGGGCGGCTGGGGCTTCTTATCATGAAAATCCCGCCCGCCGCAGGATACGCGGCGGGCGGGACTGTTTGATACAGCGGGCTTTACCCCTTCAGCTTCTCCAGGCCCAGGCGGAGCCGGCGCAGGGTCTCCTCCCGGCCCAGGATGTGGCAGATCTCCACCGCCCCGCCGGGGGTCACGGCCTTGCCGGCGGCGGCGATGCGCACCGGCCACATGAGCGTGGCGTTTTTGACCTCCAGGCGCAGCGCCAGATCCACCAGACAGTCGTGGATCGCGTCGGCTGTCCAGTCCGCCAGGCTCTCCAGGGCGGGAATGGCGGCCTCCAGCATTTTCCGGGAGATCTCGGGGTTTGTCTTGGACTTTTTGTTGGTGAACAGCTCAGCGTCGTAGTCCGGCAGCGCGTCGAAAAAGTCCAGCTTCCCGGGAATGTCGGTGAGCTTTTCGCACCGGGCCTGGAGCAGGGCGGCGATCTCCTGGGTGGAGAAGGCGGAGCCCTTCACCGCCTGCCGGATATAGGGCAGGGCGGCGGCGTGAAAGACCTCCGGGGGCATTTCCCGCAGGTAGTGGGCGTTGAAGTAGGTCAGCTTGTCCAGGTCGAAGGCGGCAGGGGACTTGGAGATACCGCCCACGTCAAAGATCCCGGCCAGCTCGGCCAGGGTATAGAACTCCCGCTCGGCGTATTCGCCGCGGGGGGACCAGCCCAGCAGAGTGACGTAGTTGACCACTGCCTGGGACAAATAGCCCATGGCCAGCAGATCCTCGTAGGAGGGGTCCCCCTTGCGCTTGGACATCTTGCGCACCGCCCCGGTCTCCGGGTCGGTGATCATGACGCTGGCGCAGTGGATATAGGTGGGCACTTCCCAACCGAAGGCCCGGTAGAGCAGATCGTACTTGGGGGCGGAGGAGAGGTACTCCGAACCCCGCACCACGTGGGTGATGCCCATGAGATGGTCGTCGATGACGTTGGCAAAGTTGTAGGTGGGCAGGCCGTCGGACTTCAGCAGGATCTGGTCGTCCAGGTCGGCGTTGTCCACGGTGATGTCGCCGTACACCGCGTCGTGGAAGGTGGTGGAGCCGGCCGGGATGCGCTGGCGGATGACATAGGGCTCCCCGGCCTCCACCCGGGCCTTTGCCGCCGCCGGGTCCAGGTCCCGGCAGGGGTCCGCCGGCCGGTCAAAGTCGCCGGCGTCCTCCTCGCTCTCCGTCTTGCCGCAGAAGCAGTAGTAGGCGTGGCCCTTCTCCACCAGCAGGTGGGCGTACTTTCCATACAGATCCCGCCGCTGGGTCTGTACATAGGGGCCAACGGGGCCGCCCACGTCGGGACCCTCGTCCCAGGTCAGACCGCAGCCGCGCATGGTGGCATAGATCACGTCGGTGGCGCCCTCCACCAGCCGGCCCTGGTCGGTGTCCTCGATGCGCAGGAGGAACTTGCCGCCGGCGTGCCGGGCGATGAGCCAGGTGTACAGGGCGGTGCGCAGGTTGCCCACGTGCATATAGCCTGTGGGGGAGGGGGCAAAGCGGGTGCGTACCTCCCCTTTGGGGATGCGGGCCTCCATCTCGTTGAACCAGGTCATATCCATGGAAAAAACTCCTTTTTCAAATTCACTCACCTTATTCTATTTTTTCCGCTTAGGATTGTCAAGGGAGTTTGGATATGATATGATAACACAATATGGGGCCCTGCGCCCTTTCTGCCTTACCGACATGTGATCGAGGTGTAATCTCAATATGGAAAATGAAAAGAAAGTGCTCCTCTCCGGCATCCAGCCCAGCGGGGATCTGCATCTTGGCAACTATCTTGGGGCCATCAAGAACTGGCGGGAGCTCTCCGACCAGTTTGACTGCTACTGGTTCATGGCGGATCTGCATACCATCACCGTCCGCCAGGATCCGGCCCAGCTGCGCCGGCGCACCCTGACCCAGATCGCCACTTACATCGCCTGCGGCCTGGACCCGGAGAAGAACACCATCTTCGTCCAGTCCCACGTGCCCGCCCACGCCGAACTGGGCTGGGTGCTGGACTGCTATACCATGTTCGGGGAGCTCTCCCGCATGACCCAGTTCAAGGACAAGTCCGCCAAGCATGCCGACAACATCAACGCCGGCCTGTTCACCTACCCCTGCCTCATGGCCGCCGACATCCTGCTCTACCAGCCCGATTTCGTCCCGGTGGGGGAGGACCAGAAGCAGCATGTGGAGATCTGCCGGGACATCGCGAACCGTTTCAACCACGTTTACGGCGACGTGTTCAAGATGCCAGAGCCCTATATCCCCAAGCAGGGCGCCCGGGTGATGAGCCTGAACCAGCCGGACACCAAGATGAGCAAGTCCATCCCCGAGGGCTGCGTGTTCCTCATGGAGAAGCCGGAGGACATTCTGCGCAAATTCAAGCGGGCCATCACCGACAGCGACACCGAGCGCTGCGTCCGCTACGATCCCCAGGCCAAGCCCGGGGTGTCCAACCTGATGCAGATCTACTCCGCCGTCACGGGAAAGAGCTTTGAAGCCATCGAGACGGAATTTGAGGGCAAGGGGTACGGCGCCTTCAAGCCCGCGGTGGGCGAGGCAGTGGTGGAGCTGCTGCGCCCCATCCGGGAGGAGACGGAGCGCCTGCTGGCGGACAAGGCTTATCTGGAGGGCGTCTACCGCGCCGGGGCGGAGCGCGCCTCCCGCGTGGCGGAGCGCACCCTGCGCAAGGTCTACAAAAAGGTGGGCTTTCTGCCCCGCTGAGCGCCCGCTGTTCCCGCAAGACAGAGAAGGAGCATATTTCCTATGACAAATGAGCTGAATCTCCCTCTGATCGGCATCGTGGCCGCCGCCCTGGTGGTGGCCCTGGTGGTGGCCCTCATCACCACTCCGGTGGTGAAGAATCTGGCGGTGCGCATGGGCGCGGTGGACGTGCCCCGGGACGGCCGGCGGATGCACGATCACCCCATCCCGCGTATGGGCGGGCTGGCCATCTTCTTTGGCTTTCTGCTCAGCGTGGTGGTGTTCATGGACCTGGACGGGCAGATGCGGGGCATGCTGCTGGGGGCGGCCATCATCGTGGTGCTGGGTATTTTTGACGATATCTACTCCCTGCGCGCCATGTTCAAATTCGTGGTGCAGATCATCGCGGCGCTGGTGGCGGCCCTGTCCGGGAATGTGATCGAGATCGTCTCCAATCCCAACGTGTTTTCCAGCGACCTGTACTGGGACCTGGGCTGGCTTGCCGTTCCGGTGACGGTGGTGTGGATCGTGGCCATTACCAACGCGGTCAATCTCATCGACGGGCTGGACGGTCTGGCCTGCGGCGTGTCCGCCATCAGCTCCATGACCCTTCTGGTCATCTCCCTGGCCATCAGCGACGGGCCGGTGGCGGTGCTTATGGCCGCCCTGACCGGGGCCTGCCTGGGCTTTCTGCCCTATAATATGAACCCGGCAAAGATCTTTATGGGGGACACGGGCTCCACCTTCCTGGGCTTTATCCTGGCGGTGGTGTCCATCCAGGGCCTGTTCAAGCTGTACACCATTATCTCCTTCGCCGTGCCCTTCCTCATGCTGGGCCTGCCTATTTTTGATACCTGCTTTGCCTTTATCCGCCGCATCGCCCATGGGCAAAGCCCCATGCACGCCGACCGCAGCCACGTCCATCACCGGCTCATCGACATGGGCCTGAACCAAAAGCAGGCGGTGGCGGTGCTCTATATCATCTCCGCTATCCTTGGCCTGTCCGCCGTGGTGCTCACCACCAGCGGGCCGGTGAAGGCCATGCTGCTTCTCATGGCCCTGTGCTTTGCCGGCGCCATCGCCGGGCGCATTTTCCTGGGCAATAACCGCAGGGAACGGGAAAAGGAGTCCCGGGAGCCGGGAGAGGAGGAAAAACAGTGACCCCAATCCGCGTCATGACCATTTTCGGCACCCGGCCTGAGGCCATCAAAATGGCCCCCCTGGTCAGGGAGCTCCAGGACAGGCCGGGCATCCAGTCCATCTGCTGCGTCACCGCCCAGCACCGGCAGATGCTGGACGCGGTGCTGGATATCTTCCATCTGGAGCCCGACTATGACCTGAACATCATGCAGCCCCGCCAGAGCTTGTACACCATTACCTCCAAGTGCCTGCTGGGCATGGAGGGGGTGCTGGAGGAGGCCAAACCAGACCTGGTCCTGGTCCACGGGGACACGTCCACCACGTTTGCCGGGGCCCTGGCCGCATTTTACCGCCAGATCCCCGTGGGACATGTGGAGGCGGGGCTTCGGACGGGCGACAAGTATTCCCCCTTTCCAGAGGAGATGAACCGCAAGCTGGTGGGGGACATTGCGGATCTGCACTTTTGCCCCACTGTGAGCAACCGGGAAAACCTGGCCCGGGAGGGTATCACAGACGGGGTGTTCATTACGGGCAACACGGTGATCGACGCCCTTAAGACCACTGTTGTAAAGGATTATCGCTTTTCAAATGAACTGCTCAACAGCCTGGACTATGCCGGCAGGCGCATCCTGCTGGTGACCTGCCACCGCCGGGAGAACTACGGAGCGCCCATGGCAAATATCATGACCGCCCTGCGCCGGGTGGCGGACGCCTTCCCGGAGGCGGAGCTGGTCTATCCCGTCCACCTGTCCCCGGTAGTGCGGGAAGCGGCGGGGAAGTACCTCTCCGGCCATCCGCGCATCCACCTCATCGAGCCGCTGGACGTGGAGGAGATGCACAATCTCATGGCCCGGTGCTACCTCGTGCTTACGGATTCCGGCGGGCTCCAGGAGGAGGCGCCCGCCCTGGGCAAGCCGGTGCTGGTCCTTCGGCGGGAGACCGAGCGGCCCGAGGCGGTGGCCGCCGGGACGGTGCGGCTTGCGGGCACGGAGGAGGAGACGGTATTCCGCCTGACTTCGGAGTTGCTGAAGGACGAGAGCGCCTACCGGGCCATGGCCCATGCCGTAAATCCCTACGGCGACGGTCACGCCTGCCGGCGGATCGTGGACGCTATTGCGTGGAAGTTTGGCCTGCGGGCGGAAAAGCCGGAGCAGTTTCAGGCGTGAACGCCGCCGTACCCAAGGTTTTGCGGAGCAAAACCTTGATGCCGGGGCAATTCACTTGTCCCGGCAGATGCAGTCACAGGGCCCCCATGGGACGGCAGCCATGCCGTTTCATGGGGATGACGGTCACGCCTGCCGGCGGATCGTGGACGCTATCGCGTGGAAGTTTGGCCTGCGGGCGGAAAAGCCGGAGCAGTTCCAGGCGTGAACGCCGCCGTACCCAAGGTTTTGCGGAGCAAAACCTTGATGCCGGGGAGCTGCCCGGCTGACTGAGGAAGTGCATTTGTTTTCCGGGAGGTGGAGCTGTGGAGCGCGGAAAGCGGAACATCGTGGTGGTCCTGATCGCGGCCATTATCGCCGTGGCGGTGCTCTCCAGTTTTGGACTGGGTCTTTTCGCCCCCGATACAGCGGAGATCGTGCTCCCGACGGCCGGCCCGTCGGCCTCCCCGGGAGGAGAGAGCGGCGGCGCGGTGAAAGTGGAGGTGACGCCGGAGACGGTGCAGAGCGTCATTGCCACCCTGGACCGGCCGGAGAGCTATGGCCGGACTGTGACCATTCAGGACCTCTGGGGCGAGGGGGAGAGCGGCACCACCACCGCCCGGGTCTGGGTAGACGCGGGCTGGACCCGGACCGATGCGGTCCTGCCCGGCGGGACCCGCCGCTCCTCCATTGTAGGCGGCGGGCAGTTCTGGAGCTGGTACGGCGGGGAGGATCGGGTGCTCACCGGCCCTGCGGACGAGTATTCCGCGGACCTGGAGGGGCAGCGCATCCCCACCTATGAGACCGTATTGGAACTGGATCCGGCCTCTATCACGGCGGCGGGATACGAGGCGCTGGACGGCCTGGGCTGCGTATATGTCGAAACGGATACCGGCGACGGCCACAGCGCCCGCTTCTGGGTGGATACGGACAGCGGGCTTCTGGTGCGGGCGGAGCAGCTCACCGACGGCCAGGTGGTCTACCGCATGACTGCCTCCGGCCTGGAGCGGCCGGCGCCCTCCGACGCGTCGTTTTCCCTGCCGGACGGGACGGTTCTTCACCGGGTGGGGGCGTAGTCCGTTCGGAAGGCGCCGCTATTCTCCGCCCAGCCCCAGCAGCAGGACCAGGCCCAGGGCGATGGGCAGTTCCCAGTCGTCCCCGTCCAAAAACAGCAGCAGCAGGATCAGCAGCAGGAGCAGGTCGCCTGCATCCAGGTCCTCCAGCTTCAGCGCGCGCAGCAGGCGCTCCACGATGCCTGACGGCGTGCCTTCGCCGTCCCCGGGGCCATGCGGCGGGGGAGGGGAGGGCTCCGGCTCGGATACCCGGGTGTAGGCGGTCCCGTTGGGGATGTAGCGGTTATACATCGCCCTTCTCCTCCTCCCGGCCCTCCTGATAGAATCGCAGGGCGGCCCTCGCCACCCGGGACAGGCGGGCGAGCCGGGCGGCCTGGTCCACTTTGGCCCGCCGTTCCGGCTTGAGGAATGGCTTCAGCGCCTCCAGCAGGGCGGCCTTCTTGTCGTCCTGCCGGCTGTACTCACCCATAAGGCGCACACCCAGCTTTACCCACCGGGGGTCCAGGTCTCCCAGCGCGGAAAACAGCTGGCCGGCGTCTCCGGCGGCCGGCCCGTTCTCCGCGGCGGCGAAGGGTCCCTCCCCCGGCGCCTGGTCCGCGGTTTTTTCCCCATCGTCCTGGCCGGAGAGGGCCCGCGCTGCGGAGAGGATCTGTCCCATGGCCTGGGGGTCGTTCAAAATAGCATTCAGTTTTTCTTCCAGTTCTGCCATAGGGCACCCCCTTGGCGGGGAAGCGGCGGGCTACTTCCCCTGGTCGATCTTCTCGTTGATCTGCTGGACCAGACGGGCCCCCTCGCCGCTGCTCGCCACCTGCCTGATCAGACGGGTAAGGGCGCTCAGGTCCCCTTTGGCCGCAGAGTCGGCGGCATGCTGCAGGCCGCCTGCCGCCTCCCGATCCAGCAGGCCCATGAGCTTCCGGGCGTCCGGCGAGCGGACCAGTTCGTTGAGCAGCGCCCGGTTTTTCAGCAGGCCGGCGGCCTTGGGGTCACGGGTCAGCCCATCCAGCCCGGGCTGGTTCTCCTTCATATCGTCGATCACTCCTATTTCCTTATTTATAGCGGCGCTCACTCTATTATATGAACCAAAGGCGGGAGGTGCCCATGAAGCTGCTGATTTTTTCCGACTCTCACGGCAACGTGGCCAACATGGAGGACGCCGTCCGCCTGGAGCGGCCGGACCGGGTGCTCCACCTGGGGGACCTGGCCCGGGATGCGCAGTCCCTTCAGGAGAAGTTCCCCCGGCTCCCCGTGACCTATGTGCCGGGCAACTGCGACGGCCGCAGGCCCGATCTGCCGATAGAGCGGACCTTCACGCTGGAGGGCGTGAAGATCTTTATGACCCACGGCCACGCCTACCATGTGAAAGAGGGCGCCTGGGCCGCCATCCGGGCCGCCCGGGAGGCCGGGGCGCGGCTTTTGTGCTTCGGCCACACGCATGAGGCGCTGTGTGAATTTCAAAATGGGATGTGGGTGGTAAACCCCGGGGCCGCCGGCAGCCTGGCGGCGCCCACTTACGCTGTGGCCGTCCTGGAGAAGGGCGGCGCGGTGTGTTATATCAGCAGGATCTGAACAAGGGAGGAGAAAATCATGCTGCTTGCCATCGACGTGGGCAATACCAATATGGTGCTGGGCGTGTACGAGGGAGAAAAGCTGAAGGGCTCGTTCCGCCTGATGACCGACGCCAACCGCACCTCCGACGAGGTGGGCCTGCTCATCTGCCAGTATTTCCATCGGTTCGGCGTGGCCCTGGAGGAAGTGGAGGATGTGGTCATCGGTTCGGTGGTGCCCCAGGTGATGCACACCCTCACCAACGCGGTGAAGAATTACCTGGGCAAGGTGCCCCTGGTGGTGGATGAGGACCTGGACCCGGAGTTGCCCTACGTGGAGAGCGAAAGCGACGAGCGCCTGGGCCCCGACCGGGCGGTGGCGGACATCGCCGCCATGGCCAAGTACGGCGCGCCCCTCATCGTCCTGGACTTCGGTACCGCCACCACCCTGGACGCGGTGAGCGCCGACGGGATATATCTGGGCGGGTGCATCACCGCCGGGGTCAGGGTGTCCATCGACGGCCTGTTCCAGCGGACCGCGCTGCTGCCCCGGGTGGAGCTGGTGAAGCCGGACACGGTGCTGAGCACCACCGCCGTGGGCCAGATCCAGGCCGGAGCGGTGGTGGGCTATATCGGCGCCATGGAGCACCTCATCCGCCAGGCCAAGGCGGAGATGGGCGGCGGGGACATCAAGGTCATCGCCACCGGCGGCCTGGCCCGGATGGTGGCGGAAAACACCGACCTGATCGATGTAGTGGACCCCCAGCTGGTGCTGGACGGCCTGCGCATCCTCTATGAGCGCCGGAAGGGCGGATAACGAAATAAGCAAGGAGGCCCCTATGGAAGAGGTCAAACAGGGGGTGCGGGGCGCCATAGACATGACCCGCGGCTCCCCCACCCGGCTGATCCTGCGTTTTTCCCTGCCCCTGCTGGTGGGGAATATATTCCAGCAGCTTTATAATATGGTGGACTCGGTGGTGGTAGGCCGCTTTGTAGGCTCCTCCGCTCTCACGGCCGTAAGTACCGGCTTTCCCATCATTTATCTGCTCTCCTCGCTGTTCATCGGCTTTTCCGTGGGCGCCACCATCATGATCGCCCAGTACATCGGGGCCGGGGACCGCGCGGCGGTGAGCCGCACGGTGGACACCATATACAGCGCCCTGCTCCTGGCTATCCTGCCGCTGACCATCCTGGGCGTCGTGGTGTGCGCTCCGCTGCTCACCCTGATCCGTGTGCCGGCGGAGGCCTATGACCAGGCCCGTGTGTACTGCATGGTGGTGCTGGCGGGTATCATCGGCTCGCTGGGCTATAACCTGAACGCAGGGATACTCCAGGGCCTGGGCGACAGCAAGACCCCGCTGATCTTCCTGGCGGTGGCCTGCGGTATCAATGTGGTGCTGGATCTGCTGTTCGTCATCGCCTTCCACTGGGACGTGTTCGGCGTGGCGCTGGCCACCATCATCGCCCAGTTCAGCTCCTGGGTATTCGGGATCTTCTTCATCAACCGGAAGTATCCCTTCGTCCATATCCGTTTTTTTCAGATGAAGCTGGACCGCCCTCTCCTGGGACAGGTGCTCCGGCTGGGGATCCCCTCTGCCATCCAGGAGTGCCAGTTCTCCCTTGGCATCCTTATCATGCAGGCCCTGATCAACGGCTTCGGCAACGCGTTTGCCGCCGGCTTTGGCGCGGCCAACAAGATCGACACCTTCGCCTTCATGCCCATCCAGTCCTTCTCCACCGCAACCACGACCTATGTGGGGCAGAATATCGGCGCCGGGGAGCTGGAGCGGGTGCGGAAGGGGGCCCGCCGCGCCCTGGTGCTGGGCACCTTGGTCTGCGCGGCCATCTCTGCGGTGGTGGTGCCGCTGCGCCGGCCGCTGCTCATGCTCTTCAATACCGAGCCGGACGTGGTGGCGGCGGGGGAGGCCTATCTGACCCGGGTGCTGTCCACCATGTTCATCCTGGCCATGATGTTCATCGTCAACGCCGTTCTGCGGGGGGCGGGGGCCACGACGGTGCCCATGGCCTCATCCATCCTGTCCCTGTGGCTGGTACGGGTGCCGGTGGCCTGGCTGCTGGCCTCAAGCTTCGGGCCGGAATCGCTTTACTGGGCCTATCCCATCGGCTGGTCCGTGGGCCTGGTCATCAGCGCCGCCGTGTATCTGCGCGGGCGCTGGAAGGGCAAAGGTGTGGTGACGCCGGGCGGATAAAGCCGGCTGTCTGCCCCCGGCGCAGAATCCGCCGCATCCTGAACGTTGACACCCTGCCCGTCGGGGAGTATACTTGAATCGTAGGGGAACCTTCCGGCTCCCCGAGCGGCATGTCGTTGCGGAGCGGAACATCGGCGCCCTGGCTGGTGGACTCCGATTGGAATAGCGGCGTGCCGCTTTCGCTTGCCGTCAGAACTTCGTGATATTGCGGAAAATGTCATGGAAACGGCTGGCGGCTCAAAGGACAAAACCGCCGCGCGGCTAAATGGCCGCGCGGCGGTTCTGCATACAGTCAGGATTTTGTAAAATAGTCGCACCAGGGACGCAGGGTGCAGCTCTGGCAGTCGGGCTTGCGGGCCATGCACACCGCCCGGCCGTGGAGCACCATGCGGTGGCAGAAGTCGTTGGACTCCTCCGGTGGCAGGACGGGCCGCAGCTGCTGCTCCACCTTCACCGGGTCCTTGCTGCCGTCGGTGAGGCCCAGCCGGCCGGTGATGCGGATGCAGTGGGTGTCGGCCACCACCACGCCGGGGGCATGGTATACGTCCCCCAGGATCAGATTGGCGGTCTTGCGCCCCACGCCGGGGAGCTTGAGCAGCTCTTCCATGGTGTCGGGCACCCGCCCGCCGTATTCCTCCACCAGGATCCTGGCGCAGGATACGATATCCCGGGCCTTGGCACGGAAAAAGCCGGTGGAGTGGATGTACGTCTCCACCTCCGCCACGTCGGCCCCGGCCAGGTCCTCCAGGGTGGGGAAGCGGGCGTAGAGGGCGGGGGTGACCTGGTTGACCCGCTCGTCGGTACACTGGGCGGCCAGGCGGACGGCGAAGAGCAGCTCATAGGGCTTGGGATAGGGCAGGGAACACAGACTGTCGGGGTAGAGCTTTTTCAGCTCCTCCACGATGGACAGGACTTGCTCATGGGTTTTCATGCGATCACCTCTCTTGGACAATATAGCACACTTTCCGGCAAAAAACGAGGGGCTTTTTTCTCCGCGGACGATTGTAATCCAGCGGCGGATTTTGTATAATAAAAGAAATCGGCCGGCGGCCAACGCCGGGCAGAGAAAGGTGGAGGAAGATTTGGTCAAGGAGATCATGGAGTTTCTCGCCGGGCAGGACCCGGAGGTGGGCGCGGCGGTAAAGGCCGAGTACGACCGGCAGCGGCGCAACATCGAGCTGATCGCTTCGGAGAATTTCGTCAGCCAGGCGGTGCTGGCTGCGGCGGCCACAGTGCTCACCAACAAATATGCCGAGGGCTATCCGGGCAAGCGGTATTACGGCGGGTGCCAGTGCGTGGACGTGGTGGAGGACCTGGCCCGGCAGCGCGCCTGCCAGCTCTTCGGTGCGGAGCATGCCAATGTGCAGCCCCACAGCGGCGCCAACGCCAACTACGCCGTCTATGCCGCCCTCTGCCAGCACGGGGACACGGTGCTGGGCATGGACCTGGCCAACGGCGGCCACCTGACCCACGGCTCCCCGGTGAATTTTTCCGGCAAGAACTACAATATCGTGGCCTACGGCGTCAACGACCAGGGCTACATCGACTATGACCAGGTCCGGGACCTGGCCAGGCAGCACAAGCCCCGCATGATCCTGGCCGGCGCTTCCGCCTACCCCCGTACCATCGACTTCAAGACCTTTGCCGACATCGCCCACGAGGTGGGGGCCTACCTGTTCGTGGACATGGCCCACATCGCCGGCCTGGTGGCCGCAGGGCTGCATCCCTCCCCGGTGCCCTATGCCGACGTGGTGTCCACCACCACCCACAAGACCCTTCGCGGCCCCCGGGGCGGCATGATCCTCTGCAAGGAGGAGCTGGCCAAGAAGATCGACTCCGCCATCTTCCCCGGCAGCCAGGGCGGCCCCCTGGAGCACATCATCGCGGCCAAGGCGGTGGCCCTGGGGGAGGCCATGCGCCCGGAGTTCAAGGCCTATCAGCAGCAGATCCTCAAAAACGCCTCCGCCCTGGCCAAGGCCCTGATGAAGGAGGGTTTCGACCTGGTCAGCGGCGGCACGGACAACCACCTGATGCTGGTGGACCTGCGCCCGGCCCACCTCACCGGCAAGGAGATGGAGAAGCGCCTGGACGAGGTGAACATCACCGTCAACAAGAACGCCATCCCCAACGACCCGGAGAAACCCTTCGTCACCAGCGGCATCCGGGTGGGTACCCCCGCCGCCACCACCCGGGGCTTCCGGGAGGAGGACATGGAGGTCATCGCCAGGCTCATGTGGCGGACCGCCACCGACTTCGAGGCCGGGGCCGACGCCATCCGCGCCGAAGTGGCCGCCCTCACCGCCAAATACCCCCTGTACGAGTAAACAAGTCTGTGCTAGAATGGAGCGGAAGCAATTCCGCTCCATTCTTTTATGAAAGGGGGGCTCATGATGGCATACCGGCCCTTGGCCGACGAGATCCGGCCCCAGAGCCTGGACGAGGTGGTGGGCCAGCGGCACATCCTGGGGGAGGGAGGGCTGCTGCGGCGGATCATCGAGAGCGGCTCTATCCCCAACCTGGTGTTCTACGGTCCGTCCGGCACCGGCAAGACCACCGTGGCCAACATCATCGCCACGCGGACCAATCGCCCCCTCCACCGGCTCAACGCCACCACCGCCTCCATTTCCGACATCAAGGACATCATCGCCCAGATCGGTACGTTCCTGGCCCCCGACGGGGTGCTCCTCTACCTGGATGAGATCCAGTACTTCAACAAGAAGCAGCAGCAGTCCCTGCTGGAGTTCATGGAAAACGGGAAGATCACCCTCATCGCCTCCACCACGGAAAACCCCTATTTCTATGTATACAACGCCGTGCTCAGCCGGGCCACCGTTTTTGAATTCAAGCCCCTCACCGCCGCCGACGTGCTGCCTGCGGTGGAGCGGGGGGTGCGCCTGATGGGGGAGCGGCTGGGGGCCGAGCCTGTCTGCGAGGACGGAGTGACGGCGCATATCGCCGCCGCCTGCGGCGGGGACGTACGCAAGGCCATGAACGCCGTGGAGCTGCTCCTCAACTCCGCCAAGAGGGAGCAAGGGAAACTCCTTGTCACTCTGGAGGACGCCCAGACCGTGGCCCAGCGGTCTGCCATGCGGTACGACCGGGAGGGGGACGACCACTACGACATCGCCTCCGCCCTGATGAAGTCCCTGCGGGGCTCCGACCCGGACGCCGCCCTCCACTACCTGGCCCGCCTGCTGGAAGCTGGGGACCTGATCACCGCCATCCGGCGGCTTTTGTGCTCGGCCAGCGAGGACATCGGCATGGCCTATCCCCAGGCCGCCCAGATCGTGAAGGCCTGCTGCGACAGCGCCCTCCAGCTGGGCCTGCCGGAGGCCAAGCTCCCCCTGGCCCAGGCCGCCGTGCTCCTGGCCACCGCACCCAAGTCCAACTCCGTGGTGGCCGCCATCGACGCGGCCATGGCCGACGTGCGGGCGGGCAAGACGGGGGACTACCCCCGCCACCTGCAGAACGTCCACGCCGATTCGGCGGGGATGGAGCGGGACCAGGGCTACCTCTACCCCCACAACTTCCCCGGCCACTGGGTGAAACAGCAGTACCTGCCCGACCAGCTGGAGGGCACCCACTACTACCAGTACGGCGACAACAAGACCGAGCAGGCCGCCCGCAGATACTGGGAGGAGCTCAAAAAATAGAATCATTTCGTAGGGGCGGGTCTTAGGCCCGCCCCTTTTCCCATCCCCATCCCACCCTCATTTTCCCGCATACCTCCGGGCCCGTCCGCATATCCTTCTTCTGAAACGCCTTACAGAAGGGAAGGACACCGATATGGGGACGGCTGATCGGGTACGGGAGCAGGAGCGCAGGCAGCGGGGGCGGCGGACCGCCAGCCGGGGAGGACGCCGGCCGGGCAGGGCGGAGCTTGGCCCGGCGGAGAAGCGGAGACTGCTGCAGCTGGCCGTGTGCCTGGCGCTCTTCCTGGCGGTTTTCGTGGGCAGAGGCGTGTTCCCCCAGCGGATGGAGCAGCTGCGGGTGGAGATCCTGGCCGCCATCCACGGGGACACCGATTTCCGGGCGGCCTTCTCCGCTCTGGGACAGGCGGTGTCCGAGGGCAAGCCGTTCACTCAGGCCATGGCCGCCCTGTGGGGGGTGGAGGCCGGCCCGTCCGAGGGGGAAGGGGAGCCGCTTTATGCCCGTCAGGCCGCCCTGCTCTCCGGCCTGATCCCAAAGCAGGAGGGCGGGGAAGCGCTCTGGACGGCGGCCTTGTCCCTGACGGCGGGCACGCCGCCGCCGGAACCTGACCCCGAGCCCACGCCGGCACAGCCTTCCCCTACGCCGGCCCCCACCCCCGCGCCGGAGCCGGTGGTGGAGCTGATGCCTTACGATGGCCCCGCCCTGCCCGACAACGCCACCATGGACAAGTACAATTTAAGCGCGCTGGGGGTCGGCGAGACCGTCACTCCCGCGCTGGGCTGGCTGTCCTCCGGCTTCGGGTGGCGGGAGCACCCGGTGGATGGGGAGGAGCGCTTCCACAACGGCGTCGACCTTGCGGTCAACACCGGCACGGAGATCAAAGCATTTGCCGCCGGTACGGTGAACTATATCGGGGAGAGCGACATTTACGGCCTCTATCTTCAAATCCGCCACGCCGGGGGCTTGACCTCCTTTTACTGCCACTGCAGCAAGCTCTGTGTCCAGCAGGGACAGGTGGTAGCGGCGGGGGAGAAGGTGGCGGAATCCGGGGCCACCGGCAACGTCACCGGCCCGCACCTTCATTTCGAGCTCAAGCTGGACGGGGTGCTCCTGGACCCCCTCTACTATATCGAGACCCAGTGACCGCGTTCGGGCGGAAACGGGTGGAGATAAGCGCCGGGGCGATTCTGCTGTGGGCCGTCCTCTTCTATTTGGACGAGGACGGCCTGGTCCCGCTGTGCCTTTTGTCCTGCGCCCTCCATGAGCTGGGCCACCTGCTGGCCATCTATGCCCTTGGGGGCCATGCGGCCTGCCTGCGCCTGTCCTGCGTGGGGGCGGAGCTGAGACTGTCTGCCCGGGACCGGCTGCGCCCGGGCGCGCAGATCCTCTCCGCCCTGGCCGGCCCGCTGGTCAATCTGGCGGCGGGCTTCGCGGCCCTGCGCCTGGCGGGGGAGGGGGGATGGTGCTTTGCGGGGATCAATTTCGCCCTGGCCGCCTTCAATCTGCTGCCCGCGGGGGAGCTGGACGGCGGGCGGGCGCTGAGCTGCCTGCTCTCACCCCTGTTGGGGGCGGATCGGGCGCGGCAGGCCCTGGCGCTGCTGTCGGCGGCCCTGGCCGCGGGCCTGCTGGCGGGCGGGGCGGTGATGCTGGAACGGGGGTATCTGCCGCTTATGCCCTGGTGCCTTGGGGTCTGGCTGCTGACCGCGCAGAAAAAAAGAAAAAAGCACTTGCAATCCAGCCGGCGATATGATAAACTACCATGGACTCAATAAAGGGTGGTCCTCTGCGGCCGCCGTCCCGGAGAGCGGGCGGCAGGAACGGCCGGCATGAACGCCTATAAACAGGAGGAAATGTTATGGATCTCATGCAGGCGTTTTGCGCCAAGTATCAGAAGGCCGAGCCCCCCGTGGCCAACGTGGGCGACACCGTCCGCGTCCATGTCC
Source organism: uncultured Flavonifractor sp. (assembly GCA_944387215.1). Classification (GTDB taxonomy): domain Bacteria; phylum Bacillota; class Clostridia; order Oscillospirales; family Oscillospiraceae; genus Flavonifractor. Next base: position 53,646 of record CALXEB010000001.1, on the reverse strand, counting down.
ACATCAAGGAGGGCAACCGCGAGCGTATCCAGGTCTTTGAGGGCACCGTGATCGCCAAGAAGCACGGCGGCATCGAGGAGTCTATCACCGTCCGCCGCGTGTCTTACGGCGTGGGCGTGGAGAAGGTGTTCCCCCTTCATGCGCCCGCCGTGGAGAAGATCGAACTGGTCCGCAAGGGCAAGGTCCGCCGGGCCAAGCTGTACTATCTGCGCGACCGCGTTGGCAAGAGCGCCAAGGTCAAGGAGCGCATCTGAGCGCCCAAGATATCCAGCCGCAGAAACCGGGCGGTACGGAGGAATGTCCTCCGTACCGCCCGGTTTTTGTGTTCGTTAAAACAGACAAAAATTTTCAGCTCCGTTTTAGGTTAATTGTGACTTATCGATTTATTTTGTCTGCAATTGAAAAAGAAACTGTCAAGTTTAACAGATATACCACATAAAATTATATTCAGGATGGCGTTTGGCTGCCAGCCGGACCGGCTCTACAGGAGCTCTTGCAAATGTCTGAACATAGTGATAAAATGAAACCGAGCTATTCTGAACTGGAAGGAGGACCGCATTTTCAGCACACACGAACAGAAGAGACCCGTGAAGAAAGGCAAGAACAAGGAGGTAACTGTATGGCACGAAGAAAGCGTTTTCTCCGCGTACTGGGCGCAGTCCTGACCCTCACCATGCTCCTGAGCGTCTTCCCGGCCTCTGCGGCCGGCCCGGAAGCCGCTGACAGTGTGTACCGCAACGGAAATATCTACACGGTGGACGCCGATTTCTCCACGGCCAGCGCCATGGCCATCAAGGGCGACCGGCTGGTCTACGTGGGCGACGAGGCCGGCGTGGAGGCCTATATCGGCCCCAACACCAAGGTGGTGGACCTGGGCGGCAAGACGGTGATCCCGGGCCTTATTGAAGGCCACATGCATATCAACGGCCTAGGCCAGAGCCTGCTGCAGATCGACGCCTTCTGGAAGCCCAAGGACGTGATACTGGAGGCTGTGGCTGCCGAGGTGGCCAAGGCCGAGCCCGGCGAGTGGATTCGGGGCCGGGGCTGGCTGAACACCGTATGGGAGGATACTGCTTACCCCACCAAGGAGGAGCTGGACGCGGTGGCGCCCAATAACCCGGTGTACCTGACACGGGCCGACGGCCATATGTGCTGGGTCAACTCCATGGCTTTTGAACTGGCCGGCATTACCAAGGACACGCCCAACCCGCAGGGCGGCGAATATCTGAAAACGGAGGACGGGGAGCTGCTGGGTTGCGTCACCGACACGGCCATGGACCCCATCTCCGCCCTGTTGCCTGCCTACACCATTGAGGAGGAGAAGCAGGCTCTACTGCTGGCCCAGGAGCAGCTGTTCTCCTACGGCCTGACCTCTGCTATGAACGCCGGTACCTCTGTACAGATGCTCAACGAGGTCTATAAGCCTCTGTACGAGTCCGGGGAGCTGAAGCTGCGTTCCTACATTCTCATGTCCCTGGAGAGCACCGAGGGCGAGCAGGCAGATTATCTGCGCAACACGCCGCCTCAGAGCGGGCTGTATAACAACCACATGGATGTGCGGGCCGTGAAGCTGTTCAGCGACGGCTCCCTGGGTGCCCGCTCCGCCGCCATGCTGGAGGATTACAGCGACCGGCCCGGCCACATCGGCAACTATCGCTCCACTGACGAGGAGATGTACCAGCTGGTGAAGCTGGCCTATGACAACGGCTATCAGACTGGCAGCCACGCCATCGGCGACGGCGCCAACCACCAGATCCTGGATGCTTATGAAAGGGTCATGGAGGAGAACCCCCGGGAAGATCCCCGCCTGCGGGTGGAGCACTTCCAGATCCTCACTCTGGATGACATCCAGCGGGCCATTGACATGGGCGTCCTGCCCTCCATGCAGACCACCCACGCCATCTCTGACATGTTGATGGCCGAGGACCGCATCGGCGCCGAGCGCCTGGAGGGCGCCTACGCCTGGCGCACCATCCTGGACAGCGGCAGCATCATCATCAACGGCTCCGACGCCCCGGTGGAGCTGGTGAACCCCTTCCACGGCCTGTATGCCGGCGTCACCCGGAAGGACCGGCTGGGCGAGCCCCCCGAGGGCTGGCACGCGGAGCAGTGCATGACCCGGGAGGAGGCCCTGCGCTCCTTCACCAACTGGCCGGCCTACGGCGAGTTCAACGAGGATATCAAGGGCTCCCTGGAGGTGGGCAAGCTGGCCGACTTCGCGGTCCTTGACCGGGATTACATGACCTGCCCCGAGGAGGACATCAAGGACATCCAGGTGCTGCTCACCGTCTCCGGCGGCGAGGAGGTCTATGTCCGGGACAACAGCGAGCCCACCATCATGTGGAACGCCCTGCCCCTGACCCTCAACAGCCCCTGCGTCATTGAGGCTCCCGGCACCATTTATGCTCCCCTGGCAGATATGGTCAACGGCATCAGTGCCGCCATGGCAAAAGACGGCGATATGGTCACCATTACCCTGGATGACAAGAGCGTGGAGCTCCCTGTCAAGGTGGTGGACGGCGCCGACTATGTGGGCGTGCGCGCCCTCTTTGAAGGCCTGGGCCGTAACGTCACCTGGTACCCCCTGAGCAATACGGCCTCCATCGGCTGGCTCAAGTAAGCGCCCTTCCTGCATTGTGTGGCCCCGGCTGAGTGCCGGGGCCACACTTTTTGTCCGCAGGGCCTTTTCAAGGCACCATATCTTGTGTATAATGGAGGAAACGCGGACAGAACGCAGGAAAGGGGAGGAGCCCATGGACATACAGTGGTATCCCGGCCATATGACCAAGACCCGCCGTCAGATCCAGGCGGATCTGAAGCTGGTGGACCTGGTGGCCGAGGTCATCGACGCCCGGATCCCGCTCTCCAGCCGGAACCCGGACATTGATGAGCTGGCCGGGGAGAAGCCCCGTCTCATCATCCTCAACCGGGCGGATCAGGCAGATCCGGTCATGAACCGCGCATGGGGGGACTGGTTCCGGGCCCGGGGCTGGGCGGTGCTGGAGACCAACGCCCGGGACGGGAAGGGCGTGGGCCAGTTCCCCGCCGTCATCCGCCAGGCCCTGCGGGAGAAGATCGAGCAGTGGAAGGCAAAGGGCCTGGTGGGCCGGCCGGTGCGGGTCATGGTGGTGGGTATCCCCAACGTGGGCAAGTCCACCTTCATCAATCAGGCGGCCCGGAAGAAGTCTGCCAAGGCCGGCAACAGGCCCGGCGTTACCCGGGGCAAGCAGTGGGTGAGCGTGGACGCCGGACTGGAGCTGCTGGATACCCCGGGTATCCTCTGGCCCAAATTCGAGGACGAGACTACCGCCCTCCACCTGGCCTTTACCGGGGCGGTGAAGGATGAGATCATGGACAGGGAGACCCTGGCCTGCCGTCTGGTGGAGCTGCTGGCCGCCCGCTATCCCCAGGCCCTGGCGGAGCGGTACAAGGTGGAGCCTGCCCCGGATCAGCCGGGCTGGGAGCTGCTGGAGGCCTGCGGGCGGAAGCGGGGGTTTCTTGTCTCCGGCGGCGAGGTGGACACCGAGCGCATGTCCCGTGTCCTGCTGGACGAGTATCGCTCCGGCAAGCTTGGGAACTTTACGCTGGAGACGCCCGAGGAGGCCGCCCATGACTGAGCGGCGGGACTTATGGGCGATGGAGCGGGCGCTCCGGACGGAGGGCTTTCGCCTGATCTGCGGCTGCGACGAGGCGGGCGCAGGCCCCCTGGCCGGCGCGGTGTATGCCGGGGCGGTGATCCTGCCCCCGGAGGCGGACCTGCCCGGCCTGGACGACTCCAAGAAGCTGACGGAGAAAAAGCGGGAGGCCCTGTTCCCGCTGATCCAGGCCCAGGCCGTGACCTGGGCGGTGGCCCGGGCCGAGCCGGAGGAGATCGACGCCACGGACATTCTCAGCGCCCGGATGCTGGCCATGCAGCGGGCCATTGACGCTCTTTCGGTGAAGCCCGATCTGGCCCTTGTGGACGGCAACCGGGATCACGGGAAGCATGCCGCCATCACCACCCCTCACAGATTGGTTGTAAAGGGAGATTCCCTGTCGGCGTCTATCGCCGCAGCCTCCATCCTGGCCAAGGTGAGCCGGGACAGGTACATGGCGGAGATGGCGGAGCGGTATCCCCAGTATGAATTTGAGCGGCACAAGGGCTACCCCACCCGCCGCCATTATGAGCTGCTGGCGCAGTATGGCCCCTGTCCCATCCACCGCCGCAGCTTCCTGCGCAAACTGTGAGCGGGGGAGAGGCCCGTCTGCTGGGCCGGTGGGGAGAGGCATATACTGCCGAACGGCTGCGGAAGATGGGGTACCGCGTGGTGGCCGCCGGCTACCGATGCCGGTTCGGCGAGATCGATCTGGTCGCAACGACTGACAAGTATTTGTGCTTTATAGAGGTGAAGCTGCGGAAGGACGCCTCCTTCGCCCCCGGCCGGGCGGCGGTGGACCGGCGCAAGCAGGAGAAGCTGCGGGCCACGGCGGCCAGCTACCTGGCCCGGCACCCGGAGAACGCCCTTCAGCCCCGGTTCGACGTGGCGGAGATCTACGCGCCTCAGGGCATGGAGACCAAAAAGCCAGAATTCCGCTACTGGGAGAACGCGTTCTGAACGGGGGACGCAAATAACGAAAACCCTAGGGAGGCAGTTCATTGAACGGAATAGACATCTTTGACGGCCACTGTGACACCATACTGGCCTGCCTGCTGCACGGCGTGGGCTTCACCCGGAACGGGGGCCACCTGGACCTGGAGCGGGCGGGAGCCTACCGCCGGTACGCCCAGTTCTTCGCCCTTTACGGGGAGCCGGAGGACTTTCCCGAACCGCTGTCCTTCCGGGAGATCTTTGACCGGGAATATACCCTCTTCCGCCGCGAAGCGGAGGCCAACGCCGGGAGGGTCTCCCTTTGTACTACGGCGGCTGAAGCGGAGACGGCCTTTGCCGGAGGCAGAGTTGCGGCCTTCCTGTCTGTGGAGGGCGCGGAGCTGCTGGATTGTTCCCCGGAGCGGCTGGAGCAGGCCCATGCCCTGGGCGTGCGGTCGGTCAATGTGACCTGGAACCACGCCAACGCCCTGTCCGGCACCAATGCCGAGGAGACAGGGCGGGGGCTTACGCCCCAGGGACGGGCCTTTGTGGAAAAGGCGGAGCGGCTGGGGGTGCTGGTGGACGTGTCCCATTTGTCCGACGCCGGCTTCTGGGACGTGGCGGAGACCCTGTCCGGCCCCTTCTGGGCCAGCCACTCCAACTCCCGCAAACTCTTTTCTCATCCCCGGAACTTGACCGATGAGCAATTTACTGCCATAATAGAACATAACGGTGTGGCGGGGCTGAATCTCTATGCCGATTTTCTGGGCGAGGCGCCCGGCGTGGATACCGTCGTCGCCCACCTGGACCACTGGATGGAACTGGGCGGCGCGCGGAATATCGCCCTGGGTGGCGATCTGGACGGGTGCGGACGCCTGCCGGCAGGATTCTCCGGGGTGGAGAGCTGGCCGCTGCTTTACGAGGCGCTTTTGCGGCGCAACACGCCGGAGAACGTGGTTCGGGATCTATTTTTCAACAATCTGATGAGGGTCGTGAGCGAAGTATGTATTATGTAAGCACCAGAGATAAAAGTTTGCGCTGCACCGCATCGGAAGCCATCCAGCAGGGCCTGGCTGCCGACGGCGGCCTGATGACGCCGGAGGTGCTTCCGAAGCTGTCCCACAACGCGTTGGATACCATGCGGGAGATGTCCTATCAGCAGCGGGCGGTCTATGTGATGGGCTCGTTTTTGGAGGAGTTCACCGCTTCCGAGCTGTCAAGTTTTGCTTCCAAGGCCTACGGCGGCGGTAAATTTGACGCCAAGCAGGTCGTTCCCGTCCGTCAGGTGGACGGGGAGACCTACTGCCTGGAGCTGTGGCACGGCCCCACCTGCGCCTTCAAGGACATGGCCCTTCAGATGCTGCCCCACCTGCTCACGGCCTCTCTGGTGAAAAATCAGGAGGACAAGACGGTCTGCATCCTGGTGGCCACCTCCGGGGATACGGGCAAGGCCGCCCTGGAGGGGTTCCGGGACGTGGACAGGACCCGCATCCTGGTCTTTTACCCCAAGGACGGGGTCTCCGCCATCCAGCAGCTGCAGATGTGCACCCAGGAGGGCGGCAACGTGGGGGTCTGCTCCGTGGTGGGCAATTTTGACGACGCCCAGACCGGGGTAAAGAGGATCTTCTCCGATGAGGCACTGCGGGAGCAGCTGGCGGGGAGGGGCTACTTCCTGTCCTCGGCCAACTCCATCAACTGGGGCCGGGTGCTGCCTCAGATCGTCTACTATGTCTCCGCTTACTGCGACCTGCTGCGGGACGGGCACATCCAGAAGGGGGACAAGATCAATGTCTGCGTCCCCACGGGCAATTTCGGCAACATCCTGGCGGCCTACTACGCCGGGGAGATGGGGGTCCCCTTCGGAAAGCTCATCTGCGCGTCCAATTCCAACAATGTGCTCACCGACTTTTTAAAGACCGGCGTGTACGACCGCAACCGCACCTTCTACAACACCATGTCCCCCTCCATGGACATCCTCATCTCCTCCAATCTGGAGCGGCTGCTCTTCGCGCTGTCCGGCCATGACGACGCGCTGGTCCGCGGCTATATGGCCCAGCTGAACCAGACCGGCCGCTATGAAGTGGAGGAGCCGATCCGCAGGCAGCTGGAAAAGCGCTTCGCCGCCGGCTTCTGCGACGACGCCGAGACCCAGAAGGTCATCGGAAAGATGTGGCAGGAGCACCACTACCTGATCGACACCCACACCGCCGTGGCCTTTGACGTTCTGGAGCAGTACCGCCGGGAGACCGGCGACCGGACGCCCGCCGTGGTGGCCTCCACCGCCAGCCCCTTCAAGTTCTGCGACAATGTGCTGGGCGCCCTGGGCGTCACCCGGACGGCGGAGGGCACCGCCGTGCTGGACCAGCTTTCCGGGCTCACCGGCGTCCCGGTTCCCGCCCCGCTGGCCGGGCTGAAGGACAAGCCCGTCCGTTTCCGGCAGAGCGTGGAGCGGGAGCATATGGTGGACCAGGTGCTGGAGATGCTGCGCTGATATGGCCCTGTTTGCGATCGGGGACACCCATCTCTCCCTGGGCGCCTCCAAGCCCATGGATGTGTTCGGCGGCCGGTGGGAGGGGTACGTGGACAAGCTCAGGGCCGGCTTTGCCGAGACGGTGGGCCCGGAGGATACGGTGGTGCTCTGCGGCGATCTGTCCTGGGGCATGAGCCTGGAGGAGGCGGAGCCGGATTTTGCATTTCTGGACGCCCTGCCGGGCGGACGGAAGCTGCTGCTCAAGGGCAACCACGACTACTGGTGGACTACGGCGGCCAAAATGGAGCGGTTTTTTGCCGAAAAGGGGTTTTCCACCCTCCGCATCCTCCACAACAACTGCTATGAATACGGCCCCTACGCCCTGTGCGGCACCCGGGGATGGTTCTTTGAAGAGACCGGGGACCAGAAGGTGTTCCGCCGGGAGGTCATTCGGCTGGAGGCCTCACTGAAGGCGGCGGGGGAGCGGCCCAAGCTGTGCTTTCTCCACTATCCGCCTTTATACCAGGGCTACGCCTGCCCGGAGCTCATCGAAGTGATGGAGCGCTACGGGGTGGAACTGTGCTGCTACGGCCACCTTCACGGCGCCAGCCACCGGCTGGCGGCGGAGGGGAAGCGTGGGAGCGTGGAGTATCGCCTGGTCTCCGCCGACTATCTGGGCTTCCGCCCGCAAAAAATCTGCGAATAATTGAAAAAAAGTGTGGAAATTTTCCGCCGTATCTGATACTATATAGCGGATAACGCGAAAGATGGTCCAAACTGCCCCGCCGCGCGGCGGCAGAGGACAAGGAGGAAGTAAGCAACATGAATGTCAAGAGCGTCGAAAAGAAAGAAAAGAGCACCGTCGAACTGGTGATCGAGGTCGGTGCCGAGGAGTTCGAGGCCGCAGTTCAGAAGGTTTACCTGAAGCAGCGCGGCAAGATCGCCATCCCCGGCTTCCGCAAGGGCCACGCGCCCCGTAAGATCATCGAGGCCATGTATGGCACCGGCGTGTTCTATGAAGACGCCATTAATGACGTGTATCCCGGGGCCTACGCCCAGGCTGTGGAGCAGGAGAAGCTGGACGCCGTGGCCTGGCCCTCCGTGGAAGTGGTCAGCGTGGGCAAAGAGGGCCTGACCTTCAAGGCCGTCGTTACCGTGCGCCCCGAGGTGAAGCTGGGCCAGTACAAGGACCTCACCGCCGAGAAGCCCGCCGTCACTGTCGCCGACGAGGATATCGAGGACGAGCTCAAGCCCTACATCAACCGGGCCACCCGCATGGTCACGGTGGACCGCCCGGCCGGGAACGGCGACACCGTGGTCATCGACTTTGAAGGCTTCATGGACGGCAAGCCCTTTGACGGGGGCAAGGGGGAGAACCACAGCCTGGAGCTGGGCTCCAACTCCTTCATCCCCGGCTTTGAGGATCAGCTGGTGGGCGCCAAGGCCGGCGACGAGAAGGACGTGAACGTCTCCTTCCCGGAGGATTATCACGCCCGGGAGCTGGCCGGCAAGCCGGCGCTCTTCAAGGTGAAGGTCCACGAGGTCAAGGAGAAGCAGCTGCCCACCCTGGACGACGAGTTTGCCAAGGACGTGTCTGAGTTCGATACGCTGGACGCCTTCAAGAAGGACCTGGCTGACAAGCTCACCAAGCGCCGCGAGGAGCAGGCCGAGCGCACCTTCCAGGCCGCCGTCATGGAGCAGGTCATGAACAACATGGAAGTGGACATCCCCGACGCCATGGTGGAGTTCGAGGCCGACAACATGGTCAACGATATGGCCCAGCGCATCCAGTCCCAGGGCATCCCCTTCGATCAGTACCTGTCCATGATGGGCATGAACATGAACATGATGCACGAGCAGGCCAAGGCCGCCGCCATGGAGCGGGTGCGCCGCGACCTGGCTCTGGGCGCTGTGGTGGACGCTGAGCAGATCGCCATCTCTGACGAAGAGGTGGAGGAGGAGTACAAGCGCCTGGCCGAAGAGTACCACATGGAGCTGGACAAGGTAAAGCAGGCCGTGGAGGCCGAGAACGTCCGCAAGGAGCTCTCCGTGAAGAAGGCCGAGCAGCTCATCTACGATTCCGCCAAGGCCGGAAAGGCCCCCGCCAAGAAGAAGGCGGCGGCGAAGAAGACCGAGGAGAAGGCCGAGGAGCCCGCCGAGGGCGAGGCCAAGCCCAAGCGTACCCGCAAGGCCCCCGCCAAGAAGGCCGAGGAGCCCGCCGGCGAGGCCGAGGCCAAACCCAAGAAGCGGGCGCCCGCCAAGAAGAAGGAAGCGGAAAAGACTGAGGAATAAGACCCCGCAGGGCGGGCATACTGTTGTGTGTGACTGCCTGCCTGGGGCGCGTTGAAAGATGCGCCCTGCGGGAGGATGGCCGGATGGTACCCATCCCGACATCAAGACAAAGGAGATCCTGCATCATGAGCTTAGTTCCCTACGTAGTGGAGCAGACCAACCGGGGCGAGCGCTCCTACGACATTTTCTCCCGGCTGCTGAACGACCGTATCGTTTTCCTGGGGGAGGAGGTCAACGCCACCACCGCCAGCCTGGTGGTGGCCCAGCTGCTCTACCTGGAGGCCCAGGACCCGGACAAGGACATCCAGCTCTACATCAACAGCCCCGGCGGCTCCGTCACCGACGGCATGGCCATCTATGACACCATGCAGTATATCAAGTGCGACGTATCCACCATCTGCGTGGGCATGGCCGCCAGCATGGGGGCCTTCCTGCTCTCCTCCGGGGCCAAGGGCAAGCGCATCGCCCTGCCCAACGCCGAGATCATGATCCACCAGCCCTCCGCCGGCACCCAGGGCCAGATCACCGATATGGCCATCCATCTCAAGCGGCTGGAGATCATCAAGAAGCGGATGAACAAGATCCTTTCCGAAAATACCGGCAAGCCCCTGGAAGTGGTCACCGCCGACTGCGAGCGTGACAACTTCATGTCCGCGGAAGAGGCGAAGGAGTACGGCCTGATCGACAAAGTGATCTATTCGCGGTAAACGCGCCGGGGGAGCGGGGTGCATCCTGCTCCCCCCTTTGCTATGGGACGCGTTCAGACCTGTCCGCTGTGCCGCGGCGGCCCGCGGGGCCGCCGCGGCGTGCGGGACCGAAATTACTGTAACGATAGTAGAGGTACGCAACATGCCGAAAAACGACGACCGCAAGAGCATCCGCTGTTCCTTCTGCGGCAAGCATCAGGACCAGGTGGCCCGCATCATCGCCGGGCCGGGGGCCTACATCTGCAACGAGTGCGTCCACCTGTGCATGAGCATCCTGGACGACAATTACGATCCCGAGGAGTCCGTTGGCCCGGACATCCCCGATGTGATCCCCACGCCCCGGGAGATCCGGGACGTGCTGGATCAGTATATCATCGGCCAGGAGGACGCCAAGGTGGCCCTCTCTGTGGCGGTGTATAACCACTACAAGCGCATTTACTTTGGCGGCGGGGACGATGTGGAGCTCCAGAAGAGCAATATCCTGCTCATGGGTCCCACCGGCTGCGGCAAGACCCTCTTCGCCCAGACCCTGGCCCGGATCCTGAAGGTGCCCTTCGCCATTGCCGACGCCACCACCCTTACCGAGGCCGGCTACGTGGGCGACGACGTGGAGAACATCCTCCTGCGCCTGGTCCAGGCCGCCGACTACGACATCGAATTGGCTGAGCGGGGCATCATCTACGTGGACGAGATCGACAAGATCGCCCGCAAGAGCGAGAACACCTCCATCACCCGGGACGTGTCCGGCGAGGGGGTGCAGCAGGCCCTGCTGAAGATCCTGGAGGGCACCGTGGCCAACGTGCCCCCCCAGGGCGGGCGCAAGCACCCCCACCAGGAGTTTATCCAGATCAATACCAAGAACATCCTCTTCATCTGCGGCGGCGCCTTCGACGGGATGGAAAAGATCATCGAGCAGCGCCTGGATAAAAAGACCATCGGCTTCGACGCCGAGATCCAGAGCAGGAAGAAAAAGAATACCGCCATTTTCAAAGAGGTCCAGCCCCACGACCTGCTCAAGTTCGGCATCATCCCCGAACTGGTGGGCCGTCTGCCGGTGATCACCACCCTCTCCGCCCTGGACAAGGATCAGCTGGTGCGCATCCTTACCGAGCCCAAAAACGCCCTGGTAAAGCAGTACCAGAAGCTCCTGGAATACGATATGGTGGAGCTCCAGTTCGAGCCGGGCGCCCTGGAGGCCGCCGCCGACAAGGCCATCGACCGCGGCATCGGCGCCCGCGGGCTGCGGGCCGTTCTGGAGGAGGTCATGACCCAGGTGATGTATGACGTGCCCTCCGACCCCACCATCGTCAAGGTCACTGTCACGGCGGCCTGCTTTACAGAGCACGCATCCCCGGTGCTTGAGTATGACCATAACCGCACCCAGCGCCCCCGGCTGGGCAGCGCCGCCCTTCGGGCGGAGCGGGGCGGGCCCGCCCCCAAGGGGAACGTATCATAAATCGCCTGAATGCGGAGCGCAGAAGTCAGGAATGCGGAGCGGCGGCCCCCAAGGGGCCGGCCGCGCTCTCCGCGCCTGGCTTTTGCCTTCCTTTGGGGAGGTGCCCAGATGTCTGAAAATACCACTGCGACCATGCCGGTGCTGGCCCTGCGGGGCCTGACCGTGTTTCCCAATATGCTTCTTCACTTCGATGTGGGCCGCAAGAGCTCCATCAAGGCCCTGGACGAGGCCATGTCCACCGGCCAGAATGTCTTTCTGGTGGCTCAGCGGGACCTGGCGGTGGAGGAGCCCAGGGCGGAGGACCTTTATACCGTAGGCACAGTCAGCAGCGTGCGTCAGCTCCTCCGCCTGCCCGGCGACAATGTCCGGGTGATGGTGGAGGGAGTGGCCCGGGGCCGTCTGCTCCAGATGACAGAGCAGGAGCCCCGCCTGCTGGCTCAGGTGGAGCTCATCCCGGCTGAGATGGCTCCCGGGCAGCCCTCCGCACGCACGGAAGCCCTGATGCGGCAGACCTATGACCTTTTCGAGCACTATGTGGAGCTGGCCCCCAGGATGACCCCCGACATCCTCCTGTCGGTGCTCTCCAGCGAGGACCCGGGCTATATCGCCGACTATATCGCCCAGAACCTGCCCATGCGCCTGGGCGACAAGCAGGCCATCCTGGAGGAGCTGCGGCCGGTCCGTCGGCTGAACAGGCTCTATCACATCCTCCGCCGGGAAACAGAGGTCCTGGAGCTGGAGCAGGAGATGCAGGACAAGGTGCGGGACCAGCTCACCCGCAGCCAGCGGGATTACGTGCTCCGGGAGCAGCTGAAGGTGCTCCAGCAGGAGCTGGGCGAGGAGCCGTCCGGCGGCGACCAGGAGCTGGAGGAGTACCGCCGGAAGATCCGGCGCGCGCCGCTGTCCGCCGAGGTGCGCGAGAAGCTGGAGAAGGAAGTCCGCCGGCTGGAGAAGCAGCCCTTCGGCTCTGCCGAGGGCTCCGTGATCCGCGGCTACCTGGATACGGTGCTGGAGCTGCCCTGGGGCAAGCGGACGAAGGAGCGGCTGGACGTGAGCGCCGCCCGCCGGGTCCTGGACGCAGACCACTACGGCCTGGACAAGGTGAAAGAACGCATTTTGGAGTTCCTGGCGGTCAAGCAGCTTTCCCCGCAGCTGAAAGGGCAGATCCTCTGCCTGGTGGGGCCGCCGGGCGTGGGCAAGACCTCCATTGCCGCCAGCGTGGCCCGGGCGCTCCATCGGAACATGGCCCGCATCTCCCTGGGCGGCGTCCATGATGAGGCGGAGATCCGCGGCCACCGCAAGACTTATGTGGGCGCCATGCCCGGGCGCATCATCGCTGCGGTGCGCCAGGCGGGCAGCTGCAACCCCCTGCTTTTGCTGGACGAGGTGGATAAGCTGGGCAGCGACCAGCGGGGAGACCCCTCGTCGGCCCTGCTGGAGGTGCTGGACGCCGAGCAGAACAGCACCTTCCGGGACCATTATCTGGAGGTGCCCTTCGATTTGTCCGACGTGCTGTTCATCACCACCGCCAACACTCTGGACACCGTGCCCCGGCCCCTGCTGGACCGTATGGAGATCATTGAGCTGACCAGCTATACCGACGAGGAGAAGGTGGAGATCGCCAAACGGCATCTGCTGCCCCGGCAGCTCAAGCGCCACGGGCTGAGGAAAAGCCAGCTCCGGGTGAGCGACGGCGCCCTGCGCGCCCTGATCCGGGGCTATACCCGGGAGGCCGGCGTCCGGGTGCTGGAGCGGGAGCTGGCCGCCCTGTGCCGGAAAACCGCCATGGCCCTGGTGTCCGGCAATGGAAAGCCGGTACATATGGCCCCCGAGGACCTGGAGGCCTATCTGGGCGCGCCCCGTTACCACCCGGACCAGCTGGTCCGCGCCCCCCAGGTGGGAGTGGTCAACGGCCTGGCCTGGACCCAGGCGGGGGGCGAGCTTCTGGAGGTGGAGGTGGCGGTGGTGCCCGGCTCCGGCAAGCTGGAGCTCACCGGCAACCTGGGAGATGTGATGAAGGAGAGCGCCCACGCCGCCCTGACCTATATCCGGGGTAAGGCCCGTCCTCTGGGCCTGCCGGAGGAGTTCTACAAGGACCGGGACATCCATATCCACTTCCCGGAGGGCGCGGTGCCTAAGGACGGGCCCTCCGCCGGCATCGCCATCACCACCGCCATGGTGTCCGCCCTGACGGGCGTCCCTGTGCGGGGCGATATCGCGATGACTGGCGAGATCACGCTGCGCGGCCGCGTGCTGCCCATCGGCGGGCTGAAGGAAAAGACTATGGCCGCCTACCGCTGCGGCATCCGCACGGTCATCCTCCCCGGGGAAAACGAAAAGGACCTGGAGGAGATCGACCAGACCGTGCGCGCCGGCGTGCGCTTCGTGCCGGTGGAGCAGGTGGATGCGGTGCTGGCCGAGGCGCTGGTGCCGGCGCCCGCTCCCGCGGCCGGCGGCCCGGAGCTGCCGCTGCAGGAAGCGGCCGGCGGTCAGGCCCGGCTCCGCCTGGAGCAGTAAGGCCGGCTGGATAGGAGGACGTATGCCCATCAATCTGCAAAAGGCGGAATTTGTGCGCTCCGCCGCCAAAAGCGGGGACTTTCCCCGGGACCGACTGCCCCAGGTGGCCTTTGCAGGCCGCTCCAACGTGGGCAAAAGCTCGGTCATCAACCGCCTGCTCAATCGGAAAAACTTTGCCCGGGTGGGAGCCGCGCCCGGAAAAACGACCCATATCAACTACTTTCTCATCGACGGAGCCTTCTACCTGGTGGACCTGCCCGGCTACGGCTACGCTAAGGTCTCCCAGGCAGAGAAGGCCCGCTGGGGCCGGCTGATGGAGGCGTGGTTCGCCGACAGCAGCCTGATGACCCTTGGGCTGCAGATCGTGGACGCCCGGCACAAGCCTACGGCGGACGACCGCACCATGGCGGAGTTTTTCAAGGGCAGCGGCCGGCCCTTCGCCGTAGTGGCCAACAAGCTGGACAAGCTGCGCAGGAGCGACATCGCGCCCAATCTGGCGCTCATCCGCGAGACCCTGGAGCTGGACGAAACTGTAAAGCTCATCCCCTTTTCGGCGGAAAAGGGGGACGGCAGGCAGGAACTGCTGGAACTGATCCTCTCCCATGCCGAGGGCGGACAGCTTTGAGGGGGCTGTCCCGCACGTCCCCGGCGGACCCGGGGCTGCCTTGTTTTTTCTGACGGGAGTTGCTATAATTTAGGCGATGCAGGGGAGGGCCGCGCGGCCGGCCGCCGGGCAAAACGCTGGAGGGACTGACATTTGGTTTCTGTTACGGACTTTTTGGAAAGGATGGACTGGTGGGGGCTGGTCACGCTGCTCATCGTGGCCGCGGCGTCCCTGCTGTGCATCTCCCTTCATGAGCTCTCCCATGGCCTGATCGCCTGGCGGCTGGGGGACCCAACCGCAAAAAACGCCGGCCGGCTCACCCTCAACCCCATCAGGCACCTGGACCCCTTCGGCCTTTTGATGATGCTGGTGGCCAAGGTGGGCTGGGCCAAGCCGGTGCCGGTGGATATGCGCTATTTCAAGCACCCCAAGCAGGGGATGGCCCTCACCGCCCTGGCGGGGCCGGCGGCCAATTTCCTGACCGCCCTGCTGGCCACGGCCCTGGCCTCTCTGGTCTGGCATTTCGCGCCCCTGGGCCGGGCCTCCCTGCTGGCGCTGTGCTTTTTGTCCAACATGGCCCTGCTGGGGATCGGCATGGGCCTGTTCAATCTGATCCCCATTTCGCCCCTGGACGGGTCCAAGATCCTCTTTGCCCTCCTGCCGGACCGGGCATATTACAAGATCCTGCGCTATGAGCGCTTTGTGGGCGTCGCTCTGATCGTCCTGGTGTTGCTTGGGGCGTTCAGCCGTCCGCTGAGTTTTCTCATGTCCCGGACGCTGGGCCTGCTGTGCGCCCTGACAGGGATGCCGGAAGGGGCCCTGTGGCTGTGTCAGGATGTGTCCGCCATTTTGAACCTGTTTTGAGGTGAGCAACATCGAGACGCCGATCTTTCACCTGGAAAAGGTGGTCAAGGCCAGGGATGAGGGCCTGGAGGACTTCAACGGGCCTCTGGACCTGATCCTCCACCTGCTGAGCAAAAATAAAATGGAGATCAAAGACATCCAGATCTCCCTGATCCTGGACCAGTATCTGGCCTGGATGGACCGGCGCAAGGAACTGGACCTGGAAGTGGCCAGCGACTTTGTGGCCATGGCCGCCCAGCTGGTGTTCATCAAGACCCGGATGCTCCTCTCTATCCACGACGAGGAGGCCTTGAGCGAGATGGAGCAGCTCATCGCCTCCCTGGAGGAACACCAGCGGCACGAGAGCTTTGCCCGCATCAAGGCGGTCATCCCCGCGCTCTCCGACCGATACGCCGTCGGCCGGGACTACCTGACCAAAACGCCGGAGGTGCTGCCGGCCAGCCGCACCTACCGCTATGTCCACCAGCCGTCTGACCTGCTGCGGACCATGCAGTCGGTGCTGGAGCGGGCCGACCACCGGCTGCCGCCGCCCATGGCGGCCTTTGAGGGCATCGTGGGCAAGGAGCCATACCCGGTGGAGGACAAGGCCGGCGAGATCCTGGAGCGGCTGGCCCGGTTCGGGGTCACCCGGTTCCGGGCCCTGTTCCGGGGCAACCGCAGCCGGTCGGAGATCGTGGCCACCTTTATCGCGGTGCTGGAGCTGTGCAAGGCCCGCAGGCTGCGCCTGGCGGGAACGGAGACCGACTGTACCGTCACGGCCACCGGCCCGGAGGAGGCCGGGCCGGCGCCGGTGAGCACAACAGAAGGGGAGGGCGGTGAGACAGAATGGAACTGAAAGAGATCGAGTCCGCCATTGAGGGCATCCTCTTTGCAGCCGGGGAGCCGGTGGGGGTGGAGCGGCTGTGCCTGGCCCTGGACATCGACCGGGATACGGCGGACGCGGTGTGCCGCCGCCTGGCGGACCAGTACAGCTATGAGCGGCGCGGCATCCGCCTGCTGCGGCTGGACAACAGCTATCAGCTCTGTTCGGCCCCGGAATATGCCGAACCCATCCGACGCGCCTTCGAGAGCCGCCGGCCTGCCAGGCTGAGCCAGCCGGCCCTGGAGGTGCTGGCAATCATTGCCTACTACCAGCCCGCCACCCGGGCATACGTGGACCAGATCCGGGGGGTGGACAGCTCCTATACCGTCGGTCTGCTGCTGGAGCGGGAACTTATCGAGGAGTGCGGCCGCCTGGCGGTGCCCGGCCGGCCCATCCAGTACCGCACCACCCAGAACTTCCTGCGTTCCTTTGGCCTGTCCAGCCTGGAGGAACTGCCTGAACTGCCCGACAGCAGCCCGGAAAACGGGCAGATCACGTTGGAGATGCAGGCGGCGGTGTCCAGGCTCCAGGCGGAACAGGTGGCCGACCAGCCCACCGATGAGGAACTGGAGCAGGCCGCCAGGGACCTGGCGGAGTCGGAGGGAGGCGGGGCGCCGTGAGGCTCCTGCTCACCGCGGCCCTCATTCTGGCGGCCCTGCTGCTTCTGGGACAGATTCGGTTCGGCACACAGGTGCTTTACAGTTCCGCCGGGGTGAAGCTAAAACTGAAGATCGGGCCGGTAAAGATCACCCTCTTGCCCCAGAAGGAGAAGAAACGCCCGGAGAAGAAGCCGAAAAAGCCGAAAAAGCCGAAAAAAGCGGCGGAAGGGCCGCCGCTGGGCCCGGAGGAGATCATCGCGCTGGTCAAGCAGGCTCTGCCTGTGGCGCTGGAGGCCGCGGGGCGGCTGAAACGAAAGATCCGGGTGGACAGGCTCTACCTGGACGTGACCGTTGGCGGGGAGGACCCGGCGGCGGCGGCCATGGCCTATGGCGGCCTCAACACGGCCATCGGTATGATATGGCCTTTGGTGGAGCAAAATCTCCATGTGAAGGACCGGCGCATCCGCACCCGGGCGGATTTTCTGGAGACGCGCACCAGAGTGGATCTGGACGCGGCGGCCACCCTGACCGTCGGCCAGGCGGTGGCGCTGGCTTTCTGGCTGGCGCCGAAGCTGCCCCGGATCCTCAGAACGATCATGAAGAAGGACAAGACCAACGCTGAGATTCAAACGAAAGAGGCGGTGTGACAATGGAAAAGCAGCATCCCATCGGTGATCTGATGACCACGACCATGGAAAAGCTCCGGGAGATCGCCAAAGTGGACACCATCATTGGCCAGCCCATCCGGGCCGGAGAGGTGACAATCATTCCGATCTCCAAGCTGTCGGTGGGCTTTGCCTCCGGCGGCAGCGATTTCACCAGCAAAAACCAGAAGCCGGAGGGGGACAATGCCTTCGGCGGCGGCAGCGGCGCGGGGATGAACCTGTCGCCTGTGGCCTTCCTCATCGTAAAGGGGGACACGGTAAAGCTCATGCCCGTGGCGCCGCCGGCGGCCAACACGGTGGACCGGGTGGTGGAGCTGGTGCCTGAGGTCATCGACAAAGTCACCGGCTTCGTGGAGAAGCAGCAGGAGAAAAAGGCGGCGGATAAGCCGGAGGACACGGGCGCATACTAAGGGCATCCATTTGAGAGGTGATGTCCCTTGAAACGCGCCGCCGCCCTGCTTTTGGCACTGTTCCTGCTGCCCCTGCCCGTGCGCGCCGCCGGCGTGGTGCGCACGTCCGCCTCCGCGGCTGTCCTCATGGACGGGGAGAGCGGGCGGGTGCTCTATGCCTGCTGTGCCCGGGAGCGCCGGCCCATCGCCAGCATCACCAAGCTGATGACCGCCCTGGTGGCGGCGGAGCTGTGCCCGGACCTCTCTCAGAAGGTCACCATCCGCCGGGAGTGGACAGGCATCGAGGGCTCTTCCATGTATCTCAAGCCGGGGGAGCAGCTGACGGTGGAGGAACTGCTCTACGGCCTGCTCCTGTCTTCGGGAAACGACGCGGCGGCGGCCATCGCCGGACTGTGCTGCGGCTCCCAGGAGGCCTTTGCGGCCAGGATGAACGAAAAAGCGGCGGCCCTCGGCATGGAGGACACCCATTTTACCGATCCCAGCGGGCTGGACGACCAGGGACAGTGGTCCACCGCCTATGATGTGGCGCTGCTGGCCCGGGCGGTGCTGGCGCGGGAAGACCTCAGCGCCATTGCCGCCACCCGCACCACTACGGCGGCGGGCCGGTACCTGGCCAATCACAACAAGCTGCTGTGGCGGTACGACGGGTGCACCGGCCTCAAGACCGGCTATACCGAGCGGGCCGGCCGGACGCTGGTATCCAGCGCCCAGCAGGACGGACAGACTCTGATCGCCGTTACCCTCAGCGATCCCAACGACTGGGCCGACCACGCCAGGCTGCTGGACTACGGCTTTGAGACCTATCCCCGCCGGCTCGTTCTGGAGGGTGGGCGGCGCTGGCTGGTGCCCTGTGCGGGCAGCCTGTGCCCATTTGCGGAAGCCTCCGCCGGCGCGGACCTGTACTATCCGCTGGCCGAGGGGGAGCGCCTTGAACTGGACCTCTCCCTGGCGGAGGGGGTGCAGGCCCCGGTGGCGCCCGGCACGCAGCTGGGAACGGCCCGGCTCACCCTGAACGGTGAGACCGTGCTCGCCGTACCGCTGACCTGCCGGACGGGCGTCTTAGACGACCGGGCGCCGGCGGGCCTGCTGGAGCGGATCTTCGGCGGAGGGTGAGCGCGGACATGAATCAAAGCCTGCTGCACTGCGACAGGCTTTCCTGTGAGGAGAAAATGATGGAAGAACGGCTGCAAAAGCTGCTGTCCGCCCGCGGGGTAGCCTCCCGCCGCGGGGCGGAGGACTTGCTGGCGGCGGGGCGGGTGACGGTGAACGGGATCCCGGCCAAGGTCGGGGACAAGGCCGACCCGGACCGGGACGAGATCCGGGTGGACGGCGCTCCGCTGCCCCGGCTGAAAACGCGTACTTATCTTCTGCTCAACAAGCCCCGGGGCTATGTCACCACCCGCTCCGACGAGAGAGGGCGCAGGACCGTGGCCGACCTGATTGCCGGCTGCGGGGCTGCGGTGTGGCCGGTGGGGCGGCTGGATCTGGATTCCGAGGGCCTGCTGGTCCTCACCGACGACGGGGACCTCACCCAGAAGCTCCTCCATCCCAGCCATCAGGTGGAGAAGGAATACCACGTCTGGGTGGAGGGCGATATCGGTCCGGCCCTGCCCATCCTCCGGGGCCCCATGGAGCTGGACGGGGTGCCGCTCAGCCCGGCCAGGGTGATGCCGTTGGGGGAGGGGGCTCTCTCGGTGACCATCCACGAGGGCCGCAACCGCCAGGTGCGGCGGATGTGCGCCCTTGCAGGGCTGCGCGTGCGCCGCCTGCGCCGGGTACGGGAGGGTTCGCTGACGCTGGGCGCCCTGCCGCCGGGGCAGTGGCGGCGCCTGACGGAGGAAGAGGTCAGGCAGCTGAAAGAAGAAGGATGATTTTGCAAGAATGAATGAAAATCTTGCAAAAAGGGATTGCTTTTCCGTTCGATTCCCGGTATGATAGAAAGGACATCGCCGCGGAGGGGCGTATACCGCTCCGCGGGCAGAAAGGCGGACCCACCATGACAAAAGACATCCTGTCCATCATCCGGGAAAATATGAGCACCTTCTCAAAGGGACAGAAGCTCATCGCCAACTTCATCCTGGAATCCTATGACAAGGCGGCCTTCATGACCGCCAGCAAACTGGGCAAGACGGTAAAGGTCAGCGAGTCCACCGTAGTGCGGTTTGCCGCCGAACTGAATTATGACGGCTATCCCGCCATGCAGAAGGCCCTGCAGGAGATGATCCGCTCCAAGCTCACCTCGGTCCAGCGCATCGAGGTGTCCAACGACCGCATCGGCGACCAGGACATCCTGTCCATGGTGATGCAGTCGGATATCGAGAAGATCCACATGACCATGGAGGAGACCGACCGGCAGGAATTTGACCAGGCGGTGGAGGCCATCGTGTCCGCCCGGCGCATCTACATCCTGGGCGTGCGCTCCGCCGCCGCTCTGGCCAGCTTTTTGGGCTTCTACTTCAACCTGATCTTCGACCATGTGACCATCATCCACACCACCTCCACCAGCGAGGTGTTCGAACAGATGCTGCGCGTGGCCCCGGGGGATGTGGTCATCGGCATCAGCTTCCCCCGCTATTCCCGCCGGACGGTAAAGGCCATGCAGTTTGCCCACGACCGGGGCGCCACCGCCATCGCCCTCACCGACAGCGAGACGTCGCCCCTGGTGCCTTATTGCACGCACCGGCTGCTTGCCAAGAGCGACATGGCTTCCTTCGTGGACTCCCTGGTGGCGCCGCTGAGCCTCATCAACGCCCTGATCGTGGCCATCGGCCGGAAAAAGGACCAGGACCTGTCCCACACCTTTGCCGAGCTGGAGCGCATCTGGGACGAGTATGAGGTCTACGAAAAGGCGGAAGAGGATCAGTGAGGCAGGTCGTAGTCATCGGCGGCGGCGCCGCCGGGTGCATGGCGGCCCTGGCCGCCGCAGAGCGGGGGGCCGCCGTCACGCTGCTGGAACGCAACCCCAAGCTGGGCCGCAAGCTCTATATCACCGGCAAGGGCCGGTGCAATGTGACCAATGACTGCTCTCCCCGGGAGGTGCTGGACCACGTGCCCCGGAACGGCCGGTTCCTCACCAGCGCCGTGACCCGCTTCCCGCCGGAGGCGGTTAAGGCGTTTTTTGAGGCACGGGGCGTGCCCCTCAAAACGGAGCGGGGGAATCGGATTTTCCCCCAGTCGGACAGGGCGGCCGACGTCATCGACGCCCTGCTTCGGGCGCTGCGCCGGGCGGGCGTGTGCATCGTGCAGGATCGGGCCGCCGCGCTGCGCCGGGCGGGGGAGGACCTTCTGGGCGTCGAGGGGGAGCGCGGCTTCTACCCCTGCGCGGCGGTGGTGATCGCCACGGGGGGCGTTTCTTACCCGCTTACCGGCTCCACCGGGGACGGGTACGGCTTCGCCCGCGCGTTGGGCCATACGGTGGTCCCGCCCAGGGGTTCTCTGGTGCCCTTGGTGGCCGAACAGGGCTTTTGCGCCGAGATGCAGGGCCTGTCCCTGCGCAATGTGGCCATCAGGGTAAAAAACAGGAAGGGAAAGGCCGTGTATGCCGGGCAGGGGGAGCTGCTCTTTACCCATTTCGGCCTGTCCGGCCCCCTGATCCTCACTGCCTCTGCGCATATGCGGGACTTTGAAACGGACCGCTACTGCGTCTTGTTGGACATGAAGCCCGCCCTGGACGAAGAGACGCTGGACAGGCGGCTGCTCCGGGAACTGAACGAGAACGCCAACCGGGACGTTCACAACGTGCTGGAGGCCCTGGTCCCACGGCTTATGGCCCCGGTCCTGGCCGGGCTTGCCGGCATCCCGACAGACGAGAAGGCCCACTCCGTGACCAGGGCCCAGCGCCGCCGCCTGCTGGAGACTTTGAAGGGACTGCGCATCGACATTGCCGGCCCCCGTCCCGTGGAGGAGGCCATCGTCACCGCCGGCGGTGTCAAGACCGCTGAAGTGGACCCGTCCACCATGGCCTCCAAAAAGGCCCCCGGCGTCTATTTTGCCGGGGAGGTGCTGGATGTGGACGCCTACACCGGCGGCTTCAATCTGCAGATCGCCTGGTCCACCGGCCGGGCGGCCGGGCTGGCCGCGGCAGAGCGGGCGCTTGGCGAGGAGGAACTGACTTGAGACATAGAAGTATCGCCATCGACGGCCCCTCCGGGGCCGGGAAGTCTACCCTGGCCAAGGCCCTGGCGGAGGCGCTGGGGTTTTTGTACGTGGACACCGGGGCCATCTACCGCACCGTGGGCCTGCAGGCCTTTCGGGTGGGGGTGGACCCCTCTGACCCCCAAGCGGTGATCCCCCTGCTGAAGGCCCTGGATATCGCGATGAAATACGGATCTGACGGCCTGCAGCACATGTATCTCAACGGGGAGGACGTGACGGCGGAGATCCGCCGGCATGAGATATCCGCCTTTGCTTCCGCCGTCTCCGCCATCCCGGAGGTGCGGGCATTCCTGATGGAGCAGCAGCGGAGCCTGGCCCGGGAGCACGATGTGGTCATGGACGGCCGCGACATCGGGACCGTGGTGCTGCCGGGGGCCGACGTCAAGATCTTCCTCACCGCCGCCCCGGAGGTCCGGGCCCGCCGCCGCTGGCTGGAGCTGCAGCAGCGCGGCCAGCCGGCGGATTATGAGACCGTTCTCCGGGATGTGAAGGCCCGGGACGCGCAGGATACCAGCCGGGCGGCGGCCCCCCTTCGGCAGGCCGAAGACGCAGTGCTGGCGGACACCACCGACAAGGATCTGGAGCAGAGCCTGGCGCTCCTGAAACTGATCGCAAAGGAGCATCTGGCCCATGGATAAGTGGCCCAAGAAAAACCTGATCTACTGCATCGCCTACGTGGTGCTTTGGGTGGTGTACCGCATTTTCATGCCTGCCCGCTGTATCAACAAGCAAAACCGCCCCAAGGGCGGCGCCCTGCTGTGCGCCAACCATACCCGCATGAGCGACCCGCTCTTTGTGGCCTATGCCCTGGGCTGGCCCTATCAGATCCATGTAATGGCCAAGGAGGAGGTCATGCACTGGCCCTTCATCGGCTGGGTGCTGCGCCACGGCGGGATCTTCGGCGTCAAACGGGGCAAGGCGGATGTGGCCGCCATCAAGACCGCCATGAAGTACTTAAAAAACGGCGAGCTGCTGCTCATGTTCCCGGAGGGGACCCGCCACCAGGACGGGGACTTCGGCGACGCCAAGACCGGCGCGGCCATGCTGGCCATGCGCACGAGGGTGCCCATCATCCCCATCTATCTCCCGGCGGAAAAGAAGTTCTTTCGGAGGAATCCCGTGGTGTTCGGCGAGGCATACTACCCCAAGGCACCGGAAGGCCGCAAGCCTACGCAGGAGGACTACCGCGCTGCGGCGGACGACCTGATGGCCCGCATCGAGGCTTTGAAGCCCCAGGCCGGCCGATGAAAATCGAGCTTGCCAGATCTGCCGGCTTCTGCTATGGGGTGCGGCGGGCCGTGGCGATGGCGGAGCAGGCCGCCGCGGAGGGCCGCCCCTGCGCCATGCTGGGCCCGGTGATCCACAACCGCAGCGTTACGGATTACCTCCGCTCCCTGGGGGTGGGGCTGATCCAGTCCCCGGAGGAGGCGGCGCCGGGCACGGCGGTCATCATCCGCTCCCACGGCGAGGGGCGGGCGGTCCACCAGAGACTGGCCCAGCTCGGCTGCCCGGTGATCGATGCGACCTGTCCCAATGTCTCCCGCATCCACCAGATCGTGGAACAGGCGGAGGGGGAGGGCAGGCAGGTGATCATCATCGGCACGCCTACCCATCCGGAGGTGACCGCCATTGCCGGCTGGTGCGCGCATCCTCTGGTATTTGAAGGGGTCTGCGCCCTGGCCCAGTGGCTGGAGGCGGCGCCGGACCGCCGTGATCTGCCGGTCACGATGGTGTCCCAAACCACCTCCACCCGGGCAGTTTGGGATAAGTGCGTAGAAAAAGCAAAAAAAGTGTGTACAAATTTAAAAATATTTGATACAATATGTAATGCTACGTATAAACGGCAGTCTGAGGCACAGGCTCTGGCCGCCCGGTCCGATGCTGTGGTCGTCATCGGCGGACGGGAGAGTTCCAATACCAAGCGTCTGTCGGAATTGTGCGCAGCGCTCTGCCCCACGGTCGTCTGGATCGAGCGTGCGTCAGAGCTGGAACCTTCCACCCTGTATCGGAAGGCTTCCATAGGGATCACTGCGGGCGCGTCCACGCCTGAGTGGATTATAAAGGAGGTCTATGACAAAATGAGCGAAGAAAACTTTGAGATCGAGGAATCCTTTGCCGAAATGCTGGAGAAATCGATCAAGACTTTAAATACAGGGGAGAAGGTCACGGGCGTTGTCACTGGCATCACGCCCACTGAGATCTATGTGGATCTTGGTACCAAGCACGCCGGCTACATACCGGTGTCCGAGCTGACCGACGACCCCTCGGTCAAGGTCGAGGACCTGGTGCATGTGGGCGACGAGATCGAGACCTATGTCATGCGCGTGAACGACCAGGAGGGTGTGGTCACCCTCTCCAAGAAGCGCCTTGACACCGTCAAGAGCTGGGAAGACATCGAGCAGGCCAAGGAGGACCGCACCACCGTGGAGGGCGTGGTCACCGAGGAGAACAAGGGCGGCGTTGTGGTCAACATCAAAGGCGTGCGCGTCTTTGTGCCCGCCTCTCAGACCGGCCTGCCCCGGGATACGCCCATGAGCCAGCTGGTCAAGCAGAAGGTGCGCCTGCGCATCACCGAGGTCAACCGCGCCCGTAAGCGCGTGGTTGGCTCCATCCGCGCCGTGGAGGCCGAAGAGCGCGCCGCCAAGGCCGCAGAGGTCTGGGAGAACATCGAGGAGAACAAGCACTACACCGGCACCGTCAAGAGCCTGACCTCTTACGGCGCTTTCGTGGACATCGGCGGCGTGGACGGCATGGTCCACATCTCCGAGCTGTCCTGGTCCCGCATCAAGCACCCCTCCGAGGTGGTGAGCGTGGGGGACACCGTGGACGTGTATGTCATCTCCTTTGACAAGGAGAAGAAGAAGATCTCCCTGGGCATGAAGGACCGCTCCCAGAACCCCTGGGAAGTGTTCACCGGCAAATACCAGGTGGGCGATGTGGCCAATGTCCGGGTGGTCAAGCTGATGACCTTCGGCGCCTTTGCCGAGATCGTCCCCGGTGTGGACGGGCTGATCCACATCTCTCAGATCGCCGACCACCGCATCGACAAGCCCGGCGACGTGCTCAGCGAGGGCCAGATGGTGGACGTGAAGATCACCGACATCGACTACGATAAGAAGAAAGTCTCCCTGTCCATCCGTGCGCTGCTGGAAGAGCCTGCGGCTCCGATGGAGGACGCTGAGGATACCGAGGCTGAGGCCGCTCCCGAGGGTGACAACGCGGAGTAATCGTCCTTTTGCGCATCGACCACGCCGTTTCCACTGTGAAACGGCGTGGTTTTTTGCTTTTTTACAGGTATATAGCAGAAATTTACTTGCAATCGTACGAAAATGTGTCTATAATAGTAGTGTTGAAAGCTTTTGTTATACAAACTGGAGATTTTGAGCTGGGAGGTGGGAGCGTGTTTCAGGTAGGAGATAAGATCGTCCATCCGATGCATGGCGCCGGCGTCGTGGACAGCATCGTACAAAAGAAGGTCAATGGCGTGGTGCGGGAGTATTATACGCTGAAGCTGCCCGTAGGCGGCATGCTGGTCATGATCCCCACCGAGCACAGCGACGAGATCGGCGTCCGCCCGGTGGTCCGGGGAGAGGAGGCCGACCGCATCATCGCCGCCATCCCGGAGATCGAGGTGGACATGACCTCCAACTGGAACCGGCGCTATCGGGAAAACATGCTCCGGCTCAAGAGCGGCGATTTGCTGGAGGTGGCCCGGGTGGTGAAGGGCCTGATGCTCCGGGAGGGGGAGCGGGGGCTGTCCACCGGGGAGCGGAAGATGCTCCACTCCGCCAAGCAGATCCTCATTTCAGAGATCGTCCTGTCCAAGAACGCCAGCTATGAGGACGTGGAAAAGCGCATAAACACTGCCCTGGCCTAATACGTTCTACCAGGGATCCGGGCGAGAATCAGTGACCAAAAGGAGCCTCACGGCTCCTTTTTTGTGGAGGAGGTATGGGACATGGCTGGACTTTTTTCCCGCCTGTTCGGAAAAAAGAAGGAGCGCGGTCCTTCCTGTGCCGCCGTGGTGGCGGCGGCGGGCAGCTCCACCCGCATGGGCGGACAGGACAAGCTGATGCTGCCCCTGGGGGAGGAGCCCGTTTTGGCCCATACGCTCCGTGCCCTGGAACTGTGCCCTTATATCACGGAGATCGTCGTGGTCACCCGGCGGGACCTGATCGTCCCGATCGGACAGATGTGCCAGGACCGCCGGCTGGAAAAGGTGAGCCGCGTCATCCCGGGCGGCTCAACCCGCACCCAGTCGGTGCTCAACGGCGTGCTGGAGCTCGGCCGGCGGGCGGAGCTGGTGGCGATCCACGACGGGGCCCGGCCGCTGGTGAGCCAGGCCCTGCTGGAGACGGTCATCACCCGGGCCGCTCAGTGCGGCGCGGCGGCGCCGGCGGTGCCGGTAAAGGACACGGTCAAGCGGGCAAAGAACGCCGTGGTGACGGAGACGCTGGACCGTGCGGAGCTCTTTGCCGTCCAGACGCCCCAGGTCTTTCAGACCGACCTTATCCGCGGCGCCCTGGAGCGGGCGCTGGAGGAGGGGGCGGTCCTTACCGACGACTGCTCCGCCGTGGAACGGCTGGGCATCGGGGTGGCGCTGACCCAGGGCGACTACCGCAATCTGAAGATCACCACCCCGGAGGATCTGGCTGCGGTCGGGGCCTTTCTGGAACAGGAGGAAGTGTAATGCGAATTGGACATGGATACGACGTACATCGGCTGGCTGAGGGCCGGCGGCTGATCCTGGGCGGAGTGGAGATCCCCTTTGAAAAGGGGCTGCTGGGCCATTCTGACGCTGACGTGCTCACCCACGCGGTGATGGACGCCCTGCTGGGGGCGGCGGGTATGGGGGACATCGGCCGCCTGTTCCCGGACACGGACCCGGCCTACGCCGGGGCGGACAGCCTGGTCCTCCTGGACCGGGTCGTTGAACGGATATGCTCCGCCGGCCTCCGGGTCGGGAATGTGGATGCGACCATCCTGGCGCAGCGCCCCCGGCTGGCCCCCTATATCCCCGCCATGGCGGAGAACCTGGCCCGCCGCCTGGGCGTAGACCAAAGCCGGGTGAACGTAAAGGCCACCACAGAGGAGAAGCTGGGCTTCACCGGCTCCGGGGATGGGATGGCGGCCCACGCGGTGTGTCTTTTGGAAGAGGGCTGAACCTGCCTTCACGCTCCTTTCGATGCCGGCATACGCTGGCACGAGAGGAGCGTTTTGCTATGGTCTACTATCTCATTCTCTGCCGCTCTCTGACCTATGCCCAGCGGACGGCGGCCGCGCTGGAGCGGGCCGGGATCGGCTCACACATTTTCCGAGCGCCCAGAGCGGTGGCCGGGGAGGGGTGCGGCCACTGCGTCAAGGTGGCGGAGCGGAACCTGGCCAGGGCCCTCCAGGTGCTCAAGCGGGCGGGGCTTTCGCCCAAGCGTATCTTCCTCACTGAGGGGACGGGGGACTACCGGGAGGTGCAGCTGTGATCTATCTGGACAGCGCGGCCACCACCCTGCAGAAGCCGCCGGCGGTCCCCCGGGCGGCAGCATGGGCCATGAGCCACCTGACCACCCCCGGCCGCGGCGGCCACCCGCCGGCCATGGGGGCGGCGGAGACGGCGTTCCGCTGCCGTCAGGCGGCGGCGGACCTCTTCGGCGTGCCGGACCCGGAGCAGGTGGTCTTTACCTTCAACGCCACCCATGCGCTCAATCTGGCCATCCGGGCCCTGGTAGGGGCGGGGGACCGGGTGGTGATCTCCGGCTGGGAGCACAATGCAGTCACCCGCCCGCTCCACGCCCTGGGCGCGGAGGTGATCCCAGCCAGGGCGCCTCTCTTTGACCGGCAGGCCCAGCTGGACGCCTTCGACCAGGCCCTGAAGGCGGAGACAAAGGCGGTCATATGCACCCACGTGTCCAATGTGTTCGGCTTTGTGCTGCCTGTGGAGGAGCTGGCCGGCCTGTGCCGGCGGAAAGGCGTACCCTTTGTGCTGGACGCGTCCCAGTCCGCCGGCTGCCTGCCGGTCTCTCTGGAGGAGCTGGGGGCGGCCTTTGTGGCCATGCCGGGGCACAAGGGGCTCTATGGCCCGCAGGGCACGGGCCTGCTGCTGTGCGCAGCGGGTATGCTCCCGCCCCCTCTGCTGGCCGGCGGCACGGGGAGCATGTCCGCGCTCCAGGCCATGCCGGACTTTCTTCCCGACCGGCTGGAGGCGGGCACCCACAACATCCCGGGCATCGCCGGCCTGTTGGAGGGGCTGCGCTATGTCCGCGCCCGGGGGACGGAGCGTATCCTCCGCCATGAACAGGCCCTTGTCCGCCGGGCGGCCGCGCGGCTCTCCGCCCTGCCCGGCGTGGAGGTGTTCGCATCGGACGCGCCGGCAGAGCAGGCCGGCGTGCTCTCCTTCCGGGCGGCCGGGCGGGACTGCGAGGAGCTGGGGGAGGCCCTGGGGCGCAGGGGAGCGGCGCTGCGCGCCGGGCTGCACTGCGCCCCGGAGGCCCACCGCTCTGCCGGCACGCTGGAGACCGGCACCGTGCGCCTGAGCGTCTCGGCCTTCAACACCCCGGCGGAGATCGACCGGGCGGCACAGCTGCTGGCCCATATCCTCCGCCCCTGACGGCCGCCGGCGCTGCGCCTCTGCCCGGTGTGCCGGCGGCATTCGTTCACAGAAAATTTGACATTCCGATCACGGGTAATACTTGTAAAGTACTTGGAAATAAAGTATAATAACTTAGTTACAGGGAGGGCTCCCGGCCCCCCTGGAACCCACAGGCGGGGGATGAGAAGCAATGATGGATGGGCTAATATATCTGCTCCAGCAGTTCAAGGGAATGGTGACGCCGTTCAGCGTCTTCGACCTCATTGACATCCTCATCATGGCCTTTATCATCTACAAGGCCTTCATGTTCATCCGCCGCAGCAGTACAGGCGCCGTGGCCAAGGGTATTCTTCTACTGCTCGGCGCCCTGGTGGTGGCCCTGCTTCTGCATCTGAACACCGTCAGCTTCCTGCTCAATCTGGTCGTGACCTACGGCGCCGTGGCCCTTGTGGTCATCTTTCAGCCGGAGATCCGCCGTTTCCTGGAGCAGATGGGCCGTACCAGCCTCAGCGGCGTGTTCACCCACGAGGAGGAGCGCGACGAGTTGGAAAGCGCCATCACCCAGACGGTGGAGGCCTACGCGTCCCTCTCCAAGTCCAAGACCGGGGCGCTCATGGTCTTTGAGCGGAAAAACCAGCTGGAGGACGCCATCAAGACCGGCACGGCGCTGGACTGCTCGGTGAATGCGGAACTGCTGAAGAATATATTCTGGAACAAGGCCCCGCTTCACGACGGAGCCGTCATCGTCCGAAACGGCCGGATCGTCGGGGCCGGCTGCATGCTCCCCATGTCGGGCAATGTGAACATCTCCCGGGAGCTGGGCATGCGCCATCGGGCGGGCATCGGCGCCAGCGAGCACTCCGACGCGGTGGTGGCCATCGTCTCGGAGGAGACCGGCTCCATCTCCGTGGCCGTGGATGGGATGCTCAAACGGCACCTGGCTCCCGAGACCCTGGAACGGCTGCTCCGAAACGAGCTTCTGCCCGAGCCGGAAAGCGAGGAGACCACGTCCAAATTCAAGCTGGGCAATCTGCTCCGTTTCGGGAAGGGGGGAAAGCAGGATGGGAAAGAGGATTCTTAACAGCAAATGGTTTTATATGGTCGTTTCCCTCCTGCTGGCCTTTGTCCTGTGGATCTATGTGGGGCGGGAAGCCAACCCTGAAGTGACCAATACCCTCAGCAGGGTCCAGGTGGTGTTCAGCGGCCTGGACAGCCTGGAGGAGCGGGGGCTGATGATC
Organism: uncultured Flavonifractor sp.; assembly: GCA_944387215.1. Taxonomy (GTDB): domain Bacteria; phylum Bacillota; class Clostridia; order Oscillospirales; family Oscillospiraceae; genus Flavonifractor. The sequence goes on along the minus strand of CALXEB010000001.1, from coordinate 23,656 downwards.
TCCGAGGGAGCGGAGCAGACCGTATCCCTGCGCATCCGGGCCACCCGCGAGGTATGGGGCCGCCTGAACCAGGGGGAGACGACAGTCACCATCGACGTCTCCGGCATCGCCGAGCCCGGCACCCAGAGCGTGGCCATCACCACCCGAAACATCAATTTCCCCCGGTCCATCACCGTCATGGATTCCATCGATGTGCAGTATACCAGCCCTGACGCGGTGGAATTCACCGTATCCCGCTGGGCCACCAGGGAGGTGCCTGTCCAGGGCAGCTTCAGCGGCAGCGTGGCCGAGGGCTATCAGCGGGAGGACTTCTCCTTCGCGCCTGAGACCGTCACGGTCAGCGGACAGGAGGAACTGGTCAACCAGGTCGACCACGCCCTGGTCACCGTGTCCCAGGAGGACATGAACACCACCTACAGCGAAAGCTGCCCCTATACCCTGATCGGAGCCGACGGGGAGGTCATCCCCTCTGAGCAGCTGGAGACCGACCCGGCCACCGTTCTGGTCACCCTGCCGGTGGTCCAGCTGAAAGAAGTGGAGCTGACAGTGGACCTGATCCCCGGCGGCGGAGCCACGCAGGACGATGTGACGGTCGACATCGAGCCACAGACGATCACGGTCTCCGGCGGCGCGGAGGATCTGGCGGGCCTGACCAGCATCAGCCTGGGAGAGATCGACCTTTCCAAGGTGTTCGGCACCCGGCAGGTGTTCCAGATGCCCATCGATCTGGATCCCTCTCTGACCAACGTCAGCGGTATCACAGAGGCTACTGTGACCGTCACCATCCACGGCCTGACCACCCGCATCCTCCAGGTAAGCAATATCAGCTTCATCAACAGGCCGGACGGATACCAGGCGGAGGCGGTGACCCAGTCCTGCAGCATCCAGATCCGGGGCAGCCAGGAGGCCGTGGAGGCTGTGACCGCCTCCCAGATCCGGGTGGTGGCCGACCTGTCGGAGATGGAGCTGTCCACCGGCAGCCAGACCATCCCCGTGCGGGTCTACCTGGACGGCAGCAGCGACGTGGGCGTGGTGGGGGAGTACAATATCGTCGTCTCCCTTACAAGAGAATGAGAACAAAGGTGATATAGAATGATCCAAACTGCAAAAGTGACCCGCCTGCTGGGCAACGGTACTGCGGAGGTGGCGGTGAAGCGCCAGTCCGCCTGCGGGCACGACTGTTCCAAGTGCGGCGGCGGCTGCAGCGAGATGATGGTGAGTTCCACCGTCTCGGTGGTGGCTGCAAACGGGATCGGCGCCATGCCGGGAGACACGGTGCAGGTCGAGTCCTCCTCCGGCGGGATCCTGAAGGCTGCCGTGGTGGTCTATCTTGTACCGTTCCTGCTGTTCTTTATCGGCTACTTTGCCTGCGCCGGGTCGGGGCTGGGCTCCGGCATCAGCGCCGCCTGCGGAGGGCTGGGCTTTGTCGCTGGCGTGCTTCTGGCGGTCCTTATGGACCGCCGTGTCCGGCGCAGCCGGGCCATCACCTTTCACATCACCGCCATCAATCCCCCGGAGAGCTGATGTTCGGCTATGTGCGCCCCTACCGGGACGAGCTGAAGCTTCGGCAGCTGAAAGACTATGAGGCGCTCTACTGCGGACTGTGCCGATCCATCGGCCGGCGGCACGGCCTGCTGGCAAGAGCTTTTCTCAGCTATGATTTCACGTTCCTGGCCATGCTGCTGGATGGGGACAAGCCCGCGGCGGAGCGCTGCCGCTGTCCGGCCCGCCTCTGGTGCGTCAAAAAGGACTGCGCCTGCGGGCCGGGGGTGGACGCTGCCGCTGACGCCGGTACCATCCTGGCCTATTGGAAGCTGCGGGACACCGTGGCCGACGGGACCTTCCGGCAGCGGGTCGGAGCCCGCCTCCTGTCCTGGATGCTCCTGCGCGGCTACCGCCGGGCGGCCTGCCGCCGGCCGGAGTTTGACCGGGCGGTGCGGGATCAGCTGGCAAGGCTCCAGGCCCTGGAGCGGGAGAGATGCCCCTCCCTGGATGAGACGGCGGATACCTTTGCCATGCTTCTGGCCGCCGCCGCGCCGGCGCAGGATGACGCGGCCCGCCGTCGGCCTTTGGAGCAGCTGCTCTACCATATTGGCCGGTGGATCTACCTGGTAGATGCCTGGGACGACCTGGAAAAAGACCGCGCCCAGGGCAACTATAACCCCATCTCCGCCCGGTTTCCGCAGATCGGGGAGGAGGAGCAGAGCTATCTGCGCACCACCCTGCGCCATTCCCTGAACCTGGCCCGTTCCGCCATGGCCCTGCTGGAGCTGGGCCACTGGCAGGATACGGTGGAGAACATTCTTTACCTGGGCCTGCCGGCGGTGGAGGAGCTTGTTTTTACCGGCCGCTGGAGGGCCGTCAAATCTCAAAACAGGAGACAGAATACATGAGCGATCCGTACAGCGTGCTGGGCGTCAAGCCCGATGCCAGCGACGAGGAGGTCAAACGCGCCTATCGGGAGCTGGCCCGGAAATATCACCCGGACAACTATCAGAACAACCCCCTGGCCGATCTGGCCGAGGAGAAAATGAAGGAGATCAACGAGGCCTACGACGCCATCACCCGCATGCGCAGCGGCGGGTCTTCCGGCGGATATCAGAGCCAGGGAAGCTATCAGGGCGGCTACCAGCGGCAGCAGCAGTATTCCGGTGCCTCAGACAGCCTTTATAACCAGGTGCGGCAGGCGATCAACATGAGAGATCTGAGCCGGGCCGAGCAGCTGCTGCGTTCGGCCCCCTCCCAGGATGCGGAGTGGCACTTCCTCACAGGCTCCATCGCCTATCGCAAGGGCTGGCTGGACGAAGCCACCCAGCATTTTCAGATGGCCTGCAATATGGACCCGTCCAACGGGGAGTACCGCCAGGCCCTGATGATGATGCGCCAGGGCGGACAGGCCTACCGGCCATACGGCTACGGCGGCGGCGTGGACTCCTGCGACCTGTGTACCACCTGCCTGTGCCTCCAGTGCCTGTGCGGCGGCTGCGGCGGCGGGTACTGAGCCATGGGTGGAAAGCGATATGGACGCGGGGCCGGAAGGGTGGCCCTGACCGGGGTGCTGACAGCTCTTTCCCTGGTATTTTTATGGATCTCCGCCGTCGCTCCGGCTGGGCGTCTTGGGCTCGTGGCCGTCGCCGGCGTGTTTCCGGCGGGGGCGGTGGTCTCTGCCGGGCTGGGCGCCGGTTTCTTCTGCTATGGCGCCACCGGCCTGCTGGGGCTCATCCTGCTGCCTGCCAAAAGCGGCGCGATGCTCTATCTGCTCTTCTTCGGCCTGTGGCCCATGATGAAAAGCCTGCTGGAGCGGCTGAACAGCCGCTTTCTGGAGTGGGCGGGCAAGCTTGCCGTGTTCAATGTGATCCTTTCTGTGTGCTGGTTTGGCCTGCGCTCGCTTTTCCTGCCTTTCCTGCCGCCCGTCCTGGATGCGGGATGGATGGTGTATGCCGCCGGCAATGTGGCTTTTGTCATCTATGATCTGGGCTTTTCCAAGCTCATTGCCTTTTATGTGGCGCGGGTCGACAGGGCCTTGCGCAGCGGGGCCTGAACTGGTATACTATTTGGAAAGCCTTCCGCCGTTGCGGCGGAGGAGGAGGGATCCGTTTTGATCAAGAGCATGACAGGCTATGGAAGGGGAGAGGCCGTTCTTCGGGGCCGCCCCATTACGGTGGAAGTCCGCTCGGTGAATAACCGCTATCTGGACTGTACCGTCAAGCTGCCTCGGATCTATGTGTTCGCCGAGGACGCGATCAAGTCGGCAGTCCAGGGCCATATCTCCCGGGGCAAGGTAGACGTGTTCGTCACCATCGGTCCCTCGGAAAAGGGGGACGTATCCATCTCGGTGAACCGGCCCATCGCCGAGGGATATCTCTCCGCCCTGCGGGAGCTGCGGGATTGCTACGGCCTGGCGGACGACATCTCGGTCTCCATGCTCTCCCGGTTTCCTGATGTGTTCCTGGTGGAGAAGACCCAGGAGGACCTGGAAGCTGCAGCGGCAGATATCTGCACGGTCCTGGAGGCCGCCCTGGCGGATTTTGACGCCATGCGCCTGCGGGAGGGGGAGAAGCTGTCCCAGGACGTGCTGGGCCGGGCGGGCACCATCGAGGAGCTGGTCGGCAAAGTGGAGGCGCGCGCGCCCGGCATCGTGGCTGACTACCGCGCCCGCCTCACCGCCAAGATGAACGAGGTGCTCCAGAACGCTCAGCTGGACGAGAGCCGCATCCTCACCGAGGCGGCCATTTACGCCGACAAAGTCGCCGTGGACGAGGAGACCGTCCGTCTGCGCAGCCACCTGTCCCAGCTGCGCCACATGCTGGCGGGGGACGGGCCCATCGGCCGCAAGCTGGACTTCCTCATCCAGGAGTTCAATCGGGAAGCCAACACCATCGGCTCCAAGTGCAGCGATATCGAGACGGCGGGCTATGTCGTGGATATCAAGGCTGAGATCGAGAAGATCCGGGAACAAATACAGAATATGGAATAAGGCGGTCGGCGGAGGATGAAACTCATCAACATTGGCTTTGGAAACATGGTCTCCGCCGGACGGCTCATCGCCGTGGTGAGTCCCGAGTCGGCTCCCATCAAGCGCATGGTGCAGGAGGCCAGGGACCGGGGCGTGCTGATCGACGCCACATATGGCCGGCGCACCCGGGCGGTGCTCATCATGGACAGCGACCACATCGTTCTCTCCGCTCTCCAGCCGGAGACGGTGGCGGGCCGGCTGGGCAGCAGGGAGGCCCCTGCCGCGGAAGAGGAGGAAGAGGAATGAGCGTAAAGAAAAAGACCCGCGGGCAGCTCATCGTGCTCTCCGGCCCCTCAGGCGTGGGCAAGAGCACGGTGATCTCTGAACTGCTGGGCGCCCGGCGGGACATCTATTTCTCCGTCTCCTTCACCACCCGTCCCCCAAGGGTAGGGGAGGAGGACGGCGTCAATTACAACTTCGTCACCCGGGAGGTCTTTGAAGAGATGATCGCCGGGGAGGAACTGCTTGAATATGCAGAGTATGTCCATAATTATTACGGCACCTCTTTGAAGGTCATCCGGGAGAAGCTGGATGCCGGTATCGACGTGCTGCTGGACATCGAGGTCCAGGGGGCGGCCAAGGTCCGCGCCAAGTGCCCTGACGCGGTGTTTATCTTCATCGTGCCCCCCTCCTTCGAGGAACTCTCCCGCCGGCTCCACCGGCGGGCCACCGACCAGGAGGAGGTCATCCAGGGCCGGCTGAAAAAGGCCCGGGAGGAGTACCGGCAGATCCCCAATTACGACTACCTGGTGGTCAATGACAAGGTGTCCGAGGCGGCAGGGGAGATCATGGCCATTTTGGTGGCTGAAAGCTGCCGCACCAAAAACCGCATGAATATCGTGGAAGGAGTCTGATGAGATATGATGCTCGAACCCCCTATGAATAAGCTGCTCAAGCAGGTGCCCAGCCGCTACATGCTGGTGAACGTCGTGGCCCAGCGGGCCCGGCAGATCGCCACCGAGGCGGAGGAGGCCGAACTGTCCCTGGAGGACAAGCCGGTGACCATCGCGATCCGAGAGGTGGCTGACGGCGACCTCCATGTGGAGGATGCAGACAGCGAAGCAGAGGATTGACAGTCGGGGGGAGACGAGGGGCAGGCTGGCTTTGTCCCACGCCTCCCCTTTTGGCCTGCGGCGGGGAGGGATCGGCGATGGACGGGGTTACCGTTGCAAAAATTGCATTGAGCGCGGCCGTCTATGCCATCGACAAGCCCTATGATTACACGGTGCCGCCGGAACTGACGCAGGTCCTGCGCCCCGGTATGCGGGTGCTGGTCCCTTTTGGGGCGGGCAACCGCCGGACCGAGGGGCTGGTGCTGGCGCTGGAACCCGACCGTCCGCCGGATGCCCGGCGCAAGCCGGTGGCCGCCCTGCTGGACGAGGAGCCGGTGCTGGACGCCAAGGCCCTTCGGCTGGCCCTGTGGATGCGGGAGCGGTGGTTCTGCACGGTATATGACGCTGCCCGGGCCATGCTCCCGGCCGGGCTGTACTTTTCCCTTCAGGACCGCTGGAAGCTGGCCCCCGGCACGGACCGTGAGACAGCCTTCGAGGCAGCCGGGCGCTCAGAACAGGCCCGGCGCCTGCTGGAGCTGCTCTTTGCCTCCGGCGGCCAAGCCGACGTGATGCAGATCCGGGAGGCCTTCGGCACCAAGGATCCGAATCCCGCACTGAAGCTGCTGCGGGACAAGGGGATCCTTGTCCTGGAGACCAGCGCGTCCCGGGGCGTGAAGGACAAAATGGAACAGGTGGCCACTCTGGCCCTGCCCCCGGAGGAGGCCCTGGCGCAAATGGAGCCGCGGCGGCGCACTGCGCCCCTGCAGTACGCAGTGGTGGAGCTGCTCTGCGGCCTGGGCTGCGCCTCAGCCAAGGAGTTGTGCTACTTTACCGGGGCCTCCGGCGCCACCCTCCGCACCCTGGAAAAGCGCGGGCTGCTCATCCTGGAGAAACGGGAGGTCCTGCGCCGGTCCCCGGTGCCGGAGGGGGTGGAGCCGGCGGAGGAACCGGTCCTCAATGCAGAGCAGCAGGCAGCCTACGACGGGCTGGAAGATCTGGCTCGAAGCGGCAGGGCCGCGGCGGCCCTGCTCTACGGGGTCACCGGCAGCGGCAAGACCCAGGTCTATCTCAAGCTCATCCGCCGGGTCCTGGAACAGGGCGGCTCTGCCCTGGTCCTGGTGCCGGAGATCGCCCTGACCCCTCAGCTGCTGCGCATCTTTGCCGCCCACTTTGGCGGGCAGGTGGCCGTACTGCACTCCTCCCTCCGGGCGGGGGAGCGGTACGACGAGTGGAAGCGCGCCCGAATGGGTCAGGCGCGGGTGGTGCTCGGCACCCGCTCAGCGGTGTTCGCTCCGCTGCCCGAGCTGAAGCTCATCATCCTGGACGAGGAGCAGGAGCCCACCTACCAGTCGGAAAATGTCCCGAAATATCATGCCCGGGACGTGGCAAAATGCCGCTGCGTCCAGGAAAACGCTCTCCTGCTCCTGGGCTCGGCCACCCCTTCGGTGGAGAGCATGTACCGGGCCAGGCGGGGGACATACCACCTCTTCACCATCCGGGAGCGGTACAATACCCGCCCCCTGCCCCCGGTGGAGATCGTAGACATGAAAAAGGAGCTGCGCTCCGGCAACGGCACCGACCTGAGCAGGCGCCTGAAGGAGGCCCTGGCGGCGGCCATGGAGCGGGGGGAACAGAGCATTCTCTTCCTCAACCGCCGGGGGGCCAGCCGTATGGTCTCCTGCGGGGAATGCGGTCAGGTGCCCACATGCCCCCGGTGCTCTGTCCACCTGACCTACCACTCGGCCAACGGACGGCTCATGTGCCACTACTGCGGCCATTCAGAGCCTCTGCCGGCGGCCTGCCCCTCCTGCGGCGGGCAGCTGAATTTCATCGGCACGGGCACGCAGAAGGTGGAGGAGGAGCTGAAAGAGGCCTTCCCCGGCCGTCAGGTATTGCGCATGGACACCGATACCGTCTCCGCCACCCATACCCACGAGGCCCTGCTGGGGAAGTTCGAGCGGGAAAAGATCCCCGTGCTGCTGGGCACGCAGATGGTGGCCAAGGGCCTGGACTTCGAGAACGTCACCCTGGTGGGCGTGATCTCTGCGGATCTGTCGCTGTATGCAGATGACTACCGGGCGGGGGAGCGCACCTTCTCTCTGCTGACCCAGGTGGTGGGCCGGGCAGGGCGCGGGGAAAAGGGAGGCAGGGCGGTGATCCAGACCTTCACCCCGGAAAACGACGTGATCCGCTGTGCCGCCCGGCAGGATTACGACGCTTTTTATCAGCAGGAGATCGCCCTGCGCCGTCTGCGGGGCTGCCCGCCATTTGCAGATCTGTTCGTGTTCACCGCCTCCGCCCGCTCAGAGGGGGCGGCCCTGCGGGCCTGCATGCGGCTGCGGCGGACGCTGGACAGCTGGCTGAGCCGGCCGCCGCTGAACGCTCTGGACGTGAAGCTCCTGGGCCCGGCCCCGGCCGGCATCGTTAAGGTCAACGACCGCTACCGCTACCGCCTGACACTGGCCGGCCCCAACACAAAGCCCCTGCGGGCCGTGGTGGCCGAGCTGCTGCGGCGGGCCCAGGCGGATAAGGAAAACAAGGGGGTCTCTATCTTTGCCGATGTGGACCCAATGGACTAGGAGGAAATAGACATGGCACTGCGCACCATTCTCACAGATCAGGACCCGGCGCTGCACAAGGCATGCCGCCCGGTGACCAATTTTGACGCAAGGCTTCACGACCTGCTGGACGACCTGAAGGAGACCCTCGCCCACGCCAACGGCGCCGGCCTGGCCGCGCCCCAGGTGGGCATCCTCCGCCGGGTGGTGGTGGTCGTGGACGCCAATGAAGAAATGCTGGAGCTGGTAAACCCGGAGCTCATCGCCCAGGAGGGCGAACAGGACGGCTTTGAGGGCTGCCTGTCCGTTCCCGGCCGCTGGGGGATCGTCAAGCGGCCCATGAAGGCCAGGGTGCGCGCCCAGGACCGCAACGGAGATTTCTTTGAAGTGGAAGGGGAGGAGATCGTGGCCCGCTGCTTCTGCCATGAGATCGAGCACCTGGACGGCCACATCTTTACCGAACACTGCGACCGCCTCTATACCAATGAGGAGCTGGACGAGCTGCTCCAGGCCCAGGAGGAGGATGGGAAATGAGGATCCTCTTCATGGGTACCCCCGACTTCGCCGTCCCGTCCCTGGAGGCGCTGGTCGCCGCGGGGCATGACGTCTGCGGAGCCTTCACCCAGCCGGACAAGCCCAAAAACCGCGGCATGAAGCTCCAGCCGCCCCCGGTAAAGCTCTGCGCCCAGGCCCACGGCATCCCGGTCTACCAGCCGGTGAAGCTGCGGGACGGCTCGGCCCTGGCGCTCATTCATGAACTGGCCCCGGAGCTGATCGTGGTGGCGGCCTACGGCCGCATCCTGCCCGACGAGATCCTGGCGGCGCCGGAAAAAGGCTGCATCAACGTTCATTCCTCCCTGCTGCCGAAATACCGGGGGGCCGCCCCCATCAACTGGGCCATCCTCAACGGGGAAAAGGAGACCGGGGTCACCATCATGCACATGGCCCACGACCTGGACGCCGGGGACATCATCGCCCAGCGGGCCACCCCCATCGGCCCGGAGGAGACCGCGCCGGAGCTCTATGCCCGGCTGGCGGAACTGGGCGGAGAACTGCTGGTGGAGACGGTAGGCCAAATCGCCGCCGGCACCGCGCCCCGGACCGCCCAGGATCACGGGCAGGCCACCCTGGCGCCCATGCTGTCCAAGGATCTCTCCGCCATGGATTTTGACCGCACCGCGGCGCAGCTTCACGATCAGATCCGGGGCCTGCTGCCCTGGCCCGCTGCGGTGACAACATTGAGCGGCAATCGGTGTAAAGTGTTTTCATCTGTCGTTCTGAATGACCATACCGCCGCCGCGCCCGGCGCCATTCTGGCGGCCGGCAAGGAAGGGATCGATCTGGCCTGCGGCGGGGGCACCGTGCTGCGCATCACTGAACTTCAGCCGGACGGAGGCAGACGAATGAAGTCCGCCGACTATCTCCGCGGCCATCCCATCACGCTGTAAGCGGCTATGGCCAAGCTGATCTGGACCGTTGCGCTCTCCGGGTTCGTGGTCGCGCTGGGCCTGATCCTGGTGCTTCGATGGCTGGGGAGCGCCGGCCTGCCGGTACCCGGGTACCGGCCCTGTCCGGCTTCCGGAAGGGTGGAACCGGGCCACAGGACCTGCGCGGGCGTGTTTGCCGCCGCGCTGCTGTTCCGCCTGGTGGTCTTTTTGGCCGTGGCCGCCTACGCCTGCCTGGTCCTCTCTCCGAACGCGGGGGCCGGCTGGGCCCTGGAGATCTGGAAAAGGTGGGACGCCCTGCACTACGTGAATCTGGCGGAACTGGGCTACGGCGGGTACATCGAAAACGGCCAACATCTGTTCCTGGTGTTCTTTCCCCTGTATCCCTGGCTGGTGCGGTTGGTTTCCCTGCTGACCGGCAATACTATGGCGGCGGGGCTGCTGGTGTCCTTCCTGTGCTATGCGGGCGGCTGCGTCTATCTCTACAAGCTGGCCGCGTGGGAGCTGGGGGAGGGGGCCGCCCGCCGGGCGGTGATCTTTCTCTCCCTGTTTCCCTATGCCTTCTTCTTCGGCGGGGTCATGACGGAGAGCCTCTTTTTCCTCACCACGTCCGCCGCCCTGTGGCAGATCCGCCGGCACCGCTGGTGGGCGGCGGGAGTGTGGGGCGTCCTGGCCGCCCTGACCCGGATGCACGGACTGCTCCTGATCGGGGCGGCGGGGGCGGAACTGGTGGAGCACCTGGGCGGCTTCCGCTGGCGGGAGATCTTCCGCAGGCTGCCCGCCCTGCTGCTTCCAGTCCTGGGCACCGCCGGATACCTGACCTTGAACTGGTACATCACAGGGGACCCCTTTGCCTTTACCGAGATGCAGAAGCACTGGAGCCAGGGCTTCTGCTGGATCTCCGATACCCTGTGGTACGTGCTGGAGAACGCCCTGCATTATCCCACCGTGTCTGTGCGCTTTGAGATCTGGATCCCCACCATTCTGATGTTCCCGCTCTTTTTTGCTCTGCTGTGGTGGGCGGGGAAGCGTTTTCGGAGCATGTATACCCTCTATGCCTTTGCCTGCCTGACGCTCAACTACTCCCTGTCCTGGCTGCTCAGCGCGGGGCGGTATCTCTCCTGTGCCCTGCCCTTTTTCCTCTTTGCGGCGGCTCTGACGGAAAAACGCCGCTGGCTGTCCGTGCTGTTCGCCGCCGGGATGGCCGTCGGGTTCCTCTGGAACCTGGCGGGCTATCTGACCGGCGGGCAGATCATGTAAAGGAGGCCCGTTATGCCGTTCTTCTACTACTACGACCCCTATTATTGGATGATTCTGGTGCCTGCCATGCTCATTGCCCTGCTGGCGCAGCTCAATGTGTCCGCCACCTTCAACCGCTACTCCCGGGTGGCAAGCCGCCGCGGCCTTACCGGCGCTCAGGCTGCCGAGGCGGTGCTTCGGGCCCACGGGGTATACGATGTGCGTATCGAGCGGGTGGCCGGCCGGCTCAGCGACCACTATGACCCCCGGAGCAATGTCATCCGTCTGTCCGACGGGGTGTACGGCTCCACCAGCGTGGCATCCCTTGGCGTGGCCGCGCACGAGGCGGGCCACGCCGTACAGTATGCCCAGGGCTATGGCCCCATCAAGCTGCGTACTGCCATCATCCCCGTGTGCAACATCGGCTCCCAGCTGTCCATTCTCCTGATCGTACTGGGATTGATCTTCTATTTCCCCGCCCTGTTCGGCGTAGGCGTCATCCTGTTCGCCGTGGCCGTGGTGGGCCAGGTCGTCACCCTGCCGGTGGAATTCAACGCCTCCCGCCGGGCCATGGCCAGCCTGCGGGACACCGGCCTTTTGGAGCAGGAGGAGCTGCGGGGGGCCAGGAAGGTGCTCACTGCGGCCGCCATGACGTATGTGGCCGCCCTGCTGGTATCCATCGCCCAGCTGCTGCGCTTCCTGCTGGCCTTCGGCGGCCGGAGGAGAAATTGATGGTCACCGCCCGGAGCGTTGCCCTGGAGGCGCTGGTGGCATGCGAAAAACAGGGCGCCTGGTCTGACGGGTATCTGAAAAAGGCCATCCGGGCAGCCGGGCTGGACGCGCGGGACGCCGCCCTGGCCACCCGTCTGTGCTTCGGAGTGCTCCAGAATCGGATGCTCCTGGATTTCTGGCTGTCTGATCTGTGCCTCACCCCCCTGGAGAAGCTGGAGCCCCCGGTCCGGGCCGTCCTGCGGCTGGGCGCCTACCAGCTGCAGCTGCTGAGCAGGGTACCCAGCCACGCCGCCGTCAGCCAGGCGGTTGACCTGGCTCGGAAATACGCGCGGAATCCCCGGGCAGCCGGGCTTGTAAACGGTGTGCTGCGCAATCTGCTCCGCCAGAAGGACCGGCTGCCGTCCCCATCGGACCTGTCCACAAGATACAGCCATCCCCAGTGGCTGGTGGACGCCTTTACAGAGCGGCTGGGTGCGGAGGAGGCGGAGGCATTGCTGGCGGCCGACAATGGGGAGCCACCCACCTGCGCTCAGGTGAACACGCTGAAGACCACGCCGGAGGCCCTTTCCGCTGCCCTGGCCGCCCGGGGGGTAGAGGCCGGGCCTCACCCCTGGCTGCCCGGCTGCCTGCTTCTGCGCCGCACCGGCAGCCTGGAGGAGCTGCCCGAATTTCAGACGGGCCATTTTTACATTCAGGACGCAGCCGCCCGCCTGTCGGTTCTGGCGGCCGCGCCGCAGCCCGGCTGGCGGGTGCTGGACGCCTGCGCTGCGCCCGGCGGAAAGTCCTTTGCAGCGGCCCTGGCCATGGGGGACAGGGGAGAGGTGCTCTCCTGTGACATCCATCCCCATAAGCAGCAGCTCATCCAGGCTGGCGCCAGGCGCCTGGGCCTGAGCTGTATCCATACGGAAGTTCTGGACGCCAGGATGTGTAAGGATGATCTCCTTGGCAGATTTGACCTGGTGATCGCCGATGTGCCCTGTTCCGGCCTGGGCATCATCCGCAAAAAGCCGGACATCCGCTATAAGGATCCAAAGCCGCTGGAAAATCTGCCCAAGATTCAGGCCGATATTCTGGACAGCGCGGCCCGGTGTGTCCGCCCCGGCGGCGTGCTGCTCTACGCCACCTGTACCCTGCTGGAGCGGGAGAACGAGGGCGTGGTGCTTGGATTTCTTGACAGGAATAAACACTTTACATTAGAGCGTTTCCAGGTGCCCGGTCCATTTGCGGATACGGGCAGGGGCATGCTCACCTGCTGGCCCCACCGCCACGGCACCGACGGCTTTTTCTTCGCCAAGCTGAGGAGGACCCTATGACCGACATCAAATCCATGAGCCTGACCGAGATGACCGACTATTTCAAGGAGCTGGGGGAGCCGGCCTTCCGGGCCAGGCAGGTCTTTCAGTGGCTTCACCGGGGGGTCCGGTCTTTTGACGAGATGACCAACCTGTCCAGGGCCCTGCGGGAAAAGCTGGCGTCCTCCTGCCTTCTGTGCCCGCCCCAGGTGGAGCGCAAACAGGTCTCTGCCCAGGACGGTACCATCAAATACCTCTGGCGGCTGGGGGACGGAAACTGCATCGAGACGGTTTTGATGCGCTATCACCATGGGAATACTGTGTGTATCTCCTCTCAGGTGGGCTGCCGCATGGGGTGCGCCTTCTGCGCCTCCACCCTGGGGGGAAAGGTGCGGGATCTGACGCCGGCGGAGATGCTGGATCAGGTGCTCTTCACCCAGCTGGATTCCGGCCTGGAGGTAAGCAATATCGTACTGATGGGCATTGGGGAGCCCCTGGACAATTTTGACACGGTGCTCCGCTTTCTGGACCTGGTGAACAGCCCGGAGGGCCTGAACATCGGCATGCGGCACATCTCCCTGTCCACCTGCGGCCTGGTTGAAAAAATTGACAAACTGGCGGACTATCGGTTACAATTGACCCTGTCAGTTTCCCTCCATGCCCCCGACGACGAGACCCGCAGCCAGATCATGCCGGTGAATCGCAGCGTGGGGGTCGAGACGCTTTTCGCCTGCTGCCGGCGGTACTTTGAAAAGACCGGCCGGCGCATCTCCTACGAGTACGCCATGATCGACGGGGTGAACGACGCCGACTGGCAGGCGGATCTGCTGGCCCGCCGCCTGAAGGGTGCGCCGGGGCACGTGAACCTTATCCCGCTCAACGATGTGGCGGAGAGTCCTCTGCGGCCCAGCCGGCGGACTGCGGCCTTTCAGAAGCGGCTGGAGAGCCGCGGTGTCACCGTCACGGTGCGCCGGCGGCTGGGAGGGGATATCGACGCCTCCTGCGGCCAGCTCAGGCGCAAGCGTCTTCTTGAGACAGAGCAAAGTTGACATAATGTTATCAGCAGGGGAACAGGACCTGAGTCCCCACGGAAAAGAGGCGGTCACACGATGATACATGCATGGGGCGTCACCGATAAAGGGGTGATCCGCAATCAGAACCAGGACGGATATTACTTAGACGTACCCTCGGAACACCTGGCTGTAGGCGTGGTATGCGACGGGATGGGGGGGGCAAAGGCGGGCAATATCGCAAGCCTCATCGCGGTAGACACCTTTGTGGACACCCTGAAAAACCTCCGGCCGGAGCAGGAGACGGCCCCGGCCGCGGCACTGGACAGGGCGGCGGCGGACGCCAATGCCGCTGTGTTCCGCCGGGCCTGTACCGATCCGGACTGCCGTGGCATGGGGACCACCATGGTGGCGGCGCTCATTGTGGAGGATACCGCCTACCTGCTGAACATCGGCGACAGCCGGGCCTACCATCTGGACGGGGACGGCATCACCCGCCTGACCCGGGATCACTCTGTGGTGGAGGATATGGTGGCCCGGGGCGATATCACCCCGGAGCAGGCCCGCAACCACCCCAGAAAAAACCTGATCACCAGGGCCCTTGGGGCGGAAGAACACATCCGGGCCGATCTGTATGAGCGGTCCTTGAAGCACGGCGACTTCCTGCTGCTGTGTTCGGACGGGCTGAGCAATATCGTCACCGACCAGGAGATCCTCTATGAGGTGATCCACGGGGGAGAGAGCGAGGAATGCTGCCAGCGGCTGCTGGACATCGCTCTGTCCCGGGGCGCGCCGGACAACGTGACGGTCGTCCTCTTCCAAATCGTTTAAGGGGGGTAATGAACTATGGATCAGTACATAGGGAAATTACTCGACAACCGATACGAGATCCTGGAGCGTATCGGCACCGGCGGCATGGCCGTGGTATACAAGGGCCGGGACCACCGGCTCAACCGCCTGGTGGCCATCAAGATCCTCAAGGAGGAGCTGGCCCAGGACGCCGAATTCCGCCGGCGCTTCCACGACGAGTCCCAGGCCGTGGCCATGCTCTCTCACCCCAACATCATGGCGGTATACGACGTGTCCCACAGCGCGGAACTGGACTATATCGTCATGGAGCTGCTGGACGGCATCACCCTCAAGCAGTATATGCAGAAAAAGGGCGGCAAGCTGGCCTGGAGGGAGGCCCTTCATTTCATCACCCAGATCATGAAGGCCCTCTCCCATGCCCACAGCCGGGGCATCATCCACCGGGACATCAAGCCCCACAATATCATGATCCTGCGGGACGGCAGCCTGAAGGTGGCCGACTTCGGTATCGCGCGGCTCACCTCCGCCGCCCAGGCCACCCTGACCCAGGAGGCCCTGGGCTCGGTCCACTATATCTCCCCCGAGCAGGCCAGGGGCAGCCACATCGACGCGCGCAGCGACATCTATTCCGCCGGCGTGGTGCTCTATGAGATGATCACCGGCCGCCTGCCCTATGAGGGGGATTCCCCGGTGGCGGTGGCCATCCAGCACATCAACTCCATCCCCCTGTCTCCCCGTGAGATCGACCCGGAGATCCCGGAGGCGCTGGAGGCCATCACCATGAAGGCCATGGCCTCCGACGTGAACCAGCGGTATATCTCCGCCGACGCCATGCTGGCCGACCTGGAGGAATTCCGCAAAAATCCCTCGATCAACTTTGATTATACCTCCGCCGACCTTCTGGTCACCGGGGAGGACGAGCCCACCCAGGTGCTGGGCGCCAATACGCCCCACGCCGTGCGGCCCCAGCCTGCCCATGCCGCCCGGCATGTCCCGGCAGAGGAGCCCGTCTCCCGCCGTCCGAGCCGCCGGGAGCGGGAGGACCTGTATGACGACGACGATACAGAGCGGGGCAGCCGGCTGCCTGTCATCCTGGCCATTGCCGCGGTGGTCATCTTCCTGGCCGGCGTGGGCGTATTCCTCTTTATCTCCTTTTTCAGCGGGCTGGGCGTCTCCAGCAGTGATCTGCACAGTGTGCCGAACCTCTATGGCATGACCATAACCGAGGCCCAGGACCAGGAGGACGTGAAGGCGGGCCAGTTCCAGATCGTCCAGAGCGGCACGGTGGCCAGCGACCTGGAACCCGGGCGGATCGTGGACCAGACCCCTGAGAACGGGCGAAACGCCGAGCTGGGGTCCACCATCAACGTCACGGTGAGCGACGGCAGCCTGCAGACCTCCCAGGGAGAGACCATGCCTGACGTGCGCGACAAGGACTACCGCCTGGCGATCAACGAGCTGGAGCAGCTGGGCTTTTCCCAGGAGGCGGGCACGCTGACCATCCGGGAGGAGTACTCTGAGGAGTATAGCAAAAACTATGTCATCTCCCAGGATCCCGCTGCCGATACCCCCCTGGAGGGCGTGGAGCAGGTGGAACTGGTGGTGAGCCAGGGCCCCGAGCCCGAGATGTCTACCGTCATCAATTTTGTTGGTATGCTCCGCGAGGATGCAGTGCGCGCTGCGGAGGACACCCTGAACCTGGTAGTGGCCGAGATCACTGAGGAATACAGCGCCGACGAGGAGGCCGGGCGCATCACCTGGCAGAGCATCGAGCAAGGCACTTCTGTGGAGGAGGGTACTTCCATCCGCTTCCGGGTGAGCCTGGGGCCTGATCCCAGCACGGAGCCTACGCCCAGCCCTGAGCCCAGCGCCACGCCGGAGCCCACGCCCAGCGGCGGGACCGAGGTTGTCACCAGCAGCGTCCGGGTGGATCTGCCCCGGGACGGCCGCAGCCAGGTGGAGGTCGTCGTCACCGTGGACGGCGTGGAGCAATACCGGGAAGTGGTGGATACCCAGATGCAGTTGGTGACGGTCCCGGTGCGGGGTTCCGGCGTACAGACGGTCACAGTCTATATCGACGGGGTAGAGGACTGGAGCCGGGCGGTCCCCTTTAGCTGAGTAAGATGGAAGGCATTATTTTAAAAGGCCTCAGCGGCTTTTACTATGTGGACGGCGGAGACGGGCGGCTGATCGCCTGCCGGGGACGGGGAAAATTCCGCCACCAGAAGCTCACCCCTCTGGTGGGAGACCGTGTGGTCTTTACGCCTCTGGAAGGGGACAGCGGCATTTTGGAAGAGATCCTGCCCCGAAAAAATCAATTCCGCCGGCCCGCTGTGGCGAATATTGACCAGCTCGTGGTCATCGCCTCCGGCGCCGTGCCGGTCACCGACCCCTTTCTCATTGACCGGGTGGTATCCATTGCCGAGGGGCGGGAATGCGAGCCGGTCATCTGCATCAACAAGTGCGATCTGGATGCTGCCGAAGAACTCTACCGCACCTATCTCCGGGCCGGCTTTACCACCCTGCGGGTGAGCGCGGAGACAGGGGAGGGGATCGACCGGCTGGCCGCAGTGATATCTGGCAAGGTATCTGCCTTTACAGGGAATTCCGGCGTTGGAAAATCCAGTATCCTGAATGCTCTGGAGCCCGGCTTCCGCCTTCAGGTGGGGGAGGTCTCCGAGAAGCTGGGCAGGGGGCGGCACACCACCCGGCACGTGGAGCTCTACCGCCTCTCCTCCGGGGCTATCGTGGCAGACACGCCGGGCTTTTCTTCCTTCGATACCGAGGAGATGGAGCTTCGTCCGCCGGAGGAGCTCCAGCATACCTTCCGGGAGTTTGCCCCCTATCTGGACCGATGCCGGTTCACTGGATGCGCGCACATCAAGGAGAAGGGGTGCGCCGTCCTGGCCGCGGTGAAGGCGGGGGAGATCTCCCAAAGCCGCCATGACAGCTATGTGCGGCTTTATCAACAGGCAAAGGAAGTGCCGGAATGGCAGCGGAGAGAACGCACGGACTGATCGTCGGCGCGGCCCCCTGGCGGGACGGGCGCTTCCTGCGCCCTTATCTGGACGGGGCGGCCTGGACGGTTTTCTGTGCCGACGGCGGATATGCCAATGCCGTTTCCGCCGGCCTTCAGCCCGATTTCCTCATTGGGGACTGGGATTCAGGGGAGCGCCCCGCCCTGGATGTGCCCTGCGTGACTTTACCTGCGGAAAAGGATGTGACCGACCTCCAGGCCGCCATGGACCAGGCCTTGTCCATGGGCATCACTGAGCTGCTCCTGTGCGGCTGCACCGGCGGACGGCTGGACCACACCGCCTCCAATCTGCTGCTGCTGGAGTGGCTTGCAGAGCGGGGCGGCAGCGGGATGATCGTGGATGAGGACAATGAGGTCCGGCTGCTCTGCCCGGGCGTTTATCAGGTCGCGGACCTGCCGCGCTATCACTACCTCTCCCTGATCCCGCTGGACCGCAAGGTCACCGGCGTCACCCTCCGGGGGACAAAGTATCCGCTGGACAGGGCGGCTCTGACCCGGGGGGATACCCTGTCCATCAGCAACGAGCCCGCCGGCCCCGCCGCGGAGATCACCATCGCCTCCGGCCGCGCCCTGCTCATCCGCAGCCAGCGGGCGTGACCGGCCGGCACAGCACAACTGAACACATAAGCCGCCTTCCGCGTATACTGGGTCAGAACCAGGACGGGAGGCGGCTTTTTATGACGGAACGGGACAAAAAGCGGTTGGCCGCAGCGGCTTTGTGCGTGTCGGGGACGCTGCTGCTGCTCCATCCGCTCCATCTGGCCGCATTCGGCGCGGGGGCCTGGGTTGGCTGCCGCGGCAGGGACTGGCTCAGACGATTCTGGAGCGACAGGGAGGCAATGTGATGAAGATCGTTGTGGTGAGATCCCCCAAGGCCCTGCGTGGGATACTGAAAACACTGTTCGGCATGCGCGGGTGAGGCATACCCGCCGCTCCTTGGACATATCATCTGACAGCGGGAACGCATCAGAACGGGACCGAAGGGCCCATACAAGGAGTGGAACACTATGGAGCTGGAATTGGAACGGACCGAGTGGAACGGCTATGAGACCATCCTGGACACCACGGTCTGCCGGGAGGAGACGCTGGAGGCCATCGTCCCCGACGCCTGCCCAGATATCCTCCGCATCTGCGACGTAGAGGGGACGGCGTATCTGGCGGGGAAGGAAGCCCAGGAGGGGCGGGTGGAGCTGTCCGGTACTGTGCGCGCGGTCTTGCTCTATCTGCCTGATGGAGGCCAAGGCGTCCGGCGTATGGAAGTCACCCTGCCCTTCACCTGTACGGCGGACGCCGCCGCCATCACCCCCGCCTGCCTGGTGACCGCCGTGCCCAGAGTGCAAAGCGCCGACGCCAGGCTCCTCAATCCCAGAAAGGTGCTGGTGCGGGCCAGCCTGGCGGCAGATATCCAGGTGTTCCGCCCCGCCGCCAGGCAGGTGTGCAGCGGCATTGCAGAAGGGGAATCGGCCGGGGTGGAACAGCGCTCTGAGCAGTACGACACCTGCGACGTCGTATGTGTCCAGGAGAAAAGCTTTACATTTGCAGACGACCTGACTCTCTCCGGCGGTAAGCCGGAGGCGGAGGAACTGCTGAAGGCCCGGGCCTACCTCCGCTGCGGGGAGGCCAAGGTCATCGGCAACAAGCTGATTTTCAAAGGCGAGACCTTCCTCCAGCTCCTCTGCCGCGCTTCTGACAACACACTGTTTTCCGCTGAATTCCAGCTCCCATTTTCCCAGATCATGGAGGTCAGCGGAGCGGGGGAGGAGGCCGGCTGCGACGTACAGGTGACCCTCACCGACCTGGACTGTACTCTGGACGGCGGGGACGGGAGGACCTTCAGCGTCGCGCTGGGATTGCTGGCCCAGGCCGCAATACGGGAAACGCGAACGCTCCGCCTGCTCACTGACGCCTATTCCACACTCTATCCCATGACCTGCCAGAGCGGCTGCTGCACGCTGGACCGGCTGGCGGATTGCGGGGAGAAGGAGATCACGGTCAGGGAGCTGATGGAGCTGGGGGAACTGCTGAAGGAGGTCTCCGACGCCTATGTCTGCGTCGGCCCCCTGACCCAGAGCCGGGAGGGCGCGCGGGTGACCGTTACCGCCCAGATCAATGTGACCGTGCTCTATCGGACGGCGGAAGGGGAGGCCGGTTCCCTCACACGGCCCCTTCAGGCCGTCTGTGTGCTGGACCTGCCGGAGGGGGCCGTCTGCGCCTGCCGCTGTGTCTGCACCGCGCCGGTGTTCGCCGCAGCGGCGGCAGGCGGGCTGGAGGTGCGCCTGCCGGTCAGCTTTCAATATGTCGCGTACGCCCCGCAGGCGGCCGCAGGCATCACTGCCGCTGCCATCGACGAGACTGCGCCGCTGGACCACGCCGGGCGGCCCTCCATCGTCCTGCGGATGGTGGGGGCGGGGGAGCGGCTGTGGGACATTGCCAAATCCTACGGCACCACCGCCGCCGACATCGTCCAGGCCAACGCGCTGGAGGAGGGCGGCCCCGTTTCCGGCCAGCTGCTGCTCATTCCAAGAAAACGCTGAGGGGACCTTGTACCCCGTATCCACAGGCGTCCGGGCAGGACCCGGACGCCTGTATTTTTGCGCCCCATGTCCACACGGGTGCATATTTTATGGCTTATCCCCATAGGTATGGAATGAAAACGACCGGCTCACGGGGCCGAAGGAGGAATTGCCAGTGGAACAGAGCAAGCTCTATGAGGATATCGCCCTGCGGACCGAGGGTGACATCTATATCGGCGTAGTAGGGCCGGTGCGGACGGGAAAATCCACCTTCATCAAGCGGTTCATGGAGACCATGGTCATTCCCAATATCGAAAACGTATACCGCCGGGAGCGGGCCCGGGATGAGCTGCCCCAGAGCGGCTCCGGCCGCACGGTAATGACGGCGGAGCCCAAGTTCGTTCCCGAGGAGGCCGTGAATATCGAGTTGGAAAACGGGGCGGCCTTTTCCGTCCGTCTCATCGACTGCGTGGGCTACCTGGTGCCGGGCGCGGCGGGGGCCACAGAGGACGACGCCCCACGCATGGTCACCACCCCCTGGTTCGACTATGAGATCCCCATGACTGATGCCGCCGAGATCGGCACGAGAAAGGTCATTGCAGAGCACTCCACCATCGGCATCGTCGTCACCACCGACGGCACCATCACCGATATTCCCCGGGAGGACTACCTGGAGGCCGAGGAGCGGGTCATCCACGAGCTCAAGGAGCTGGGAAAGCCCTTCCTGGTGGTGCTCAACTCCGCCTACCCGGATTCCGACCGGGCCCGGGCCATCCGGGCGGACCTGGCCTCCCGCTATGACGTGACGGTGGTGTGCGCCGACTGCCTCCAGCTGGACGAGGGCTCCGTCACCGATATTATCAAGGGGGTGCTCTACGAGTTCCCGGTAAAAGAGCTGGACCTGTTCCTGCCCCCCTGGGTGGACGCCCTGCCCTACGACCACCCCATCAAGAGCGGCCTGTACGCCGCCATCCGGGAGGGAGCCGCCGGCATGCGCCGGGTGCGCGACGTGGAAAAAACAGTAAAGGCGATCGGTAACTGCGACTGGGTGAACAGCGCCGCAGTCACCTCCATCAGCCTGGGTACCGGCCTGTCCGCCGCCCGGCTGGACCTGCCCCGGGAGCTGTTTTACGACACCCTCTCCCAGCAATCCGGCTTCACCATCCACGACGACGGGGACCTGATGGAGCTCCTCTCCGGCCTGGCCAAGGTCAAGACCGAGTACGACAAGGTGGCCGGCGCTCTGGAGGAGGTGCGCTCCACCGGCTACGGTATTGTGGTGCCCGGCGCCGACGAGCTGGTGCTGGAGGAGCCGGAGATCGTCAAGCAGGGGGGACGCTACGGGGTCCGCCTGAAGGCCAGCGCCCCCTCCATCCACATGATCCGGGCGGATATCGAGACGGAAGTGTCCCCCATCGTGGGCAACGAGAAGCAGAGCGAGGAGATGGTCAACTTCCTGCTCCAGGAGTTCGAGGGGGACACCAAGGCCATCTGGCAGTCCAACATTTTCGGCAAGTCCTTCCACGATCTGGTCAGCGAGGACCTGAACGCCAAACTGAAACGGATGCCGGAGGACGCCAGGGTCAAGCTGCAGGAGACCCTTCAGCGCATCATCAACGAGGGCTCCGGCGGGCTGATCTGCATTATTTTGTGAATCTAGAAAAAACGGGCCGCACGGCCCGTTTTTTATGCCTGGATCTCCCCCAGGTACCGCTCCAGGGCGAGGCGGTCCAGGATACGCAGGCTCTTGTAGCCGGTGGACACCCAGCCCCGCCGGTCGAAGTCCCCCAGCACCCGGCTCACCGTCACCCGGCTCACCCCCACGGTGGCGCCGATCTCCTCATGAGTGCAGCGCAGGGAACCGTCCGGGCCGGGGATCTGAGCCAGCAGGTGGCGGGCGATGCGCTTGTCCGCCGGCAGAAACTCGCTGTCCACATGGGCGGAGAGGATGCGCACCCGGCCGGCCAGATTTTCCAGCATGGCGATGGCCAGGCTGGGATGAGCGGCAAACACCTGCTCCAGCCGTGGCCGGTCCACCGTCACCAGTTCGCACTTCGTTACCGCCACGGCGGAGGATACCCGGGGCTGCCGGTCGAAGAAGGATGCCTCTCCGATGAGCTCCCCTGCGTGGGGAAGGGTGAGGATGCGCTCATCCCCCTCCGGGGAGGAGATAAAGCATTTCACCGTGCCTGAGACGATATAGTAAAAGCACTCGGCCAGGGTGTCCTGGAGATAGATGAGCTGGCCGGGCTCCTTGTGCTGGGTGGGCTGGCCGTCGGCCAGAGGGGTCCAGATATTGCGCAGCATGGCGCCCGCCTCCCTTCCGATAAATTGTAGCATGGTTTACATTCTTTTGACAAGCCCCTGTGCTATGCTCAGTTCAAACAAAGCGTAAGGAGGCACCCAACCATGGGAATGACCATGACCCAGAAGATCCTGGCCAGGCACGCCGGCCTGGACCACGTTGTCCCCGGGCAGCTGGTGGAGGCCAAGCTGGACCTGGTGCTGGGCAATGACATCACCACCCCGGTGGCCATCACCGAGTTTGATAAGGCGGGGCTGACCCAGGTGTTTGACAGGGACAAGATCGCCCTGGTGCTGGACCACTACACCCCCTGCAAGGACATCAAGGCCGCCCAGCTGTGCGCCAAGGCCCGGGAATTTGCCAAGCGCTTTTCCATCACCCATTTCTATGATGTGGGCTGCATGGGCGTGGAGCACGCCCTGCTGCCGGAGAAGGGCCTTACCGCACCCGGTGAGTGCATGATCGGCGCCGACTCTCACACCTGTACCTACGGCGCGGTGGGCATGTTCTCCACCGGCGTGGGCTCCACCGACATGGCCGCCGGCATGGCCACGGGTATCGCCTGGTTCCGGGTCCCCGCCGCCATCAAGGTGACCCTGAAGGGAAAGCTGCAGCCCTTCGTGTCCGGCAAGGACGTGATCCTCCACCTGATCGGCGAGATCGGGGTGGACGGGGCCCTGTACCAGTCCCTGGAGTTCGGCGGGGAAGGGGTGGCCTCCCTGTCCATGGACGACCGTTTTACCATCGCCAACATGGCCATCGAGGCCGGGGCCAAAAACGGCATCTTCCCGGTGGACGACAAGACCCGGGCCTATCTGGACGGCCGGGTGAAGCGCCCCTGGACGGCGGTGGAGCCTGACCCGGACGCGGAGTACGCCCGGGAGGTAGTCATCGACCTGGACGCCCTCCAGCCCACCGTAGCCCTGCCCCACCTGCCCTCCAACACCCGCACGGTGGACCAGGCGGCGGGCATGCCCATCCAGCAGGTGGTCATCGGCTCCTGCACCAACGGCCGGCTGGACGACCTGCGCCAGGCCGCGGCCATCCTCAAGGGCCGGAAGGTCCACGAGGGGGTGCGCTGCATCGTCATCCCCGCCACCCAGCAGATCACCCTGGACGCCATGGCCGAGGGCCTGATCCAGACCTT